>JAPPMC010000084.1 GCA_028819235.1 Bryobacterales bacterium
GATGCGTCATGGCGCGATTACACAAAGAACGGTAGCTTATTTCTGTGGCTCCCCTTAAGACCGCCGAACGAGGCCGCCGGTCTTGCAGCGGCCACCGGCTTCGGCTTTCTCGCGCCGCTGAGCTGCGGGTGGCTCCGGGACTGCTACTCTGGCGCCATGAGACTCCTGATCGCGGGGCTGCTCGCATTGTCCGGCCTCTCGGCCGAAACGTCCATCCAGACCGTGGCCGGGACAGGCATATCCGGCGCCACCGGCGACGGAGGGCCGGCAGTCGAAGCCCGTGTTGGGAACCCGTACGGGCTGACGCTGGGCCCGGACGGGGCCCTTTACGTGTGCGAGATCGACACCGACCGCATCCGCCGCATCGACATGGCCGACGGGTCGATCTCAACCGTGGCCGGAACGGGCCAGACTGGCTATTCCGGCGACGGCGGGCCGGCCGCTCGCGCCGACTTGGACGATCCCTACGAGGTCCGCTTCGACTCCGACGGACACATGTACTTCGTCGAGATGCGCAACGCGGTCGTCCGCAAGGTCGACGCCGGCACGGGATTGATCTCGACTATCGCTGGCACGGGTGAGAGCGGCTACTCCGGTGATGGCGGGCCGGCGGTGGCCGCGGTCTTCAGCCGTCCGCACTCGATCACCCTCGACGGGAAGGGCGGACTCTACATCGCGGACATCGGGAACCACCGCATCCGGCGCGTCGACCTCACCAGCGGGCTGGTCACGACGTTTGCGGGCACCGGCGAGCGCGAGCCCACTCCGGACGGCGCGCCGCTTGAGGGCACACCCCTCAACGGGCCCAGGGCGCTGGCGTTCGCACCGAACGGCGACCTGTACATCGCACTGCGCGAGGGCAACGCCGTCTATCGCCTGGACATAGAGACGAAACGGCTGCACCACGTGGCCGGCACCGGCGAGAAGGGGTACACAGGCGACGGTGGCCCCGCCGCCGCGGCCACGCTGTCCGGGCCCAAGGGCATCGAGGTTGGGCCCGATGGCGGCATATACGTCGCCGACACCGAGAATCACGCCATTCGGCGCATCGACGCTGCCGCGCGGACGATCTCCACAGTTGCGGGCGACGGCACGGCGCACGACGGACCGGATGGCGATCCGCTAGGGTGCGGGCTGGCACGCCCGCACGGGGTCTACGTCGGTCCGGACGGCAGCGTCTACATCGGTGACAGCGAGAATCACCGCGTGCGCGTCGTCCGTCGCTGAGATCGGCGCTTTCGACCCCTCTGGCTCCGTCGTTCCTGACGATCCGCCTCCGGGCCGACCATCTCGGCACGGGCCGCCTCGAGGATTCCGTTCACGAGTCGTGTCGATTCCTCCCCGTCGAAGCGCTTGCCGATTTCGAGGGCCTCGTTGATCACCACCACGGCCGGTGTCTCCCCCGAGCGCATCTCGGAGATCGCGAGGCGCAACAGCTGGCGCACGACGAGCGCGAAGCGGTCGGGTGCCCAACGCTTCGTGGCGTGCCGCTCGATGATGGCGTCCAGTTCGTCCTTGGACTCCGTGACCGCTAGGAACAGGCGCTCAGCGAACGCATCGACTGATTGCGGGACGTCCCCTGCCAGATACTCGAAGTATTCTTGGACCACTTTGGGCGGCTCGGCGCCGCCGATGGCCCATTGGTACGTCATCTGCAACGCGCGCTCGCGCGAAAGTCGACGGGATGCCACTGGACCTGCGCAACCGCCGCCTATTGCGACCGGATCGCTTCGAGCAGCCGCGCCATTTCCATGGCCGCGACGGCGGCGTGGTACCCCGCATTGGAGTCGTCCGCCTCCGAGCGCGCCTCGGCCTGGACCGGCGTCTCACAAGTCAGCACGCCGAACGTCGCCGGCACACCGGTCTCGGGGCCGATGCGCCCGATAGCGTGCACGGCCCCCTCCGAGACCCAGCGGTAGTGGTCTGTCTCGCCGCGGATAACGGCCCCAAGGCATACCAGCGCGTCGTAACGCCCGCTGTCGGCGAGCGCTCGCGCTGCGGTTGCCAGTTCCAAGGCGCCCGGCACGTGGACTACGAGCACACCGCTGGAATCCCCTCCGTGGCTGCGGACGGCCTCGAGCGCGCCCCCCAGCAGCCGCTCCGTGATCCTGCTGTTGAAGCGCGAGACGATGCAGGCCAGCCGCAGGCCGTCAGCGCTTAGGGGATCGGCGGGCGGGCTGATCTGCGCGCCCTGCATGTCTCCGCCACCCTTGCCAAGTCTGTTCCCGGCAGCCTCTCAGCGGCGCAGCTCCTCGGGTACGCGTTCCCGGTCGTGCTGCTCGAAGCGGACGCTCCACTCGAGCGGCACGGTGACTGGCAGGTAGCACACCTTGTCGTCGCAGGCTTGGTAGCGGAGGGAGCCGCGAAGCGTCAGCACGTCGCCCTCAAGGAGCGCTCCAAGTTCCCTCGCCTGGCCCACCATCACGTCACGCACGATGCGGAACGAGCCTTCGTACACCGGAACGCGCTCGTCGATAGCCGGCAGGTGGAGCACCGAAGCGTCCGGGTACTCGGCGTCGTAGTGTGTCAGGCCGCCCGCCTCGTCCATGCTCCAATCGATCGGGATGTAGCCCTGAACCTCGGGACTGTATACATGCATCCGGTCGTTGAGTTCGATGTCCACGCCGAGCGCCAGCCGGTTGCCTCCTCGCACGACTTCATCGCTCGCCCACGATGTCACCTTCAGGTGGGACGTGCGGGACGAGTTGCGCGCCGCTGCGGACTCCGCCCCCAACTGCCTCACGAGCACGCGACCGGCCGTGAAGCGGTCCCGGTAGTTGGCCTCGTGGAACTTCTCCAGCACCTTGCCGTCCGGACCGATCAGAAACTCGACCGGATGCGGGATGCCGTAGAACTGATGGGCCTCCGGAACTTCTTCGTTGAGCACGCCGAATGCACGTATGATCTCCGACTTCGGGTCGGACAGCAGCGGGAACCCGATGCCGGCGCGCTCGGCAAAGTGCCGCAGTGCCTCGGCCCGGTCGTTGCTAACGCCCGTGATCCTGAATCCGCGGTCCTCGAACGCGGCCCGCTTCCGCTCCAGCTGCACGAGCTGGCCCTTGCAGAATGGTCACCAGTCCGCGGAACGGAAAAACAGGAGCACTAGGCCCCGCTCCCCGGCTAGGCTTGAGAAGTCGCGGGTCGCTCCCGTCTGGTCGACCGCCTCGAATTCTGGGACACCCTCACCCACGGCTGGGCCAGGGATGTCCGCCGCCGCAATGGCTGCTGTCCCCGCCATCGCCAAAGCGGCCGTCACGGCTGCGGCCCGAACCTGCATGCGGGTACGTCCCATACCAGTTCAGTGTACGGCAGGGCTGAACGCCCTTCCGTATCCGTCGCGCTCGTCGCGCTTGGGTGCAACCGCCTGGTAAGGGCGTGTCCGTGCCGGTTTGCGTATGTTTCAGCCGGTACAGTGATTGCCCGCTGGGTTGCTCTGCGTGAAGCTCTCCCGGGGAGGGACTGGGCGTCGTTTATCCGAGCCGGACGGATGAAGCGGTGCTTTCCGGGAGTTGTGGCAGACCTCGGCGGTCAAGTGCATGCCCGAAAAGGGCACAGCTCAATCTTCCCTTGCGGGCGTCCACGGCGGCGGGCCCGATCGAAGCGGGCGGCGCAGGGCGCCCGCTCGTTGGGCGAAGGAGGGGTCCGCCTTGCCCCTGCGAGGGCTCGCCGCACGTCGGCCTATGGCTACCGGCTTGAGCGCCGACGGTTAGCGCTTGCGAGGTGGCTGGCGGCTATCGATCCGTATGCCCGCCGGGGATGGCGATCGAGGCGAGCAACCGTCCCAAGCGCGCGGTTCCCCTGGGAGGGCGATGGCCCCGCCCGCAAGTCCCATATAATCGGTACGTTCAGCTGTGAGCTGGCCTGGCTCGGGCTTGCGCCCCCAAGTGCCTCCCGAGATCCGGTAGGTTCAGGGTTACGTGTGCCTGTGTCCGCTAGGCGGGCTCGCAGGCGAGCGATCCGATAATGGCAACCCAAGTCATCGAGATCCCTGGCCACACGGCCGTCCCCACCGACCTGCTTAGGGAGTACTACGAGAAGCTCCTGCAGTGCTACTACGTCGAGGAGCGCTCCAAGGTCTTCGTCAGGCAGGGCAAGGTTGCCTTCTACGCGTCCACCCGCGGGCATGAGCAGGTTCAGGTCGGAGTGCCCATGCTCATGCGCCCAGGGCACGACTGGTTCTATACGTACTACCGGGAGAAGAGTGTCGCCGTAACGCTCGGCATGCCGTACAAGGACATCTTCTTGGGCTTGCTCAACCGCGACGGGGATCCCAATTCGGAAGGCGTCAACATGCCCGAGCAGTGGTCCTCCCCCGCGCTCAAGCTCGTCGCCCAGAGCGCGTGCACGGGTACGCAGTACCTTCCCGCGGTGGGAGCGGCGCGGGCCATGCGGTACGACGGCTCGGACGCCATCGTCTATGCCTCTTCCGGCGAGGGCGCGACGAGCGAGGGCGAGTTCTTCGAGGCCCTCAACTGGGCCTACCGCGAGCGTCTGCCTGTTCTCTTCGTCGTCCAGAACAACGGCTACGCCATCAGCGTGCCGCAGCGCTACCAGACCGGGTCGATGATCCACCGAATCGCCGAAGGATTTCGCCTGCCCGCCTACCACCTCGACGGGACCTCGGGCTTCGACTCCTTCTACGAGCTGCTCCCGGAAGTGATCAGCGACATCCGTAGGGGGAAGGGCCCGGCGCTGATCGAGTTCGAGGTTGTTCGCCTCGACCACCACTCCTCGTCCGACGACCAGCGAAAGTACCGCCCCAAGCACGAGCTAGAGTCGGCACTAGCCCGGGACCCGCTGCTCCGGGCAGAGCGCCAGCTGTTGGACGCCGGTGTCCTGACCGAGGGCGATGTGCAGGACCTGAGGGGACGCATCAAGGCCGAGGTCGATGAGGCCGCCGAGGAGGCCGACAGGCATCCCTACCCGCAGAACTACGACATCACCAAGCACGTGTTCTCGGACCGCATCCCCGTGACCGAGGAGTCTGAGCCGAACTACATCAACCCCAGGGTGTCCATGGTCCAGGCCATCAACGAGGGGCTGCGCGAGGAGATGCGTCGCAACCCGAAGATCGTCATGTGGGGGGAGGACATCCAAGACCCGAAGGGCGGGGTGTTCGGGGTCACCAAGGGCCTCACCGATGAGTTCGGCGAGGCCCGCTGCATGAACTCCGCCTTGGCCGAGGCATCGATCCTCGGCATCGCAGGCGGCATGGGCACGGCCGGCTACATGCCGATCGTCGAGATCCAGTTCGCCGACTACATCTGGCCCGCATTCATGCAGATGCGCGACGAGATCGCCCCCATGCGCTGGCGCAGCGCCGGCGACTGGGACTGCCCGATGGTCTGCCGCGTCGCGGTCGGCGGCTACATCAAGGGTGGGCCGTGGCACTCTGCGAACATCGAGGCCTTCTTCGCCAATGTGCCCGGCTGGTACGTGATCTACCCGTGCTGTGCTGAGGATGCCAAGGGTCTCATCAAGACTGCCGCCCGCATGGCCGACCCGGTCCTGTTCCTCGAGCACAAGGGGCTCTACCGGGCGATGCCCGCACGCACGCCCGAGCCCGACGAGAACTACCTGATCCCATTCGGCAAGGCCCGAACCAGGCGCCAGGGGACGGACATGACCGTCATCACCTGGGGATACACCGTCCACCAGGCCGAGGCCGTCGCCGGCGTGCTGGAGCAGGAGCGTAGGGCCTCGATCGAGATCATCGACCTTCGCAGCATCATCCCGTGGGACAAGCAGGCCGTCTTCGAGAGCGTGCGGCGCACCAACCGCGCCCTCGTGGCCCACGAGGACAGCCTCACCATGGGGTTTGGCGCGGAGGTCGCCGCAGAGATCTCGCGCAGCTGCTTCGAATACTTGGACGCCCCGGTAAGCCGCGTCGGCGCACTGGACAGCTTCGTGCCGTCTGCCGTCAATCTCGAGCGGCAGGCGCTGCCGTCTGAGGAGTCCCTGCGGGCTGCGATCGAGCAGTTGCTGCGGTACTGAGAGAGTCGCGGATGTGGCCACGGCTGGCGGGCAGGGCGGGCAGGGCAGTCCGCCGGGCGGCTCCGCTGTGCCTCGCCGCAGCCCTCTGGCCGGCCTGCGGGCCGTCCACGGGCGACACCCCGCCGCGGGCCGCGAGCCAGCTGGCAACGACTCCGGTGACCCTCCCGGACGGCGCAGTGATCCAGGCCGAGTTGGCCGTCACGCCGGAGGAGCAGGCGCGCGGGCTGATGTACCGGGCGGACCTGCCCGAGGACCATGGCATGCTGTTCATCGGGACGCGCTCATCACAGCGGTCGTTCTGGATGTTCCGTTGCCTGATCCCACTGGACATGGTGTGGATGGACGGGGCCCACAGGATCGTGGAGATCGTGCGGAATGCGCCGCCGTGCGCCTCCGAGGATCCCTCCGCCTGCCCGTCGTACGGCGGGAAGGCGAACTCCGTGTACGTACTCGAGCTTGGCGCTGGCCAAGCCGAGGCCCACGGGCTCGAGATAGGGGAACGCATCGAGTTCTAGGAGGGTAACCGCCCGAGCGAGCGCTTCGCCACCTAGGTTGTCGGGGCAAATTGCCCGCCGGGCGCCAAACAAGAGACAATGTCGAAAGCCAAGATCATCGCGATTCTCGTGGGCGCCGGGCTCGTGTACCTGGTAGGCTCGCGGGTCTACGACGCCAACCAGGCCGCCGCGCCCGCCAAGAAGAAAGCAGGTCGGGTCGTCAACGTCGACGTGACCGAGGCGCGCGTCGGCCCTATCCGCGAGGAGCTGCTGCTGACCGGCTCGCTCAAGCCCAAGGAAACGGTCGACATCAGCCCCAAGATCACCGGTCGCATCCAGACCATCGACTTCCTTGTCGGCGACGTCGTCAATTCTGGGGACGTATTGGCGGAGCTCGAGGCCGATGAGCTTCGCCAGCAGGTGATGCGCTCGCAGGCCTCCTATGCCGTGGGCGAGGCTAATGTTGCCCAGAGCCAGGCCCAGCTTGCCAACGCCAAGGCCGATCTGGACCGGGCTCAGCTGCTCTTCGACCAGGACCTTCTCTCCCCGCAAGAGTTCCAGCAGTCGCAGACATCGCTGCAGGTGCTCGAGGCCCAGGTCCAGCTCTCGGAAGCCCAGCTCCAGCAGGCGGAGGCGGAACTGAACGAGCTCAAGATCCGGCTCGAAGGCTCGAAGATCTACTCGCCGATGCACGCGATAGTCTCGGAGCGGTACGTCGACCCCGGAGCGCTCGTAAATCCCAACACGCCAATCATGCAGGTCGTGAACCTGTCCACGATGGTCACCCGCGGGAATGTGCCCGAGCGATACGTGGAGAGCCTGGCTGTCGGCAGCTTGGCGGAGGTCAATGTGGACGCTATCCTCGGCCAGCAGTTCGAGGGCCGCGTCGCGCGGATCGCGCCGGTGCTGGATGCCGCGACGCGCAGCGCCGTGATCGAGATCGACATCGAGAACCCGCGCCACGTCCTCAAGGCCGAGATGTTCGCGCGCATCACGCTGGACCTCGGTTCGACCAGGGAGGCGACGCTCATCCCTCGCGACGGCCTGGTGTACCGCGGACAGCAGCCCGGCGTGTATGTCGTGCCAGAGCAGGCCGACCGCCCGATCTTCCGAGTGATCGAGACCGGCCTGACCCGTGAGGGGCAGGTTGAGGTGATCGCCAATCTGGACGCCGGCACACGCATTGTCGGGCGGGGGGCCACTATGCTGCGCGACGGCGACCGGATTACAAGCGGTCCGGGCGGCGGCGCCCGTGGAGGCGGCGGTACCGGCGCGAGCGGCGGGGCCGCCAAGAAAGGTTCAAGTTAGGGGATCCGACCCTGTCCCGGCCACTGCGTCCGGTCCCCTCGGGATAAAATTAGGCGAGTTGGCGCGTGCAGTTTAGCCTTTCTTCCCTCTCGATCCAACGGCCCGTAACGGTCCTGATGGCCTGTCTGGTCGTCGTTCTGCTGGGGGCGGTGGCCTTCGTCAACATCCCCGTCGATCTCATGCCCGAGATCGTCTATCCGACGATCAGTGTGCGGGCCGAGTACGCGGGTGTTGCGCCGGAGGAAATGGAGACCTTGGTGGTGAGGCCGCTCGAAGAGGCGTTCTCGTCAGCTCCTAGGGTGAAGGAGATCTCGAGCTCCGTTTACGAAGGGCTCTGCTATGTGCGAGTGGGCTTCGACTACGGCGTCGACATCGACGAGGCGGCGAACGAGCTGCGCACGCGGCTGGACCGCCGCCGCCGCTACCTGCCGGAGGACATGGATCCCCCGAGCATGTACAAGTACGACTCTTCCCAGTACCCCATCATGTACTTGGCCGTCTCGTCCGACAGCATGGACGCCAAGGAACTGCGCCACTTCGTAGAGAAGCAGGTGCAGCCTCGGCTCGAGCGTGTGCCCGGCGTTGCGGCCTTCTCCGTGCGCGGCGGGCTGCGCCGGGAGATCCAGGTCAATCTTGACCTCAAGAAGCTCCGCGCTTTGGACCTCTCCATCCCCGAGGTCGTGCAGGCCCTGCGCAACGAGAACATGAACCGCCCCGCCGGCCCGATCGCCGAGGGGCGCTTCGAAGTCCTGCTGCGCACGAGGGGCGAGTTCCAGAGCCTCGAAGAGATAAGCAACGTCGTGCTGACGACCCGCGCGGGCATTCCCGTGCACGTCCTCGACATCGCCACGGTCGTGGACGGCCACGAAGACACGGACTATCTCGTGAGCGTCGACGGCGAGCCGGGTGTGCGCATGTACGTTTACAAGCAGGCCCTCTCGAACACGGTTGAGGTCTCCGACGGCCTGTGGGCCGAGGTTGACCGGGTCCACCGCGCCTTTCCAAACATCCGCATCGACAAGACGCGTGACAGCGCGGACTTCATCCGCGCATCGATCCACAATGTGCGGCGGTCCATGCTGCAGGGAGCCGGGCTGGCGGTGCTCGTGCTGCTGTTCTTCCTGCGCAGCCTCTCCAGCACGCTGATCATCGGCATCGCAATCCCCATCTCAGTGATCGCGACGTTCGCGCTGATGTTCTTCAACGGCTTCACGCTCAACACCATCTCGTTCGGGGGGCTGGCGCTTGGCGTGGGGATGCTGGTCGACAACGCCATCGTGGTCCTCGAGAACGTCTATCGGCACCGTGAGGACGGAAAGCCCCCGCTGCAAGCGGCCATGGACGGCAGTCGCGAGGTGTCGATGGCCATCTCGGCCTCCACTTTGACCACCGTAGCGGTGTTCGTGCCGGT
Organism: Bryobacterales bacterium; assembly: GCA_028819235.1. GTDB lineage: Bacteria > Acidobacteriota > Terriglobia > Bryobacterales > UBA6623 > VXMF01. The sequence continues at coordinate 9,208 of JAPPMC010000084.1, forward strand.
GCTCTTCATCGGCGGCATGGCCGCCCAGACCTTCAAACAGCTGGCCTATGTCGTCAGCTTTTCGCTGCTGTGCTCCTTGGCGGTTGCGCTGACGGTCGTCCCCGGCCTGTGCGCAAAGCTTGCCAGCAGGGGCCGGGCCGAGGGGCGGCTGGCGAGGTGGAACCGGCGGTCGCGGGGATGGCAGCGCGACGCGGCGGCTTCCTACGGGGGTGTCCTGCAGTGGTCCCTGGCCCACCGCGGCACTGTCGTGCTGGCGGCCGCCCTGCTCTTCGCCGGTGCCTTGTGGCTTGTCCCTTACTTGGGTATTGAGCTGCAGCCGGAAGTCGACGAGGGCGAAGTGCGCGTCAGCGTCGAGCTGGAGCCTGGCACGCGCGTTGAAGTGACGAATGCCACCATGCAGAGGCTGCGCGCGATGGCGCAGGATTCCGCGCCGGAGATTCTCACTGCCATGGTCACCTCCGGCGGCAGCTCCCGCAGCAGCGGAGCCGGGGGACACTTGGGCGAACTGCGCCTCAGCCTCGTCCCGAAGGCCGAGCGCCGGCGCTCGGCGCGGGAAGTGGCGAACCACCTGAGGGAGGTGCTCGGCGTGGAGTCTGGCACGCTCATCCGCACCAGGGTCTCGGGCGGCATGTTCCGCAGTTGGGGCAACGACGACAGCGACGATCGGCTCTCGGTCGAGATCCGCGGCCACAACATGGACACCTCCGCCCAGCTTGCCGAGACGATTCGGAGCGTGATGGAGGGCGTTCCCGGCATCGCCGAGCCCACGATCAGCCAGCGTCCCGGCATGCCCGAGATGCTCGTGGAGGTCGACCGCGTGAAGGCCGCCAACATGGGGCTGAACGTCTCCGACATTGCGCTGACGCTCGAGACCGCAATCGGGGGCACGCGCAGCTCGATGTACCGCCGCGAGGGAGACGAGTACAACATCCTCGTGCGTCTGCGCGAAGAGGATCGACTTGACCTGGCCAACGTCGGGCGCATCCCACTCTCGACGCCCCTGGGGACCTCGATCACAGCGGAGAGCGTGATCGCACTGCGACGTCAGGAGGGGCCTACCTACATCAGCCGAGTGAACCAAGAGCGCCGCCTGTTCGTCAGCGGGGCAATCGCCGACCGCGATCTGGGAAGCGTGGTCCGCGACCTGGAGGCGGAGCTTGGTGCGCTGCCCATGCCCGAGGGCTTCTCGATCGAGTACGGGGGGGAGTACGAGGAACAGCAGGAGACGTTCCGCAACCTGTTCTTCGCGTCCGTGCTGGCACTGATCCTGGTCTACATGGTCATGGCCGCGCAATTCGAGTCCCTCAAGGATCCATTCCTTGTCCTTTTTTCCGTACCGCTGGCGGCCGTAGGGGTTGTGCTGGCTCTGCTCGTGACCGAGACGACTTTTAGCCAGCAGGCTTTCTTGGGAGTGATTGTCCTGCTCGGCATCGTCGTCAACAACGCTATCGTGCTTGTCGACTACACGAACCTGCTGCGCCGCGAGCACGGACTCGGGCTGCAGCGGGCGGTCGTGACCGCCGGCATGCGCAGGATGCGCCCGATCCTCATGACCACACTCACCACAATCCTGGGCCTGGCCCCGATGGCGCTGGGGCTGGGGGAGGGCGCGGAACTGCAGGCGCCGCTGGCCCGTGTCGTGATTGGAGGCTTGGTGACGTCCACGCTGATCACCCTGGTGTTCATTCCCGTGATCTACGTCGCGCTGGAGGAAGGGCTGGCGCGCCGCCGGCGGGCGGTGGCCGTCCGGGCTCCGTCAGCAGCAGCGGCGGGTGATTGATGCTCTCGCCCGCAGCGTAACTAGCGGCTTGCGGGTTGCGCCATACTACTTGATTATCTGTCGGATTGGTTGGGCCCCCTTTGGCGAGTGTGGCGAGGTGATTCCGAATGAGCCTACCTGAGTTTTCGATCAAGCGTCCCGTGACGGTTCTGATGGCCGTGATGGTCTGCCTTCTGCTGGGGGCGATCGCCCTCACGCAGATCCCCGTCGACCTCATGCCGGAGGTCAACTACCCCACGCTCAGCATCACGACCGACTATGAGGGCGTCGGCCCCGAGGAGATCGAGACGCTCATCAGTCGGCCTCTCGAGCAGATCGTCTCGGCGGCGCCCGCGGTGGAGCGGGTCACCTCAACCTCGAGCGAGGGCCGCTCGTCGGTGCGCATCGAGTTCCTGTACGGAACGGACATCGAGGTGGCCGCCGACGAGGTGCGCTCGCGCCTGGACCGCGGCCGGCGGTCCCTTCCCGACGACATCGAGCCGCCCACGATCTTCAAGTTCGACGTGACCCAGTTCCCGATCATGTTCCTCACGGTCGCGACCGAGGACATGGACGCGCGCCAGCTGCGGACCTTCACGGAGAAGAGCCTGCTGTACCGCTTCGAGCGCATCAAGGGCGTCGGCCAGGTGCGCGTGGGCGGCGGGCTGCGGCGCGAGATCCACATCGACCTGAACCTCGACAAGCTCCGGGCATTGAACCTCTCGGTGGACCAGGTGGTCAACACCGTCCGCGCCGAAAACCTCAACCGTCCTGTGGGGCCGGTCAAGGAGGGGCGATTCGACATCCTGCTGCGGACGAGCGGCGAGTTCGAGAGCGTCAACCAGATCCTCGACGTGTCCCTCACGTCGCGCGAAGGCATTCCCGTGTACGTGCGCGATATCGCCGAGGTGGATGACTCGCACCCCGACATCCGCCATTACGTGGGCGTCAACGGCAAGGACGCCCTGCGGCTGATCATGTTCAAGCAGTCCGGCTCGAACACGGTCAAGGTCTCGGACGCGGTCTGGCAGGAGGTGGACGCCATCCACGCCGACTATCCCAAGATCCGCATCGACAAGACCATGGACACCGCCGACTTCATCAAGGCGGCGATCCGCAATGTTGAGTCGGCCGCCGCAGTAGGCGGCGTCTTGGCCGTGCTCGTGTTGCTGCTGTTCCTCCGCAGCCTAACCAGCACGATGATCATTGGGGTCGCCATCCCGATCTCGGTGGTCGCCACCTTCGCCCTGATGTACTTCAACGGCTTCACGCTCAACACCGTCTCATTCGGGGGCCTGGCCTTGGGCGTGGGCATGCTTGTCGACAACGCCATCGTGGTTCTCGAGAACATCTACCGCCACAGGGAGGGGGGCACGCCGTCCCGCAAGGCGGCCTTGATCGGCAGCCGCGAGGTTGCCATGGCGATCACAGCCTCGACTTTCACGACCATCGCGGTCTTCGTGCCTGTGCTGTTCATCGGCGGGTACGCGGCTCAGACGTTTCAGCAGCTCGCCTACGTGGTGAGCTTCTCGCTGCTCTGCTCCCTCGTCGTGGCCCTCACGGTCGTGCCCACGCTGTGCTCCCGCAACGAGGGCACGGGGACCGCCGAGAACGCAGTGGCGCGCTATGCCGAGCGGACCATGAGCAACCTGTCCTCGGCTTACGGCAAGCTCATCGACGCCTCGCTTCGGCACCGCTTGGCGGTCACCGGCTTGGCCGCGGGCTCCCTGCTGTGCGCGATGTGGCTGTGGCCCTACATCGGCGTCGAGCTCGAGCCGCAGGTGGACGAGGGCCAGATCCGCATCAATTTCGAGGGCGAGCCCGGCACGCGGGCCGAGGTCACCAAGGAGATCGTCGACCAGATGGAGGCGATCGTGATGCAGGACGTCCCCGAGGTCGAGTACATCATGACCGAGGCCGGCAGCGACAGCCCGTTCCGCTCGATCGCCACCCACGTGGGCGAGCTGCGCATCACACTCGTGGACCAGGGCCAGCGAAACCGCAGCGCGCGAGAGATCACCAACCTTCTCCGGCCCAAGCTGATGGCGGTGTCGCCCGGCCTGCAGGTGCGCACGCGGATCTCGAGCGGGAACTTCGGCCGGCGCCGCGGAGGCGGGGGCGCCGGCGACGACCGCCTGCTGGTCACGATCCGCGGCTATTCGCCCGAGACGACGAACTCCCTGGCGCTGCAGGTGCGCGAGGCTATGCTGGCCGTGACCGGCGTGGCGGAGGCCGAGGTCAGCCGCCGGCCCGGGACGCCCGAGATGCTCGTGCGCGTCGACCGCCTCAAGGCGGCCAGCATGGGCATGTCCGTGGCCGAAGTGGCCGAGACGCTCGAGACGGCCGTGGGCGGGCGCCGCTCCACCTTCTACCGCGAGGAGGGCGACGAGTACGACATTGTCGTGCGCCTGCGCGAAGAGGACCGCCTGCAGCTCTCGCAGGTGGGGCGCATCCCGCTGCGAACGCCGGCCGGCGAGCTGATCCACGCCGATGATGTCGTGCGGCTCAACCGCCAGGAGGGCCCGACGGAGATCAGCCGTGAGGACCAGGAGCGCATCGTGTACGTCTCGGGGACCATCGCCGACCGCGACTTGGGCGCCATCATCGCGGACATGCGCACTGAGGTCGGCAAGATCGCCAGGCCCGACGGCTATGAGATCCGCTTCGGCGGGGAGTGGCAGGACCAGCAGGAGTCCTTCCGCGAGCTGTCCTTCGCCGCGATCCTCGCCTTCGTGCTCGTGTACATGGTGATGGCCTCGCAGTTCGAGTCGCTCCGCGACCCGTTCATCATCCTGTTCTCCATTCCCCTGGCCGCCTTCGGGGTTGTCCTCATGCTGGTCATCACCAACACGACCTTCAACATGCAGGGCTTCCTGGGGGTGATCGTGCTGGTGGGCATCGTTGTCAACAACGCCATTGTGCTGATCGACTACACCAACCAGCTGCGCCGAGAGCACGGCAAGGGCATCACCGAGGCCGTCGTCCTGGCCGGCAGCCGAAGGCTGCGGCCGATCCTGATGACGACGGTGACCACCGTGCTGGGCCTCACGCCGATGGCGCTGGGCATCGGCGAAGGATCCGAGTTGCAAGTGCCGATGGCACGGGTGGTCATCGGCGGCCTGCTGACGTCTACGCTCATCACGCTCGTCCTCATTCCCGTGATCTACGCGACGCTGGAAGAGGCAGCCGTCAGGCTGCGGGCGCGTCGCGGCGTCCGGACGCGGCCCCTGCAGCCCGTCGAGGGCGACTGATTCGCATTCCCGGGCCGCGGGGCCGCCCCCGCGGGCCCGGGGTCGTGTAAAATGGAATTCCGCTCGGGCTAGCCCGGGTGCCTGAATAAACGGAGGATCGACGAAATGACCACTTTCCGCATCGCCGGCGCTGCGCTGGCTGCCTTCCTGCTAGTCGCGGCGCTTCCGGCCGCCACATTGGGCGGGGCCGAGCTGCGCGGCAGCTACATCGAGTCCCGCAACGCCGAGATCTACGCCTCGCACTGCTTCGCCAACAGCGAGGTCGGCATCATGGGCGACCTGGCCGTGATGGCTTGGGACATTGAGCAGGGAAGCTTCCGGGGAGTTTCGCTCGCCGGAACGCGCGTTGTAGCTGTGGTGAACGCCAGCTCCACGATCGGCAATCCCTTCGGCGATCCGCTGCCGGCGAAGGCCATGCTCATTTTTGACGAGGCCACGTCCGTGCTGCAGCGCGGGGCGCTGGCGGCGTTCGTCAAGTCGCAGGCGGGTGAACTGACGGCCAACGTCGTTCACACCGACACTGCGCCGATCGAGATCGACTTCCACGGGAACATCCACGACCGCATCGCGACGCTGCGCGCCGGGGACATCGTGTCGCTGGAGACGCGCGAGATCCGCGGAAGCGACTCCCTCTGCCACTTGGACGACATCTACTACCAGCCGCTGGTGACCCTTGACCATGCCATGCCCGCATTCGCCATCGAGCAGTCCTTCCGAGGCGACGGGCTCGGGCACAAGATGCGCGAGTACAAGCGCTCCAGCGCCTATCTGGGGACGTTTGCCGTCAACGGCAGCTAGGACTTGCCAGCCGCAAGGGCGCCCCGCCGGGCGCCCGCGGCGCTGCCCTCCCTCGAAGGAGGGCATGCCGGACTGAGCATGCGCGCCCATGGTGCGCGGGAGGGTAACTGTATGCGGCTCGCGTTTGCCGGGGCGGCCTTGGCCGCCTCTCTCGCCCTGGCGCCGTCGGCGCTCGCCCAGAAGTACTCCGCCGAGCAGGGCGTTCCCCTGCCGGAGTCCGTTCCTGCGGCAACCTCCGAGCTGGTCAGCGCAGAGGGCATCGAGATCAAGGCCGCCGGCGCGGCCGTGGTCCGCTTCTGGATGCGCAGCGCGCCGTTCGAGGGCGAACCCGCCGCAGGTTTCGGCGTGCGCTTCGACAACCTGCCCGAGGGCGCATTCCTGGGCGTGGTGGAATTCCCCGACAAGGGATCCGACTTCCGCGAGCAGTCCGTGCCTCCGGGCGTGTACACCCTCCGCTTCGGCCTTCACCCAGAGGACGGCAACCACATGGGAGTGGCGCCCAGCCGCGACTTCGGCCTGCTGGCGCCGGTCGAGAAGGACACCGAGGTCGCCCGAAATTACGACTTCGACGGCATCGTCGAGCTGAGCGCCGACGTCGGGAATCCGCACCCGACCGTGGCGAGGCTCCAGCTTCCGGAGGGCGATTCCGGGCCCAACCTTTGGGAGAACGACTACGGCCACTGGGTGCTGGACATTGCCGCGGCAGGGACGGTGATCGGCATCGTGGTCGAGGGGCACGCGGAGGAGTAGGGCCTTCGGCGGGCCCGGTCCTCTGCCGGGCCTGCGCGGGAGTGCAGCGGTGCCCGAGGGCGCCGCTATGCTACAATGGCACCTGTGCCCGGAGGGGCGTCGCGCCGCTTTGGCCGCGCCCTCGCAAAGGCTTGGCGGCGGCGCCATGCGCGAGCCGTTGACGGACTGCCGGGCGATGGCTATGATGGACTGAGGAATTGGAGTGGGCGAGCGTCCCGCTGTCCGGCTGGCCCGGAGGACGGGAGGCGGTTCGCTGCCTTTGGCGTAACGGCCGTGGCGGCGCGTCAGTGCTTGTGCCCGCGGTGAGCTGGAGGCAACGCAGTACCCCGGGACGGGGTCAGGGGGTGTAGCACCCCGCAATCCGGAGCCGAGAAGGTCCCAGCAGGGGCTCGCTATGGCTTCGGGCGTGGGGATTCTTGGCAGAGTCGCGGACGCGCTAGGGCGTGCCACGGACTCCGCATCGAGGACATTGCAGCGCGGGGGCAGCCCGCGAAGGGAGCAGGATCGTGCCGACATTCAACCAGCTGGTGCGCAAGGGCCGCAAGGCGCCGAAGTTCAAGACTTCGTCGCCGGCCCTGCAGCGGTGCCCCCAGCGCCGCGGCGTGTGCACCCGGGTGTACACTGTCACTCCCAAGAAGCCCAACTCGGCGCTGCGCAAGGTCGCCCGCGTGCGCCTCACCAACGGCATCGAGGTCACCACCTACATCCCGGGCGTCGGCCACAACCTTCAGGAGCACTCCATGGTCCTGATCCGCGGCGGTCGCGTCAAGGACCTCCCGGGCGTGCGCTACCACGTCGTCCGCGGTGCCTTGGACGCCTCGGGCGTCGCCGATCGGCGCCAGTCGCGCAGCAAGTACGGCGCGAAGCGCCCGAAGAAGTGAGATCTAGGTAACAGGTAAGGAGCGCCCTGAGCCATGCCGCGCAGAAGAGAGGTCCCGGTCAGGGAGCCCGTGCCGGACCCGGTGTACAACTCCACCCTCGTGTCGAAGTTCATCAACTGCATGATGTGGAACGGCAAGAAGTCGGTGTCCGAGCGCATATTCTACGGCGCGATGGACAAGATCCGCCGCATCACCGGCGAGGATCCCCTGCCGATCTTCAAGCGCGCCGTGGAGAACTCCAAGCCCGTGGTCGAGGTCAAGTCGCGGCGCGTGGGCGGCGCGAACTATCAGGTGCCGATCGAGGTCCGCCCGGCCCGGCGCCAGTCCCTGGCCCTGCGCTGGCTGATCCGCAATGCCCGCTCGCGGAGCGAGTACCGCATGGCGGACCGCCTCGGCAGCGAACTGCTCGACGCCGCCCGTGGGCGCGGCACGACGATCAAGAAGAAGGACGACGTCCACCGCATGGCGGAGGCCAACAAGGCGTTCGCCCATTTCCGCTGGTAGCTGGGCCCAATCGGAGAAAAGGCAAGATGCGACGGGCAGTACCCATCGAGCGGTACCGGAACATCGGTATCGCGGCGCACATTGACGCTGGCAAGACCACCACGACGGAGCGCATCCTCTACTACACCGGCCGCCTGCACCGCATGGGCGAGGTGCACGACGGGACGGCAACCATGGACTACATGGAGCAGGAGCAGGAGCGCGGGATCACGATCACCTCCGCCGCCACGACCTGCTTCTGGCGAAGGCACCAGATCAACATCATCGACACCCCGGGCCACGTGGACTTCACGGCCGAGGTCGAGCGCTCCTTGCGTGTGCTGGACGGTGCTATTGCCATCTTCGACGCCGTGGCAGGAGTCCAGCCCCAGTCCGAGACCGTCTGGCGCCAGGCGGACAAGTACCGCGTGCCGCGCCTGGCGTTCATCAACAAGATGGACCGGGTCGGGGCGAACTTCGATTACGCGGTGCAGACCATCGTCGACCGCCTCAAGGCGAATCCCGTCCCCATCCAGCTGCCGATCGGGGCCGAGGACCGGCTGCGCGGCGTCGTCGACCTCGTGGAGATGCGCGGCATCTACTGGAAGGAGGAGACGCTGGGTGCCGAGTATGAGGTCGGCGAGATCCCTCCCGAGCTGCTTGAGGAGGCGCGCGACCGCCGCACGAAGATGGTCGAGCGGATCGCCGAAGAGGACGAGGAGATCTTCGACCTGTATGTCGAGGGCGCGGAGATTGGCGTGGAGGTCCTGCGGGCGGCGATCCGCCGCACCACCGCGGCAATGCGCGTCACGCCCGTGCTGTGCGGCTCGGCGTTCAAGCACAAGGGCATCCAGCGCCTGCTCGACGCCGTGGTCGACTATCTGCCCGCGCCGGTGGACGTGCCGCCCGTGCAGGGCGCCGACCTGGAGACGGGCGAACCGGTGGATCGCACGGCGAGCGACACGGCGCCGTTCTCCGCGCTGGTGTTCAAGATCCTGACCGACCCGTTCGTCGGGCAGCTGGCGTTCCTGCGCGTGTACTCCGGCTCGTTCCGGGCCGGCGGCAGGGTCTACAACGTCTCAAAGCGCCGCACCGAGCGTGTGGGCCGGCTGCTGCGCATGCACGCCAACAAGCGTGAAGAGGCTGGCTTTGGCACGGCAGGCGACATCCTGGCGGTCGTCGGCCTCAAGACTGTCCAGACCGGCGACACGATCTGCGACCCCGACCACCCCGTGGTCCTGGAGGAGATCGAGTTCCCCAATCCGGTGCTCTCGCTGGCCGTGGAGCCCAAGACAAGGGCAGACCAGCAGAAGATCGGCATGGCGCTGACCAAGCTCTCGCAGGAGGATCCCACGTTCCGCGTGCGCTCCGATCCGGACACCGGCCAGACCGTACTCTCCGGAATGGGCGAACTGCACCTGGAGATCCTGGTGGACCGCCTGCTGCGCGAGTTCCAGGTGGCTGCCAACATCGGCCGGCCGCAGGTGACCTACCGCGAGACCATCCGCAGGGCCGCCCTCGGAGAGGGCCGCTTCGTCCGCCAGACCGGCGGCCGCGGGCAGTACGGCCACTGCAAGATGCGCGTCGAGCCGCTCGAGGGCAGCGAGGTGGAGTTCGAGGACGAGATCGTCGGCGGCGCGATCCCCCGCGAGTACGTGCGCGCCGTCGAGGCCGGCGTGCGCGAGGCGCTCGCCAACGGCCAGCTGGCCGGCTACGAGACGGTGGGCGTGCGGGTGTGCCTCTACGACGGTTCCACCCACGACGTAGACTCCTCCGAGCTGGCCTTCAAGATCGCCGGCTCGCTGGCGTGGAAGGACGCCGCCAGGAGGGCCCGTCCGGTTCTGCTGGAGCCCGTCATGGCGATCGAGGTCGTGGTGCCCGAGGAGTACGTCGGCGACGTCATGGCGGACGTCAGCGCCCGCCGGGGGCGCATCGAGGGCATGGACGTGCTCGGCTCCACGCGTGTCGTCCGGGCGCGCGTGCCGCTGGCCGAGATGTTCGGCTATGCCACGGACCTGCGTTCTCGGACGCAGGGACGCGGGAGCCACACGATGCACCTGCACGATTATGAGATGGCTCCGTCGGAAGTTCAGGAGGAGGTCGTCGGCCGGATGGTCGGCGCTGTCCGCTTTTAGGGCAGGCGGCGGAGAATGGGCCGCGACGTGTGACAGGAGAGACAGGGAGCGATGGCGAAGCAGAAGTTTGACCGTTCGAAGCCGCACGTGAACGTGGG
>JAPPMC010000042.1 GCA_028819235.1 Bryobacterales bacterium
ACCCACCTCGACCCTCCACCCCTAGGCCCGCCACGTCGCGCTCGAACGTTTACACTCTTCTTTAGTGCAGTCTTAATCTCACGGTTTCGTTTGGTCGTGAATATTAGGTCTTTAAACTTGACCCATGGGAACTCGATTGTAGCGGGATCCAGAAATTTGAACTTGTACTTCACATCGTCAGGTGCAGCGACGTCTCCGCTCAGTATGTCAAAACACAACTCCCGGCCTTCGAAACTTCCGCGTAGCCCTATGAACAAGCTTTGTAGACGCTGTTGGCCATCGAGAACTAGGCTCTTCCTCTTCTCGTCCTCTGGAACATAGAAGTCGCTCAAGCGCAAATTGTCCTTCCAATTGTCGATGAACTTCCGTCGGCGAATTCCGCTCTTGGTTTTCCAAACGAGGAGTGTGCTGATCGGATATTCGCGTAGGATTGAGTCGTAGAGACGGCAGATTTGCTCCTCGCGCCACACAAACGGTCGCTGGATGTTCGGAAGCCAGAAACCGCCGTCTTCCTCAGGGTTGTTCAAGTACGAGACGATTCTCCTGATGCTCTGCTTCTGATTCTTCATGATGTTCTTGCCCTCTCATGGCTGAAGTGTAGGTGGATCTTCGGTTAAAGAATCTAGTTATAGGTTCGACAGTACCCACAGGCAGCACTGAGAGAAACCTATACCTCTGGTGACCAGCCTCGCAGTCTTTTCTAGCGTTCTGTGTAAACGGTTCGGCTGGCCAACTTCTTTTGTCGAGTTCCCGAACCGGGTGATCGCCAACCAGCAGCCATTCTCCTGAATAGTCGTTTCTCGCTCGCTTGACCACCAAGCCATCGCTGCTGCGAACCACAAAGATGTGCGTTTGCAGCCGTCGCTTTCGGTCTTGGGTCACAAGGATCATGCAGACTTCCGGAACCGTCGGCCCCGTCGATTCGCCCGTCACGTTGATGATGCTGCATCGGTCGGCGACTAGACCGTGCCGGGACAACGATTCTTGACGAAAGGAGGGGTACGACTTCACCTGTTCGTTCAGATCCAGAATTTCACTGCCCGCTGCCGATCGAAGCCTCCGCACCGGTACGATCCGGATGCCGCGAAGTTGGTGGATCTCCTCTGTAATTCCCGCAATCAAGAGTTCTGCAGATGGTGTGGGGTCGTCTGTCAGGCCCACCAGACAGGTAAGCGAGACATCCAGTTTACCATCAATTCTTGATGTGAGGGGCTTGAGGCTGGCGGTGGAGACACAATTGACAAGGGGCTAGTTGCGAGGCGTTCCGGGCCCGCCAATGTCCTGTTCAGGTAGCACACAGAGCGGGCGCGGATGTTGTGCTTCAGGACCGGGCGCGAGGATTCCCAGAGTCAGTGGGGAATGCAATGCGCAGTGTGACGCGTGATCGGCAGTCCGATGCCGGTGGCGGGTCGCACCCGGGGGCCCGGCAGCGCCTACGACGCGCAGGCCGAGGTCTGTCCGGGTCCGGCCATCTGCCCAACTCGGGCATTGGCTCGGTGCACAGGCGCTCGGCGAGCTCGCGCGGCGGCTTGGCATGCGCGCGCTTGCGCTTACCGGCCAGCGCAAACACCCAGACGTTCTTGGCAAGCACCGGCGCGCCGGCGCCCGGCCTTTGGTCGGGCCCAGATTGTGCCAACCGACGGCATTGTAACAGCTGCCGCGGTGCTTTTCCTCGACACAGGTTTCCAGCAGCAGCGCTCGCGTGCCGCTGTGCTGGAGCCAGTCGGCCGGCAAGCGCTTGCGCACCAGTGTCAGGGCATGACTGCCCAGATTTCTTCACGCGCACGCGGGGCGGCAGCAAGAAGCGGTCATTGTCCACGACCTCGGCGATGTGGGCCCCGCTGGCCCGGGGGCTCCATTGCAGCGACTTGTCGCACGGTCCCAGGCGCATGGGAGCGGCCACGAAGCTGAACCCTCCGAGGATCCCGATGCGGGAAGACTCCAGCAGATACGTCAGCCGACAGCCCGGGGCCCGCGCCTGCTTGCGGGGATGGTGCCGGTCCAGCATCGCGCGCCACAAGGCACGGTCCTCGACCGAGACCACGCGCCGCAGGCTGACCTTGCGCAGCCGCGGCGACGGTCCGCGCCAGCGCGTGTCCGGGACTTGCACTGCACGCGGTCGGCAGCCTTGCCCGCGACGCTCCGGCGGAGGCGGCAGCGGTCGGCGCAACTTAGCCGCCGAGGCGACGCACAGGTTGCCCCTAGTGTTGCACTAGTCTTCGCGTTCACACAGACCCAGGGCCAAGGCGTTGCACGAGAGACTGCCCCGCTCCAAGGACTCGCCCAGCCAGCGGACCGTTTCCGCCTTCAGCAATCGCAGGCCAGAGGCCTCCGACCGGGAACTGTCGGCTCAGGAAACCGCTGGCCAGCTGGCTTCTTGAGCGAGTGATCTCACTGGACGGAATTACCAATGAGGATATCCTTATACTATGCAGAATGCCCTAAATGATCAGGACTTGACGTACACAAGGACCACGTCACAGAAATCGCTGCGACTCGCGACGCTATTCTTCTTGCTATCTGTCAGCTCAGGGATAGGCCAAGAGGAATCGTCTTGGGTAGCCAGCGAGGAAGACTTGCAGAGGTTTCAGCTGTTCAACTACTGCTCGGGAGCAGACTCGAAAGCCGTTCTCGACGATGAGAAAGCTGTTGATCTGGACCTGTCCGAGGAGTCGCTGCAGAACGCCTTAGAGAGCCGGATGCGGGCCGCGCGCTTGCATCGAGACAGACCTGATGGGGACGGGCTGGTTCTCGATGTGCATGTAGTCGGCAGGGGGTTTAAGATTACGCTCGCGCTGTACAAGAGCGTGAGGGATTTGGCTTCTGGTAAGGTCTACTTCGCCGCAACATGGCAGGCCGGATTTACTGGCCAGCATTCTGGTCGTTCGGGTTACATCCTAGAATCCACTTCGATGCTTATAGACGAGTTCATCGCCAAGTACCTTCGCATCAATGAGCCATACTGTCGCTAGATGGGACGCTTTCATCGTATTCTGCACGGCGTATTGCGGGCGGGAGCCTTCGTGGTTGGGTGCTATGCGATCTTCTATCTTCGCGCGACGGACCAGAACGCAGCCGTGCTGGCCGACTTGCTGGGTGTGGTTGGTCTTCTGTTCCTGCTGTGGGTATGGGGTGAGTCGGTGCGCGGGCGCTGGGACTGACACTGGGTCCGTTTGCCGGTCGATGTCCTAACCCGCCGAGATCCTGAACTCGTCTACCGCCGCCTCCACGCCATCGACCAGAACGTGCTCGTGTCCGAAAGGAGGCACTGACACCGCGTACATGTCCGACCCAAAAAAAGACGGCGTGAGTCTCTCGAGCGGAACGGCTAAAGCTGCTGCACTGTGTCCGAGTTCGTGCCCGTGATTTTGACTGTGCTACCCGCCGGCGCCAGAGTATCGGTTATCGCGAACGGGCGTACAAGATCAACGCACCAGTCGATAAATTCAGGAGTCTGGCGCTCGCCGATCGAGTTTCCATCGATGACCATCTCGAGATCCACGGGGGAGTGCAAGGGGCCTCCGACCAACAAAGCAAAGGGTCAGCCTACCGAGTTGCCCTCAAGCGTGACTTCCGCAGATCCTCAGTCCAAGGGGCGTATTCTACGGTTAGTCGGAATTGGAATCCCGACCCAACCAGGATCTTGCCCCTGACTTGCCAAGGCAAATTGAGCATGCGACAACTGTAGGGGCAGACGATGCCGATGTTGCAAGTACTGTTGCGGAGCCAAGGGTTGGGTGTACCGCGGTCAGCGTCGCCAGCGTTGACGAATAGGGATAGTGGGCTACGAGGGCGAGCATGGCTTGGATGCGTTCGCACCTGATCGAGTTGGTGGCCGGAGCGTGGATTAAGCGCCGGGGCAGGGGGACGGACTGACCGGTCCGAAGATGGACGCCGAGGTGGGTGGCGAGCAGGCGGTAGAGGGAGCTGGCCATGACGGTGAGCCGCAGATCCAAATCCGCGAGGAGAGACAACGCGACCGATAGGGTGCCAAGAGTGTGCGGCTCCATAGGCCGAGCTGCTGGAAGGCAGGGCCCGTTTGGGCTCCCTTCACGTACGTGTACACTGCTGACTTTCTCGTTGCGGTGGGCGCCGATGTCCCACCAGCCATGGTTGTCGTTGACGAGACGGATGATGTTGGGACGCGGCTGCCGGGTGAGCCCGATCTCGACCAGACATCGAGCGAGAACGATGGGCTACATTGTGTTCGACTCGAAATGCCTCAGACGCGACGTCAGTTCTTAGCGGCCTCGCTGGCGGCTTCGGGTGCCGCACAGGAAGCCCGCCCGAACTTCCTCGTTGTCATCACGGACGACCAGCGCTGGGACATGATGGGCGCGGCCGGCCACCCCTTCCTCCAGACGCCAAACATCGATCGGCTGGCACGAGAAGGCGTTCGCTTCACGAACGCCTTTGTGACGACGTCTCTCTGCAGCCCGGCGCGCGCCAGCTTCCTTACCGGAAGCTATGCCCACGCCCACCGAGTGCTCAGTAATTGGGAAGACATTTCCGACGACGAGATGCGCCGTTCGTTTCCCGCACTGCTCCAAGAGCAGGGTTACGAGACGGCCTACATCGGCAAGTTCCACATGGGGCGCGATCCGGATCCCCGGCCCGGATTCGATCAATGGTCGGCGTTCCCAGGCCAAGGCAGCTACAACGACCCCGCTGTCAACGTGAATGGCAAAATGCAGCGCATCAAGGGGCATTCGAGCAAAGTGGTCGCTGATTTGGCTGTCGAGTGGCTCGGCGGCGATCGTCGAAGGCCGTTTTGCGCGGTGGTCGGCTTCAAAGAGTCGCGCGGTCCGTACACGCCGCCTCCTCATCTCAAGAACCTCTATGCCGACCGTCCGGTCCAGGTCGATGACGTGAAGCTCGAGCACCTCGAAGGCAAACCGTCCGAGGTGGAACACATCCAGCTCAGCACTCCCCGCGAAGCGGACCACAACATTCCTGGCTGGCCGACCGACTATCCGTCCCGCTGGCAAGACTACTGGCGCTGCATCACCGCGATGGACGAGCAGTTGGGGCGGATCCTCGGCAAGTTGGACGAAAAGGGACTGGCGGAAGACACCGTCGTCGTCTTCGCCGGTGACAACGGCTTCTTTCTCGGCGAGTTGGGCCTGTTTGACAAGCGCTTCGCCTACGAGCCATCGATTCGGATTCCGCTGGTCGCGCGCTATCCGAGAGGTGTCAAGGCCGGCCAAGTGATTGACAGGCTCGTCCTCAATATCGACCTTTGCCCGACTGTGCTGGACTACGCCGGCATCGGGAGCCTGGACGGCACGCGCGGGGAGAGCTGGCGGCCGTTGGTCGAAGGGCGCCCCGCGCCAAACTGGCGCCGCTGGTTTCTCTACGAAGACTTCCGCGAGCACGGCTACGTGCACTGGCCGACGATTCAGGCGCTGCGAACAGAGAAGTGGAAGTACATCCGCTACCCGGAAGGAGGCAATGAGGACGAGCTCTATGACTTGGAGCGCGATCCGGGCGAGCTGAACAACGTTTCGAAGGAGAATGGATGGACGGGACTGCAGACCCGCCTCGGCTGGGAAATCGATCGTCTTGTGGGGCTGACGAGTTGAGATCCCGGCCATGAAGGTGCTTCTCACAATTGGCGGCCTCGCTTTGTTGGCTCTCGCGGTTTGGCGCCTAGCGCCTCACAAGTTCGGTGCCGCTGAGGCGTTGGCGATGCTTCCTGAGCACGACCCATCTTCGGTAGTGCCGAACGGCGAATGGACGAACCAAGAGCCCATCGAGATTCGTGGGTACGAGGACGACGCCATGGAGGTGGGCATTTCCCCGGACGGCCGGTTCCTGCTGTTCAATGACCGCAACAAGCCCAACAAAGACATGCATTGGTCCGTTCGGATCGACGAGCGCACCTATGAGTACAAGGGCAAGGTCACGAACACGATCAGCTCGAAGGTCGACGGCACGCCTAGCTTCGATGGCGACGGGACGCTGTACTTCATCACCATGGGCGACTTTCCGCGCGACATCCGAAGCTTGCATCGTGCGCGATTCGAGAACGGCGAGGCGATGGACGTCACAGAACTCGAGGGGGACATCTACAAGGAGAGCCCGAATCTCCCGGTGAACATGTGGATCAGCCTCGATCCTGACGTCAGCGACGACGGCACGCTGTTGTTCTATTCCGAGGGGCGGTTCAGTCCGATGCGGCCGTTTCCGTACCCGTTCAAGGTGCGAGGGGCCGAATTGAGGGATGGGCGTTGGGTGAGGATGGATGACAGCATCCTCGCGAACGTCAACACCGCAAGTCTGGAGTACGCTCCTGCCATTTCCGCCGACGGCTTGGAGCTCTACTTCACGCGGATCAGCAAGGTTGATGGCCGCCCGAAGTTTGTCGGCATCTACGTGGCCAAGCGCGGATCAAGGAGCGAGCCCTTTGGTAGCCCCGAGAGGATCATGGCCATCACCGGAAACGTGGAGGCGCCCGTGCTCTCTGGGAATGAGCAGCACTTGTACTACCACCGGATGGTCGATGGCGTGTTCAAGGTCTTCCGCGTCACGCGCAAGAAGAGGTGATAAGCGCTTCTGGTCAGTCCGGCCCCGCGAACGAGTTGCCGTCGGCGCACCGGGCTCATCCAGACGGGGCCACCGTGTGGTAGCTCCTCTCCGCATTGCTCCTCCGCGGAGCGGCGCTCGCTGTCCTGGCTGCGGCTCAGCTTCAGCCGTTCTCTCTTCCGGTGGCGTACGGGCATAGCCGCGATTCGCGGCAGTCATGCGGCGCAGTCTCGATGAACGGCGGCGAGACCACGTCGCTTGCCCCATTTGACGGTGTTCGACGGCGATCGCGAGTTGGAGCCGTCTTCGTAGTGTTGTCGCGTCGTCCGCGCACGGCGCCATGGCGAGGTCGGCATGCAAGAGCTCATCGCGACGCCTGGCAATCCGTTGCCCGGTGGCGTGGTCATCTATACCGACGCCGCTCGACGTACGACACTACGCTCCGAGATGCGTGGCGGGGAGTTTCGCATTCGGCTCGATGAGCTTGATTCGTGCCGGCCGGAGTGACACTGCTCGCGTGTCCTCGAGGTGCGCGGCTGCCTAGGCCGTGGGCGCCGAGGAGGGCTCTAGTCCTCACTTGTTCGATGGGCCGGGAGTGACGCGCGCCGTGGCGTATACGATGATCCTCGGGTCGGAGGAAGCGCTGGAATACAAGTAGAGGCTGTCATTCTCCACGTAGAACTCGCTGCCCCGGTAGCGGTCTTTGAGAGGCGGCCCGGGCGGTGGATCGATCAGCACGTAGCGCTCGCCCTTGGCGCCAACCGCGTTCAGCTCGGCGTCGACTTCGACGTACTTGATGGCACCACCTCGCCAAGCCGTGTGGTCTTGGTAGACAACATAGTTCCTGTTCTTCCATCGCAGAAGAGACGGGCCGTACAGATCGTTGTTCTCTCCCTTGATCGGCTCCGCCAACGGGATTTTCAACTGGACCCAGTTCTCAGCGTCATTGGAGTGCGCCAGCCAGACGCATCGAATCTCTCTTCCTTCGATGAACCCCGAATAGAGCATGACGAATCTACTGCCGTAGCGCTTGAGCGGATACTCGTAGACTCGGGTGTAAGTGGCGTTGCGCGTGCCTATGTTCGACGCCGTGATGCTCACGCCACGATACTCGAAGCGAATCCCGTCTCTACTGGTCCATAGCTCCGTCTGAGAGTTTCTCGTGTGCCCCCACATGTAGAATCTGCCCTTGTGTTCGATCCAGCGGATATCCGGAGCACTCGGGCCCTTGATGACCGGATTGGCCTTGTACTCCGTCCAAGGACCATCTAGACTGTCGGCATACGCCATGCTAATCGCCACGTGCTTGTGGGGAGCGTAGTACAGATAGAATTTGCCCAACGGATCTTCGATCCGTCCTTTGGTCCTAATGATGGAGGGATGGATTAGCTGCTGCGTCGGGGCGTAGGCTAGATCCGCCGGGTGTAGGGCGACGCCTTGGAAGGTGAATTCAGGTAAGGGACCCCCTGCTTGCATCGAGAATGCAGGAAGCAGGAGGATGGCGCAACGCCACGCGATCGAAGCTAGCCGATTCGTTTGCACTGCATCGTCCGCGATCGGTTCAATTCTACCGCTGAGAAAACAAGAATACTTGGCCGACGGCTCTAGTCGTGGGAATCTGGAGCACCGGAGACGGCGACGGTCCGCCGTCCATGCCCCGCGCGTGCATCGGCACCGGACGGCGGCCAGTTTCAGGGGAGGCCCGACCGTGCTCGCTGGCTGTGCACTCCCCATGGGCCTACACTGTGCCGAAGCGTCGGCAGAATGTCCATCTCCCGGGGATGCGCGGCATCCCGCAACAGGGACTCAGGGGCTCGCAAGGCTTCCATCCTCACAACCCCAGTGCCGTTCTGCCATGCCAACAGGCCTCGAAAGGAGAATGGCCCTGAGGCTCTAACCTGCCAATGTTGCCTCCGGGGCCTAGGTATGTCGGTGTGGAATCCGGGGGGCCGCGCTGTCCCATATGGGCTCCGCCGATCGACAGTTGGCAGCCTCAAGCGGTAGGCCGTGTGATAAACCTGTAGTCCCATAGGGAGATGGATCGATCCGGACCGACACCCGATGGGCGGAGGCAGGTGAAGGTGGTACGTAGAGTTGCGACGATCGCCGCACTCGTCGGGGGCATGGCTTGGCCATCCGAGTCTGGTGGTGCCGATCAGTTCGATACCGACATCCGGCCCGCGCTCGCGCAGCACTGCGGCGCGTGCCACAGCGATGCATCGGCTGGCCGGGCGGCATTCTTGGAGGCTCGCTCGGAGTCCGACGTTGCAGGCCGTTCGAGCCTCTGGCAGAGCGTCGCTATGCAGCTCCGCAACCGCACGATGCCTCCTCACCCGCTGCCAGGGCCATCGGTGTCCGAGCGTCTGCGAATTGCCGACTGGATCGAGCACACCCTGCGTACGAGAGCCTGCGATACAGGGCTCTACGCCGCTCCGGTCACCGTTCGGCGGCTGAATAGGCACGAGTACTCCAACACCGTCAGTGATCTCTTCGGCCTCAGGTTGGATGTCGCCGAGATGTTTCCGGCGGATGGATCGGGCGGAGAGGGCTTCGACAATAACGGCGAGACGCTGTTCCTGTCGCCGCTCCTCGCTGAACGCTACCTCGAGGTTGCGGAGCAAGTCTTGGATCGCGTCATCGTCACACCTCCCTTGGCCCGGGCGTTCGTCGCGAAGGATCTGCTGCCAGGGCAGCCTGTGGACGGCCATGACTCTGTCGAACTTCCGGCCGGCGAGTTGGTTGAGAGGTCGATTTCCTTCTACAGCGGCGGCAGGTATTCCGTTAAGGTCGCGGTCCTATCTCCCGAGCCAGATTTGAAGCCTCAGCTCGAGATCTTGGTCGATGCCACTCCCGTCGGTTCGCTGAGATTCGCATGGTCTGCCGCAGAGGCAACCAGTCGCACTGCGAACATCGAGGTCGGTTCCGGCGAGCACAGGGTTGCGCTGCGGTTGGCGCAGGGCAGCCCGGCCGTGAGGCTGGTCACATTGGACGTGGAACAGCAAGCCGCCGAAGTTTCGGATGCCAAGCGCGCGGCCCACTACCGCCTCTTCGGGCGAGAGCCGGGGACGACCATCATTTCGCCCCGGAGGGAGGCGAGCTTGGTCTTGGAGAGGTTCTTGCGCCGCGCATACCGCCGACCGGTGGAGAGTGCGGAAGTCGAGCCGTTCCTTGCGCTCTTCGATCGCTCCGCGCAGCGAGGTGATCCGTTTGAGGAAGGCGTCCGGATCGCGCTGAAGGCAGTCTTGGTCTCCCCCGAGTTCCTGTTCCGGATGGAGACCGCGCCGGCCGAACAGGGACGGCACGCCCTCTCCGGCCACGAGCTGGCGACCCGCCTGTCCTACTTCCTTTGGGGCTCCATGCCCGACGCCGAGCTGCGGCATCTGGCGGACACCGGCCGGCTGCAAGAGGATGCGGTGTTGGCCGGACAGGTGGACCGGCTGCTCGACCATCCCCGTTCCAGGTTCTTTGCGGAGACGTTCATCGGGCAGTGGCTCGGAACTAAGGATGTGGGCGGCCGCGTCGCTCCGACCCTCAACGAGATCCAGCATTTCTACACGCCCAAGATCGCCGCGGACATGCGGGAAGAGCCGGTGCTGCTGTTCCAGCGGATGCTGGCCGAAGACCGCAGCGTCTTGGAGTTCGTCACAGCCGACTACACCTACCTGACGGAACGCCTGGCCCAATTCATCGGATTGCCCGACGCCGTTCGGGGCAATGAGTTCCGGCTTGTCTCGACATCGGACGGCCGAAGAGGAGGCCTGCTCGGTATGGCAGCCGTGCAGGCGATGAATTCCGAGTACCGCCGCGGCAGCCCAATACTGCGAGGCGTGTGGGTGCTGGAGACCTTCTTCGGGACACGAGTTCCTCCGCCGCCCTCGGACGTGCCACCAATCGAGGCGGAGGATGGCAAGGAAGGCGGGCTAACCAATCGCCAGCTCGTTGAGCTACACCGAGCGGCGCCTGCTTGCGCGAGTTGCCACGACGTCATCGACCCGATTGGCTTCGCGTTCGAGAACTACGACTGGCTCGGCCGCTGGAGGGATGTGGACGGGCAGGGCAATGCAATTAACGCATCCGCCGCGCTTCCGTCTGGCGAAGAGTTCAGCGGTCTTCAAGGGCTGCGGCAGGTCCTGATGCAGAGGCAAAGTGCTGTCGTGCGGCAGATCGTCCGGAAGTTGCTGGGCTATGCGCTGGGGCGAAGCTTGCTGGACCGGGATTCCTGCGCGGTCGAGACGATCGTCGCCGAGGCCAGCGAGACTGGACTTGGGGCCCGCTCGGTGATCCGCCAGATTGCCCTGAGCGTACCGTTTCGCTATAGTCAACCCGAACGCCGCTAGCCCTTAGCTTCTGCGGGCGGCAAAGGGCAGGCAATGGAGGTCAAATAGGTCAATGGCTCAGGCTCTCTCTCGTCGCACAATCCTCCGCGGGGCCGGCGTCAGCCTCGCGCTGCCGTGGCTGGAAGCCCTCGCGCCAGCGGCCGGCATTGGCTCTGGCCGACTGGCGGAGCCACCGCTGCGCACCGCGTTCCTGTTCATGCCGTGCGGAGTGCGGCCGGACCACTGGCACCCGCCCGGACAGGGTGACGACTACGAGATCACCCCCCATCTGGAGGCGTTCGCACCGTTGAAGGGCGAATTGCTGCTGCTGCAGAACCTCTGGAACGCCCAGGCCGTTGGGCGCAACGGCCACTGGGCGAAGGTGCCGGCTTGGCTGTCAGGGGGATACGTTGAGCGATCGACCGGACGGGACATCGACACAGGTGGCACGTCGGTCGATCAGGTCATTGCCAGTCGCATCGGAACGCGTACGCCCCTACCATCGATTCATCTCGGCTTGGACCACCCGCGCACCGGCGTCGACAACATCGGCGGCGGGTTTGCCCGCATCGTGGGATCGTACATATCGTGGAGAGATCCCCACACGCCAGCTGCCAAGGAGATCGTGCCCCGAATGGCTTTCGACAGGCTGTACCGGGCGGGGTTGGGCGGTTCCGGGTCCCCAGTTTCCAAGGCGGAGCGCATGGAAGAGGCCAGCATCTTGGACGTTGTGCTGGACAAGGCCCGCGCCGTGCGGCAAAAGGGCAGCCGCCGGGACCAGCACAAGATTGACGAGTACTTCGAGTCGGTGCGGTCTGTAGAGACCCGGATCCAAGCAAGCCTCAATCCGCCGCCCCGATGGATCAACGAGGGGGATCTGGGGGTCGACAGACCGCCGGAAGGAATCCCGCAGAGCCACGACGAGCACACAAGGCTGATGCTGGACATCCTCCTGTTGGCGCTTTGGTCCGATTCCACCCGCGTGGCGACATTCATGTTCGGGGATGCCCAGACCGGCCGGAGCTTCGCCTTCCTCGACGGAGTGGACGGATCATTCCACGGGCTCTCGCACCACCGCGACGAGCCCGAGACGCGCGACCAGTACGAGCGCATCATCAACTGGCATACCAGTCAGGCAGCCTATTTTCTGGGCCGGATGCGCGACCTGGACGAGGGTGGTTCGACGCTGCTCGACAATTCCATGGTCATGTTCGGGTCGTCGCTGAGCGACGGAAACAAGCACGACCCGTCGAACCTGCCCCTCATCTTGGCGGGTCGAGGCAAGGGTGCGCTCCGACCTGGCCGACGCGTTGTCGCAAAGCCGGATACGCCACTGTGCAACCTTTACCTGGCAATGATGCAGCACATGGGCCTGGAGGATGTCGAGGCATTTGGTGACAGCACTGGTGCCTTAGAAGGGCTTGGCTGAGACTTGGCAGCGGACGCCGCTTCAAGGACGTTGATGGGCACGACCAATTCGTAAGTTCGCCTTCTGCTCGTCAGAGGGCAGGAAGTCGCCGGGCGCTGGAAGGCATCGTCGTTCGCAGCTGCCAGTGCCAACACCGTGCCAGCAGGCAGGAGGAGGCGGCTCGGCCGTTCGGTGGACGCGGGGGGCAAAATCTCATAGTACGGCTCATATTGGAGCCTGGCGGGAACGCGCGGAAATCAGCCCACTCAAGTTCGTCCTGTCGGCGAACCTGAACTTTGGAGGGCCTTGGGCATGCCGCCTTGGTGTGGGTTTATGTGCCGCAGAAATAGAGCGTGTGTCGCTCGTTCCGAGGCGATTCGGTATTCTGCCGACATCGCGCTCAGACTGAGCATGGGGATGTTTCCGGGCCCGGCTACCGAGACACCTCCGGAAGACCAGCACTGACTGTTGAACCGAGCGGTCGCTTAGTGCGTTCGAGCCATGCTGGCTTGCGTGCTTGGGCCCTGATGGATCGTGGCCGGGCGAATCCGATCCGAAGGATCCCTTGTCTACAGGCTCGCCCGCTGCCCGCGCGCGAAGGTCAAGATCGACAACCACACGTGACGGTCGACTGCCACAGTACTAATGGGCTCGGACCACGTTGGTGCAGGAGCCTATCGCCCAGCGCCTTTCCGGGCACAGTCACGCCAAGGGTGGGTTCACTACGAATCCCAGCTGCTCGAAGTCCCACAGGGACATCTCGACGGGCCTCCGGAGCGCATCGAGAAGTGGGGCGGGAAGTTGGGTCCGAACGCGGGCCGCGCCGTGAGCGAGATGCGCAATGCCCAAGAGCATCCCGAGGAGCACGGCTGCCCGTAAACCCGCATCATCCGTCTGGCCCGAGACTTGGGCGAGGTGAGCGATCGTAACGTGAAGGCCATGCTGGTGTCCAAGGCAGACCCGCTACCACCGCCGCGCATGGGCAGCGACCAGCGCCTACCGGTCGACCACGGCAATGTGCGTGGCGGCGCCTAATAGCCCAGCGCCGTCAGTGCGTGTTGCCACTCTCGGGAACTCTAAGAAAGAGCTCCTCGTTCTCCCTGTCGTCCAGCACCCGACTCGGCTGCGCTTGCACCCCAGGGTTCGATCCCGTGCGCCAGTGCGAGCAAGTGAAACAGCCGCTTCCCGATCACACATGGCGGCACACCCGTCGCAGCTCCTCGCGGCTCCTTCGATGTCCTCCAGTCGGTCCACCCGGCACTTCAAGTAGTCTGGGCATTGGGCTCTCGGCTCGATTGGTCCCAGCTAGACGGTGACTCTGTCCCGTCAAGAGGATCAGGTTCGGATTCTTCGTACGGAGGAGTTGGTCATTCGGAAGTGGGTCGGCACTGCGAATGGTCGGCAGCCCTTGAGAATTGGAGGCGCATTCGGGAATGCCCGTCGAACCTTGCGGGCACACGGATATTCGGGCCTTTCTTCGGGATGCAGTCCGGCCGTTGGTGACAGCCTGCGCCGATGCTTCGTACTGCCTCAGATGCCTCCTTCCTATCCGTCCGTCCTGCTGCCAAGCGTTCAGGCGCGCATCGCTGGATGGAGTCAGCCGGCCGACTCGTGTCCAGGAGCCCTGCTTGGCGCTGGATGTTTCTAGAGATGCCCGGATTCTTGTCTGACGAACGATGCGATTGCCATGTGATGAGGGCAGTCCGAGGCCGCATTCCGAGTCGAGCCTTGGCACTGGCGTTGGTCGTCTTCCTACCCACATCCCCTTGTTTCGCACAGGAGGGCACGGCAATTCTCGCTGGCCGCATTCTGGATGATACTGACGCGACACCGCTCAGCTTTGCGACAGTGCTAGTCGAGAATGCTAGCGGAGAGCCACTGTCCGGTGTGCTTGCCGGAAGCGACGGCCGATTCGTAATCCGGGGACTGGCACCGGGCAGCTACAAGATTGAGGTTTCGTTCCCTGGGTTCTACGCGCTGGGAGTCGCAGTGCTCGTGTCCGAACTCAATGAGTCCTACGATCTCGGGGACGTTCGCCTACTTCGGGAGGTGAACCTCGAGCAGGAGATTACGGTGACCGCCGAGGATATCCGAGGGGTCGGGATCCAAACCGAGGTGTTTCGGATCGACGAAGGACCGACACAGTCGACCGGATCTTTGCTCGATGCAATGAGAAACCTTCCGGGTGTCACAGTCGATCAAGAGGGCCGCGTCTCGCTCCGCGGCAGTTATCAGGTCTCGATCCTCATCAATGGCCGACAATCGAGCCTGACTGGATTTGGCAGCCAGCGCGGCCTCGATGGCGTGTCGGCGGCCAACGTCGAGGCGATCGAGATCATCCACAACCCATCGGCCAGTCTCGACGCCGCGGGTATGGCAGGAGTTATCAACATCATCTTCAAGCAGGAGCAGAGAAAGGGTTTGTCGGGTGATGTCGGATTGTCGGTTGGCATGGGCCAGTTCTCCAAGCGCCGATCGGACCTGCCGACCGAGATGGGCAGCTATTCGAACAACCCAAAGTTCATTCCCAGTGTTAGCTTCAACTACAATACTGAGCATGTACGGAGTTTCTTCCAAGCAGAAATCTTGGCTCAAGACGCCCTGCCGAACAATGAGTTTACGACGCGATCTTACGAAGACGGTCGGGTTATTGAATCGCAAGTTCCGGAGAATCGCGAGCAGATTCACTACATTGTCCGAGCAGGATCGGACATTGAAGTTGGCAATTCCAACACACTTTCGGTTTCAGGAATCTATGACTTCGAAACGCACACGGATCGTGCACAGGTTCCCTACATCCTAGCATCCACGAGCGAGAGACGGCGATTCTGGTTCTGGAAGGAAGAGGAAGACACGGGGTTTGCCAACATCAGTTTCGACCTCAAGCACGAATTCGTCACACCTGGGCACGACCTGAGATTCAATCTCCAGTACACGCGCGGTTGGGAGGACGAAGCGTACTTTCTCAATGAGGAATCATTGGTGAGGATCGGTATGGACATGACCCATCTTATTGCCGAAGAGAACACTGTTCCCCTGAGCCTCGACTACAAGCGCCCGCTATCCAGCGGTAGAATAGAGTTGGGCACTAAGCTTCAGACTCGTTGGCTACCGATTAGCTACACTGTGGATCGGGGAGTGCAAAGCGTGATCCACGAAGGGCTCGGCGAATCTTCCAATTGGGAGGAAGACATCTATGCCGCTTATTTCAACTGGGTCCAAGTAAAGGCATCATATTCATTTGAGGCGGGTGTTCGATTCGAACAGACGAACGTAGCCTACACAATCCCGGAAGACAACATTTACTACGAGACGAGCGATGCATACGACTACTTCGAGGTCTTCCCGAATGTCAAGTTTACGTATAGGTTAAGCGAACAAAATCAGGTTATTTCTGCATATAATCGGCGTATCGATCGACCTGGAGAGCCTGAACTGCGTATCTTTCCGAAGTTCGACGATCCAGAACTCCTGAAAGTTGGGAATCCATATCTGCGTCCCCAACTTTCGAATGTGTTCGAGATCGGATATCGGAGGTCTTGGGATGGGGGATTCGTAAGCATGTCCGTCTATCAACGTCAGATATCCGACGCTTTCCAGCGCATTTTTGCCATCGACCCTTCCAACCTGAGGTATGCTGTCCTCAATAGGCTTTTTGACAACGTGGGGAACTCCATACAAACCGGAGTTCAAGTCGTTTCCGAGCACAAGGTTAGCGAATCGTGGCGCGTATCTGGAAGCGTCAACTGGTTCACGAACGACATTAACGCTCTGGAGACCGAACTGCTATTCCCTATACGTCGCCCCTTCAGCCTCGCGGCATCGCGAGACGACACAGGGGACTTCATTATCAATAACCAAGTCAAGACATTTCGTGGCGGAGAAGTCCAGCTGAGTTACATTTACTACGCGGGAAGAAACATCCCCCAAGGGAGAGAACGTGCGCGTTCATCGCTCGATCTGTCCGCGACTTGGCCGGTCATGAGCGGACGTGCGGAATTGGTCTTCACACTTAGCGATCTCTTCAACAAGTTTGGTGTACAGCGAGAGGTGGTCGGCCAGGGATTCACGGCGCTGTACCAGAACTTCCTAGAGACGCAAGTTGCGAGGATCGGCCTGAGGACCCGGTTCTGAGGATGTATATGCCAGGGCCTAACGCGCTCTCGCTCCAGATTGGACTGAGGTGACAGGTCATCTCGCAACCCGCTCGCGAGAGCGATGGCGTGCCGACGCGGCCCTACGCTTGCCACACGCCAGTTGACCGAGCAGCACGCCTCGAGACAAGGCCCAGTGTCCGATTCGCGCGCCTATGGTGGCTCTCGGATGATCTGATGCGCTAGCGAATGGTAAGTGCGGACCACGCTAGACATAGATGAAGATGTGCTGTTGGCCGCTGGGGGCTTGGCGAAGCAGAGCAAGAAAACAATCGGGGCTGTGATCTCTGAACTGGTCCGCAAGGGACTGAACGCTGCCCCAGGCGACAGCTCGGCCGATCAGCCTAGCGCCTTCTTCGGCTTCCATCCGCTTCCAAAGTGCGGCAAGGCAGTCACGAACGAGATCATCGGCCACTTGCGGGATAGTGGGCCGTACTAGCGCCGTCAGCGGCCATTCTGAGTGCTGTGCTGAACATCAACCCTCCACCACGAGTCTTGGAGCAGCGAGATCTCACTCCTCGGAGAGAAAACGCTGGATCCCCGCCTCGGGCTCCGTTCCTCGATCCGTCGCCGCCTTGGCGTCGCAGTCGGCCTTGGGAATGCTAGTAGGTTGTCCAGGTGTCGAGCAGGGCCGGAGGCAACTGGGGCCGCGGACGATTTGGGGGGAAGCTGGCTGCGAGGTAGCTGTAGAGCGTTTGGAACTCCTCGTCGCTGAGCCCCTCAACCCGCTCCCGATGCTCCAACGCGTTGCTGGACCAAGCCGATTCGTCCATGGACAGGACCAGGATCGGCACCAGCACGTGGCAGCTCTGGCAGTTGTTGAAGACGAGTTCTCGCCCTTCGCCATCTGGAAACAAGTCCCTGATGTTAAAGGCCGACCAGTCGGTTGAGGTCACCGTCGAGGCCGCCTGTGAAGGCTCGGCCTCGACCGGGTCCCGCGGGGTCCCGCCGCATGCGCCGCAGGCCAGTGCCAAGCCGGCAGGGACGAGCGACCGCAGAAACTGGCGGCGAATTCTGCTCCCAGGGCGCGGCATGAGCACCGTCTCCGTCCTAGCTACTGGCCGCGCCGTCAGAACGGCGTGCATCCGCCCTCTAGGAATTGTGGCGGAACTACCGGTTCTGGCTTGGAGTCGTTGAAGTTCTCCGAAAGGTAAGCGAACAGGGCCTCGTAGTCCTCCTCGGCCATATCCGGGACCTTGTCCCGGTGGTCGGCCTTGAGGCTGTCCCACCGAGCATTTGGCCTTTGGCCGATCGCTGAGCAAGCCGCAGCGTGGCAGGCGCCGCAGGAGTCCAGCACCAGGGAGCGGCCAAGTCCTTCGGGGAAGATGTCGGCAAGCGATGCGGCCTGAACCGGGGCAGGCGGGGCGGTCTCAGTCTCTTCCGGAGCTTCTGCTTCGGGGGGCGGCCCGCTGCACGCCGCCAAGAACAGGGTGGTGAGCGCCACAGCGGATAGCCGCCGGACCAGATCAATCGACATAGACATCCTCGGGCAGTTCGGTCTTACGGGCGACGCGACCTCGCAGGGAAAAGACCGGCACAGTGATCGTAGCTTTCGCTAGCCGGGACGGGAAACCTTCCTCAGCGAGCCGCCGGAGTGCGTCGCTGACGGGGCTGTCGTAGTACTGCTCCCCGCACTCCCCGCAGACATGGGCAGGGATGTCCTCAACGATCGCGACCCGGTCTCCCTGCCAGATGGCGGTTCGCATGGTCCTCTCCCGCAGGGCAGTGCTGCATCGGGGGCAGCCCGCCCCGGAATCGCGGGGCTGCTCAGTCACGCCCTCGCCAGTTGGGCAGCGGCGTCCACGATCTTCGGCGCGTCCGGCCGCAGCCACTCCATCATCTTGGCGGAACCGGGCCCGGGCACGTCAGGGAAGGCGAGGCGCTTCACTCTGGCGCCCGGGACGGCTTCCGCGACCTCGGCCACCACCTGCGCCCCGAACCCTGCTGTGTAGTGGCCGTGCTCCACAACCAGAAGGCGGCGCGTCTTGCGCACCGAGGCGACGATCGTTCCGACGTCCAATGGCTTGAGGGATCTGGGATCGATAAACTCTGCGCTGATGCCACTGCGGGCCAGCTGCTCCACGGCCCTTCGAGCATCAACGGTTGCCGGCGCCCAGGCCACCAGCGTGAGGTGGGACCCCCGCTGCCGGACGACGGCCTCGCCGAACGGGACTTCGTAGGCCTCGTCCGGAACATCGGGCTGGCTGCCCGACTTGACCTCCGGATAGTCCAGATAGACCACCGGGTCCGGATCCCGGATCGCCGCGACGAGAAGCCCCTTGGCGTCGTAGGCATTGCTGGGCACGACCACCTTGACGCCCGGGAGGTTTGCGAACAGCGCCTCCGCGCCTACGTCAGTATGCTGGCCGGCGCTCCCTCTGCGGCGTCCGGCGCCGTCCACCCAGAGTACGAAGGGCATGCTTGCCTGGCCGCCGGTCATCGACCGCAGCTTGCCTGCTTGGTTGTAGACGTACTCGATCGCAAAGATCTGGGCCATCGAGGGCAGCCGCGCGATTACCTTCGAGCCGGCGGCCGCCATCCCGATGGCCACTCCGGCGATCCAAGATTCGTCGATCGGCCAGCCGCGGCCGG
Organism: Bryobacterales bacterium; assembly: GCA_028819235.1. Lineage (GTDB taxonomy): Bacteria > Acidobacteriota > Terriglobia > Bryobacterales > UBA6623 > VXMF01. Next base: position 18,996 of record JAPPMC010000042.1, read on the forward strand.
ACGTCCGCAGCGTGCCGAACTCCCCGACAAGGTCGAACACTCTGCCGTCCGGCCCGATCGTGGTGGGCTTCTGGTACTCGTAGTAGTAGGCCATTTCGGGATCGGCGCGCATCTCCTGCGCCCTGCCCTTGCCCCATAAGTCACGAGCGGGGCTCCTGCTGAGACGCGGCTA
>JAPPMC010000237.1 GCA_028819235.1 Bryobacterales bacterium
TGCCACAAGGGACCTCATCCTGTCAACCCCCAAGATCTGTGGCACGGGCAGGCCGACCCGGTCGAATCCGACTGACAGGCTGGTGACCGTGCCGCTGGCCGATCCCCGGGTCCACGTGATGCGCGGCCGGTGGTTCTTGATCTCAGTGTCCGGATTCCTGCCGCGCACGAACTGAAACGCGTCAACGCTCTGGGACGTGAAGACATAGCTCAGGCCCAGCTTTCCGCGAGTTGCGAGATCTCGGTCGAGACGCAGGTTCGCCGAGTCGGTGTCGACCCGCTGCGGCGCGTTCGTGTTGAGGGCTCTGGGGTCGATGTCGGGCCGGTTCGGCAGCTCGGCCGGATAGGCGCCAAGCAGTTGCTCGACTATGGCCCAAGTGTCAGGGTCAGTGCGCTCCCCGCTGGCCGGATCAACAAGTAGGGGGGTGCGTTCGTTCGGCAGAGGCACCAGCACGTTGCCGTTGACCTGTCCCCGAATGCGTTGCTGCGAGGCATTGACTGTGAAGCGGGTCTTGCCCGTGACGGGGCCTGTGAGCCGGAACCCGTAGCGGTTCTCGTTGGCCGGCTGCACATCGCCGAACTGGAAGAAAGAGCGCGCCGAGAACGCGCTGTTGCCATGCGTCCAGAACACGTTGCCGTGCGTTCCTTGGCCACGCGCCGGCGGAAGATGAAGGCCGGGTCGGGCGCGCCGGCCGTATTCGGCGCCGTAGTAGTCGCGGTCGGGCTGGAAGTCTGTCACGATCGTCGCCGTGGCTCCCAGCCGAATGTTCAGTTCTTGCAGGGTGTTGGTGTCTACGAGGTTGAACTGGACGTTCTCGTTGCGCCGGGCTTCGCCGGAACGGGTGTCCTCTTGGCCTAACAGGTTGAGGTTCGTGCGTTCGGCGTTGGCTCCGCCTTCCGCAGCGCTGCCCGCGTCTGATTCGGGAGTGGCCTCCGGTGCCGGATCCTCTTGGTCGGCATTGGCCTTGGCGTCGCCACCCGCCGGCTGCTGCGCGAACCCGATCGATCCCACGGCAAGCAGCAGCGCTGTCGCAGCCATAGCTGACCACCCGCGAAGCGCCACTTGGCGGACGAGAATCGGGCAGGCTGAGTTAGGCGTTTGGTTGTTCATCGAAGCCGTGGGTGGCAAGGGCCGTGCGTCTAGTAGGCGAGTGGCATCTGGCCGACGTTACGCGCGTGCGCGTGGCGGGGCCAGTGGAACCTGGCCCACGGTCACCGAGTTACGGTCATGACACTGCGCGAAACCGGCTGCACACAATCGTTTTCCCGACGCTCGCTGGTGTCCCCATCCCGGGCTGGCCGGCTAGTTAGTACATCGGCCTGAGCATTGCACCCCATTCTAGGGGCAGGGATTTCGACAGGGCTGCCCGCTCCGCTCCGAACGGTGCGGACGAGTCATATCCGTCATTGCGAGACGGCTTGGCCCCATGGTGGACGGCCCGAACCGGGCACCCACGGAAAGAAGGAGCACGGCGCTGGGGTCACAGACACCGTGTTCGCGCCTGCCGAACGGGAGCTTCGGACGCTAGTCGCGCTGTTCTTGGCTTCGAGAGCCCACCACCGGGAATGCGCCGGCAAGGATATGGACGGCCACCGATCCGCGCCGCCACAGCAGCGCCACAGGGAGACGGCAGCGAACCCTTCGAGCACCAGACGAGATCACAGTTGGCAGAGGTTTGCGAGAGGCGAGCCGAGACTGCCTGGATTGGTGCCGCGATCACAGAAGAATCTGAAGGCGGTAGGCTCCAAGTGGCATTGCACGGCGATGAATGAGCCCGTATTCGACATCATGCCGCTCGAGCGAGCGATCCAACGTTTGGAAGAAGGCCTGGAGCGGTATCGGGGCGATAACGGCGATCTTCAGATTCGTGACGGCCTGATACTCCGCTTTGGATTTACATATGAGCTCGGCCATAAGGCGCTTAGGCGCTACCTGAAACTCTCCTCGCCGACCCCAGCGCTATTTGATCAGATGAGGTTCCAAGACCAGATCCGTACAGCGAACGACCAGGGGCTGCTGTTGGGGGGTTGGCCCGAGTGGCGTGGGTACCGCACGATGCGAGGCATGACAAGTCATATGGCGAGGCCATAGCTGTTAGTGTCGTCAGCCACATTCCGGACTTCCTCGATGAGGTCAAGTACCTTCGTGATCGATTGCGGGACCGTCTGGCATGAATACGCCCACTCCCGCCATCGATCTCCGACCGGACCATTGGGCCATCGTCAGAGGCGCCCTCCGGAGGCATGTTCCGGATCGCGAGGTCCTCGTGTTCGGATCGCGGGCAACGTGGACTGCAAGGGAGTACTCTGACCTCGATCTCGCCATAATGGGTGAGGGTCCTCTGTCACTGCATACTGTGGCGGCTTTGGCTGAGGACCTTGGGGAATCCGATCTTCCGTTCAAGGTGGATCTCGTCGACTGGGCGATGGTCGACGACGGTTTCCGCGGCATCATCCGCCGCAACGCAGTGACAGTACAGACGCCGACAGACGGCCGCTCCGCGAGTGGTAGGGTGCCCTGATCGGTGCGGACATCTGGGACACTGGCTTCGACCAGCGAGTGGCTCCTGGTCCGCCGCTTGGCTCGCCGGGTCGTCTTGGGCGCGCTGGTGGCAGACTGTAGGCAGTGAGTGTCCTTGCATCTGCCGCCCGCCAGTTGCTGGCGCCCGTGGTCGTTCCGGCTTTGCTCGGTTGGGAGCGGCTTGAGTCCGGAGTCTCCTTCTACCCCAGATCGAAGGAGGTGAACGAGAATCCTTATCCGCTTTACGCGCGCATGCGCGAGAGAGATCCCGTGCATCGCATGCGCTTGCTCGACGCGTGGGTCGTCACCCGCTACCGGGATGTCGACTTGATCCTTCGCGACCACGGTCGCTTCTCCAGCTCCATGCAGCAGAAGGCGGTGATCCCCGAGAGCGCCCGTTCCGTCAGCATGCTGAATCTCGACCCTCCGGCTCACACGAGGGTTCGGTCGCTGGTGTCTATGGCCTTCACGAACTCGGCAGTGCAGCGACTCAGGCCGCGCATACAGGCGATTGCGGACCGTTTGCTCGACGAAGTCGCCGGCCAGGAGCGCATCGATCTAATCTCCGCGATCGCGCACCCCTTGCCGGTCATGGTGATGGCCGAGATGCTCGGAATCGCGACCGACGACGCCAAGCAGTTCCAAGATTGGTCCGACGACCTGGCCGCTTCGATAGATCCGTTTCTGACGAGTCGCCAGGAGCGCCGGGCCAACGAGGCACGGCGGGAGCTGTCTGAGTACTTCGGGCGGATGCTGGAAGTTCGCAGGAAGGATCCCCGGGACGACATCATCAGCGCCCTCCTCGCCGCGCGCGAGGAGCGGGACAAGCTCTCGCCCGAAGAGTTGCGGGGAACTCTCAACCTGCTGCTCGTGGCGGGGAACGAGACGACCAAGAACCTGATCGGCAATGGGATGTTGGCCCTGCTGAAGCACCCGGCTCAAATGCGCCTCCTGCGAAATGATCCCGGCCTTATGGGCGCAGCCGTGCAGGAGTTCCTGCGATTCGACGCCCCTGTACAAACCGATGCCCGAACCGCTGTACATGACGTCGAATTGGGGGGCAAGCTGATTCGGTCCGGAACGAAGATCCTCACCGTGATCGGCGCGGCGAATCGGGATCCGGCCGTCTTCGAGAATCCCGACTCTCTGGACATTCGCCGCGAACGCCGCCCGCACCTATCCTTCGGGCGCGGGATCCACTATTGCCTTGGCGCCTCGCTTGCGGAGCTCGAAGCCGAGATCGCATTCGCCTCGATTCTTGAGAGGTATCCTTCAATCCGGTTGGTTGCTGATCCTGCGCACGTTCGGAACACAGTGCTGCGAGGCGTAAAGGATCTGTGGGTCGGCGTCTGACAGCCGAGACGTGTCCCGTCAGCTACCCGTATGCGGAGTGTGGCCAGCTTCAATTCACGGGGGGACCTAGCGGATCTCCCAGAGGCCACCCTTCCGGTGGGCGCACGGTAGGGACGGACAAGGCTCGCGGGAGGAATCTCTTCTGAAGGCTTCATCTTGGGCCCATCCGGCCCAGAGGGGCATCGCCGCCTTGCGCTCGAAGCAGCCGCCCAGTCGACCCGACTCTTGACCTATCTCGACCGCCCACCACGGCCCGTTCCGGGTGCAAGACCGAGACCGTAGCGGTCATCGCGATCCAGGGATCGATCGTGCGGCCATAGGTTGCGCGGAATCTTACAGGCGCGTTCGATGCTGCTCCCCTTCGGCGGGTCGTGAGGGGATACCTCGTCATGCAGGTCGAGGTCCTCCCTGCCAGAGGAGAGTCCCAAGCGCCTGACCAAGAACGCGATGTCCTCTTGATCCTTGGGCCGCGCGGCGCGCACCTTCATCGCTAGCAGGTGCTCGGCCGAGGCAGAGTTCACCACTAGGTGTCGGTCCCCGAAGACGGTCCGCGCCCGGCCGTCCGGGCCGCGGGGCATGGACGGGACCGCTTCCTCATTAAGCCACGTCTTCGGCCAGCCCCGGCGGCGACCGATCCGGCGCACTGCCTCCACCACGGGGCCGTGGCCCTCTTTGATCACGGCGTCCATCGACTGTCGGCGGCCGTCGAAGCCCAAGGCCATGGCCGCGCCGCCAACGACATAGATGTGTGCGTGCACACGGCGCGATTGCAATTCGCGGGACAGTTTGCGAAAGGCAGCCTCTAGGCTATCCGCCGAAAAGGGCTCCATAGGCGCGGTGTCCCTCTCGCTCCCCGAGTTCGTAGTCGCCGACCATGGCGCAGTGGCGCAGGAAGGCTCCGGGAGTGTCCCGGTAGACCATTCCTGGAAAGCCCTTCCCGTAGACGCGGAGCGGCTTCCAGCAGATCTTCAGCGACCGTTCCGGATCGTCGCACCAGCCCGGCACGGGATAGTCGTGGGTGATAGCGATGTGCTCGGCCACTGCGGCCAGCAACGCGTCCCACTTCGTCCCGGTCAGGCGGGGTGCCTCGGTCAGAGCGTACTGTTGCCTGTCGCGGCTAGCCTGGTGAAATCGGCGCGGCAGGTCGGAGATGAGCATGCGATAGCGCTCGCTGTCGCTCTGGGCGCTGTCGATGGTGTCCGCGTATTGGGCGATTCTCCACCAAGGTTCGGGAGGCAGCGGCTCCTGCATGAGCCGCGCAAACTCCGCGTCCGACGGCTCAGGAGCATCGCGGCTGGCGGTCATGCCCACCGAACAGCTTGCGGATGCGTACCACCGCCCGGCGGCGCGCCGGCAGGTTCGATGGTTGATAGCGGCTGCTTTTCGGGCCCGGAAACTCGCGTCCGATCCGCCCGCAGAGTCGTTGCGCCCGGTCGGGACGCGCCGTCCGGGCGTCTAGGCACGCCGGAGCCAAGGACGCCCCGGCTTGGGGCGTGGCAGAGCCTTAAGCGCGAAGCTCGTCCGATCGTGCTGCATTGGGATCGGCGGCCCAGGGGGCAACAAGGCCACTACTGCAATGACTCGGGCCTTGGGGCGCAATCGTTGCGCCGCCCGCTGGATGTTGCTCACATCCAACAAGCGCGGGATCGAGATGGCCAGATTCGCTATGGCTGCCATGGTGTGCCGAGGTCCCGTCTCGGGCTCGGGATACTTGCTGTCGCCTTGCTGGTCCGAGGCCATGGCTCCCTTACGGGGTCAACCCTCCGGCCGCGCGATCAATCGCGCGCTACGCTTCGCCCCTCTCTCTGGTAACGGCGCAAGAGACGCTGCATGCTGCGCACGCGCTCGCGATTGCTCGCTGCCAAATTGGTGGTCTGGGCCGGATCGTTCCGGAGGTTGAACAGTTCGACCGGCTGGTCGTGAGCAGACACCTGGCGCTCGGTCCGAAACCATGCAGGTTCGCGGTTTGGCCCCGCACTGTTGCTATCGCCTGTGGGATGGTCGATCAGCACCCAGTCCCCTTGGCGAATGGCGAACCAGCCCCGCGAGCCGTGATGGACGGTCGCCTCGCGAATCGGCGAGTCTGCGTCTGCAAGAAACAGGGCCTCGCTCATGTCGTAGCTGTCCTCGGCCGCGTCTTGCGGAAGCGGGAAGTCGACAATGGCCGCTACCGTCGCCATGATGTCAGTCAGGCAGAGGACCTCGTCCTGCACGCTTCCGGCCGGTACGCGGCCCGGCCAGCGAGCTAGGAACGGGACTCGGTGGCCGCCTTCCCAGAGATCGCGCTTGACGCCTCTCAGAGGCCCCATGCTGGCATGCCTGTACTCAAGCATCCGGCGGTAGGCGTCGGTTTCGGGTCCGTTGTCGCTTGTGAAGATGACCAGAGTGTCCTCGGTCTGGCCAGCCGCATCAATCGCTGCGAGCAGTTCTCCGACGGCCCAGTCGACTTCTGCCACAAAATCCCCGTACGGGCCGGCGGAACTGCTTCCTTGGAAGTCCTTGTTCGGAACAACGGGTCGGTGCGGGGCAAGAGGCGCGAAGTAGAGGAACCAAGGCGTCCCTTCGCCTGCAGACATCGCAATGAAACCCACGGCTTCTTCAGTGAAGCGCGGGAGCATCCGCTCGAATTCGAAACCCGGAGCTTTGGTTCCCTTGTTGTTATTTGGCCCCATGAGATACGCGGGCAGATGGGTCAGATCGAAGGGCTGGATCGGGCGGGCGAGGACGTGTCCGCCCTCCATGAAGGCCCAGCCGGGCTTGGCCAGACCGAACGAGTACGAGAATCCGTGCTGGGCGGGCCCGTCGACGAGGGGCTTCGACCAGTCGACATTCTCGACGGTCTGCCCCTTGGAATCATCCAGCAAGGACCATTGGTAGCCGAGGTGCCACTTCCCCACGGCTCCGGTGCGGTAGCCCTTTTCTCTCAGCATGTCGGCGAGAGTTAGGCGTTCCTGGGCGATCAGCGGCGTGGAGGAGTCGTTGAGAACTCCTCGCTTCAAACGGGTCCGCCATGCGTACCGGCCCGTCAGGAGGCCGTACCTCGTCGGCGTGCAGACGCCGTCGGGCGCGTGGGCGTCGGTAAACCGGACGCCCTTGGATGCTAGGCCGTCGAGGTTCGGCGTCGCGATCTTCGAATCAGGGTTGTAGGCCCCGATGTCACCGAATCCGAGGTCATCCGTCAGAATCACCAAGACGTTTGGTGTGGACCCAGCTGCTCCGGCGGAGAGCACGGTCAGCAGCGCGGCAAGCAGAATCGGCACCTGCCCAGAATAGGGTATTCATGAACGATGGGGCGCCGGACGTAGTCCGACTGCAGGTTGACCTTGAAGGTCGCGGTGAGGTGCCTGAGAGCCAAGCGTTGGGAGCGGTTCTTCTCGATCGTCGCGCTGCTCTCGGCGGACGGCGTCGCTGCGTGTCTGGCGACCCTAGGATCGCCGTGGCGATTACCAGTGGCATGTAAGAGGGAATCCGAATTGGCAGCAGTCACTGAGCTAATGGTGGGTGGGTCGTGCGTCGCTATGTTTCCTCCGCCGGGCTCCCGTGCTTCGCCGTCCCGATCGCCAGTCCCAAGCCACCCAACAACGCAAGAAGCGGCCGATCTCGGCACGTGCTTCAGATTGCGCCTGACCAGGCAGGTCGTTGGCTAGATCATTTGCGCCTGCCTCCACGCTTGGGCCACAGACCGAGGGCCTTTCGAGCCGCTTCTTCGTCTTGCGTCGAGATGCGCTCTCGGGCGAGCAGGTCGAAGAAGGTGGCCCTATTGACAGAAGTGTTGAACTCCGGCTCCTTGCCGAACACGATCTCCAAGCCCGATGGCTTCACGCGAAGCTCGTAGTCGCCCTTGCCTAGGCGGATCGTTGTCTTGACACAATTCCAACCGTTTCGTTCCGCTAGGGCGACGGCGGCCTTGGTCCGGCGGGCATCCCAAACCCTAGTAGCCCCGAAAGCCTCACGCAACGGCTGGCAACGCGCCGCTGGCGCGCCCAAGTCTAGGGCGCTTCCGGCCAGGTGGTGGGACATGGCCGCCATTCGGTCCGACACGGCGTCGGCCAGGCCCGGAAAGTCCCGCAGACTGTTAGGCAGGCCCTCCCATCCTGAAGAAGCGCCAAGAAGAATCGCCGCGGCCAGGAAGTCCACCTCGTTTAGCATCGGACGATCGGAGTCGAACAGGGCATCGCATTCGTCGCACAGGAAAAACAGACCGAGCGCCCTTGAGAATGGCTTCGGATGGCGCTGGAACAGTTCTGATTCGGACAAATCCCCAAATCCGGAAAGCGATTCGAGGTCGTGCGCCAGCTGCTGGAGAGACTTTCTCAGGCGCTCATCCAAGGCACTGGCCGTTTCCTTGAGGTAGTCCAGAATGGAGGCCCGTGCATCGGGCCTACGCTCGACACTCCTCTGTACCACGATCCTGTCAACCACTCCCCAAAAGAGCCAGCGAGGCAAATCCGCCCGCTGGACGGGATCGGTGGGCCCCTTGGGCCGGAGGTCGCACTGTCCAGACTGGAGCCACGGGCGCAAGCCAGCGAGGATCGGGTCCTTGGGCTCGTGTCCCGAAGTCTCTTCGGGATCGAACGCCGCGACGCACGCCTCAGCGCTGAGTGCGCCTCGGTTTCCTAGCCACAAGAGCATCGCAACGACGCCTCCCACGGCTAGCGGGACTTGCAGGGGGGCACTTCGTGGGCTGGGCGCGGAATCTTGGGGAAGCGCGCCGCCTCCGTAACCGTTGAACTTTGCCTTGACCGTATGCTGGGCAAGGCCCTTGAGGGTGACGTTCGCGAAGTCCAGAGCATCGTCGTTGACCTGTTTCTTCTCGGCCACTGAGCGATAGATCAGCCTCTTGATCCGGCTTGTCGGCAACGGAGCGGGAAGCAGGATTGCGCGGTCGGTGGCCTTGTCGGCCTGGCTTGGGAAGTCTACAGCCTCAAACCGATCGTGGCGGAGTGCGAAAGCCGAACCGGAGATCCCCTCTAGGTCGATCTCGGCAATGCACGGCTTCAGGTGGCCTACCTCGGCGACGGACTCTTCGAGCGCAGCTGCCGCCGGCTTGCCGACAAACAGCGGGATCCAGCCCGGACAGTACCGAACAGTGTCTCGGTAGTACTTCTCTCCGAAGCCTTCAGGCGGAAGGATCAGGCCGGCTGACAGCATGTACAGAAGGTTGAGATGGTTCGTGACCAGCAGTCCCGTCGTCGGTGGCTCTGCCCCGTCCGATGCGAACAGTGTTTGAGGCTGCGCCATCAGATCTCCTTGCGCCGCAGAACCGATTCGTCAGTGGGCAGGATGCTGTCGAGTCTGCTTTCGACGCCCTTCCGCCTCAACATCACAACCCTCTCGCGAGCGCGGGCCACCATGACATAGAATTGTTTCTTAGCCATATCCAAGTCATCTGCTGGGATGTAGTGCTCGTCAACATCTATACAAATCACAATCTCAAATTCTTGGCCTTTGCAAGCTTGGACGTTGAGGACGATGATCCCACCCATGTCCAACTTAACGTTTGTTTGCTTACCATGACTGTATGTGCGGATCAAGGGCTGACCGTGTTGCAACGTAAGGCTGTCAGAATCTAACGTTGTTCGTAGCGCGGATAGGTATTGTTCCCTTACAGAATTGTTCGGTGCTATGACGCCTACCAATTTGTGCGGATTCTTATCTGCAGTAAGAAGAATACGTCTTATGATTTGCTGAAATCCACCGGAAGGAAATGAATACAGTTCAGCAGTCTTCATGTCAGGATGTCTTGGAAGTAAAGGTGGAGGACTGGCAGGATCACCCGTGTAGAAGGTACGTGCAAGCTCTGCAACACTGCGACTGTTCCGGAAGTTCGTGCGGAGTTCGATCACTTCGCTTGCGTCGATCGCGAGTGCGTTCTCAATGTCTTGACGACTACTGTTCTCGTCCGTGATTTGTTGATTCTGATCTGCGACCACAAAGAAATTCTCGAAGCCCAGCCCTACCAAGCTGGAGTAAAACTCGGGTGGCATGTCTTGCCCTTCATCAATCACAATATTGAGATGCTGCTTGCCCCAATCGGTCTGGTCGATAATACCTTCAATCCGCTTCCAATCGAACGGTCGAAAGCTTCCCTCCTGCGTAGTTGGGACAAGCGGTGCGTCTTGATTCGTAATTTCCTTGAAGATTCGCCAATACCAACGCTTCCACGTCTCGCACGAGAGTTGTCCGCGAAACAAGCCATGACTGGCCTGCTTGAGCAAGTGGTTGAACATGAGGACGACATATTTTCTGCCGCTCCTCGCCAGCCGCCTGGCCCTGAGGAGCGCAAGCACGGACTTGCCGGTGCCCGGTCCTCCGATGACCAAGTGCTGCCCGTCTAGCGGCAGCGATCGGACACGCTCCTGATCCTTGGTCAGGTCTTGGACTCGCGGGAGCCTGAAGGTACGGCGGGCCACTATGCCTCCGGCAGGGTGAATTCGGTCAGTGGTGCCACTCCGGTTGTGGGGTCACCCTTGATGAAGGCCCTATCCAACAGAGTATTGCCGAACTCACAGCTAGTGTCGGGAATCAGGGCGCACGCGTGGCACGCCGCAAGATTGAGGAGGGCGGGCCCTTGGCCCTGATGCGATGCGCAGACAGGATCCATCGAGCACCAAGATGTCTGGTCTAGTGCCGCTTGGAGAATCCGCAGGAAAGGCCTGGGCTTGGCCATCTGCACCAGTCCGCCCAGCGACCCGAGCTTGTCCGGGACGGATACGTAGATCAGTATGCCGGCCATTGGAGCCTCGTCCGTGCCAGCGTAGATCCGCTCTCTCAGAGAAGCGGCCGGGTACCCTGCCTCGGACTCGAGCTGTCTGATGACCGCATGTGCCAGCGTGTGGAGCATCACGAAACGGGGAGTGATCTTCAGACCCTGCATAGACCGCCGGACTGGGTGGCTAGCAAGCCGGGCGCTCAGGACCGCCGAACGCGCCTGCAGCACTTCCTGCTGCCCCCACTTGTCGATTGCACGTCGACTGATCGTGAAGAAGATGCCCTCGCCGCGGAGGGAAAGTGCCGGAAGCCAAGAGGACGAGCCTGAGATGTCGGGTGCGACGATGCGGTCCGCTGAGAACCGGCTAAACCCCTTGAAGACTAGGATTTCCTGCAGTCGCCGGACTTCGATCAGTCGGTCCACGATGGAGGCGGTCTTGCGCAGACGGCCCTCCGTCCGGCGGCGGAGCACGCTCCAAGCGCCCGTGTGGTGCTCCGTCACGAAGTCTTCGTCCTCGCGGAGGTCGGGAATCTCGTCCAGGAATGCGTTGTACTCCAGCCAATGCAGGTTTCCCTCGGCCAGAGGCTGGCCGTAGAGAGGATAACCATTCCGCAGCTCCCGCAACGCCACCTCGATATCGGATACGGAGCAGCGCCAGTCATCGGCGGTCCGCTTCAGGATCGACCTCCGGTGCAGGCCCGTTCGCGCATTCGTGATTCTTCGTTGCACCTCTGAGCTGGCGTACAGTCGATCGACCACCGTTCCCTTGCGGATGCGGGACTCCGGGGGAATCACCAGCGCCGTCTGCGTGGCCGGCAGGTGAATCCTGACGTCATTGACGTCCACAACCCATCCCGGCTCGGAAACTTCCTCGGGCGGAGGCTCGCGAATCCAAGGCTGCTGCCCGTGTCGGGCTGGAAACTCGATTCTCTCCGGCAGTTCGCCCGCCAAGCCGCAGTTCTCGCAGCGCACAGATGGTCGTCGGCTGCCCAGCAGAATCCTCAAATTGGGAGGGCTTTTCCAGCACGGGCCAGCCGCGCCGGCTCGCCGTTGGTCGAGCCCCGGCTGTCGGGAGCGGGCGCTGTGAGCCACGGTTTGCCACGGCACGTCGGCGAGGTACCCATCTGCGTGAACGACAATCCACGGCACTTGCTCCAGAAGCGAACCGCATTGCTCGCCCTGCCTGCCGCTGCAGCGGAATCGCACAGCCTCCGGGCTCTCGCGCCACGGCTGGCGGTGCAACAGGCCGCAGTGCGGACACCGCATCCAAGTCGGAAACCGGACAGCCGGAATCCAGTTCCCCATGACCGTCCCGGAGGTCTCCACCGTAGCCGTCGGCGGAGTGCACAGGATCTCGGAGATTCCGAGCGAGCTGCGGACCTGATCCACATACTGGATTTGGCGCGACTCCGGTGCTGTGCCTTCCGGAAACCACTTGCTGGTGTCCTGAACTGCGAGGAGGAAGTTCTGCCCCCGAACGATGGCCCCGACACCACACTGTCGGAGCAGGTGCGATAGCCGGACCGACACGATCTCGCCGGTCATCGCGCCTTTAGGACTCCTGTCCGCTCCACTTCGCGCATCGAGTTCATCGTCGGCCAGACGCCTTTTCGGCGCATGTCGTGGCCGAACAGGAGCGAGTCCGCGGACCTGTCCCTAGCGTCGTAGTGAAGCTGGCGGCGCTGCTTGCGGCATCGGTCGGCCTCCGCGAGCCATTCCCCGACGAGCGCGTCGATCTGGCGGCACGTTTGGGCGTCTCGGCCTCCGGCGTGGGCGGCCTCGCAGCGTTCCTTCAGGGCGTCTACCGCTCGCGACACGCGGGCATGCAGGGTCAGTTCGCCGGCCCGGTTGTTTTCTCGAAGCCCGGGGACGGCGTGGCGCAGGACTATGACCAGTGCCGCGTGCAGGGCCCTCGCCCGGACCGGGTATGTGAATGGGGTGACGCTTGATGGCTCCACAAAGCGATAGAAGGACTCGTGGTATGGCCTGAAGAGTTCGTAATGTGACAGGCTGCGAGCCTGATGGCGAAAGTAATTCGCAACGACCAGGCCGGGAACTGCCGCGCGGCCCACGCGACTGCTGGCCTGGATGTACTCTGCGGTCGTTAGTGGCTGACCGTTCACAACCATGACCGCTAGGCGGGACACATCTAGGCCGACGGACACCATATTCGTTGCCAGCACAACGTCAAGATGTCCCTCTTGGGTGCGGGAGAGCTGCAATCGGCGGAATGTCTCGGCGTTCTGCGCCGCGGTGGGTGTGCTCGTGAGCTGGGCAATCTCCAATTGCAATGCCCGCGACCAGGGAGCTAGGACGGGGTCATTTGCGAGTCTGCCCTCGTGCGTCTCGTCACCCTCCCCCGGACCGCGACGGGCGTCCTGCATCTCAATTGACAGTCTCCTCGCCCAGTCGCGGACTTCGACAGCGTAGGCGTTGTGCGAGATCCCGACGCCGAACAATGTGCCGTGGTAGATCACTTGGGTCCACCACGCTTCCAGCAAGTCTTCCCGGTCCGCCTCGGAGGCTTGGCCGAAGATCTCCAAGGGCCCCGTGAGCAAAGCGGCCGCGAGCGGGGCGAGGCAGTGGCGCTGGTCGAGCTTGTGGGCTAGGTACCCGAGGTACAGCCGCGCTGGACGCCGCTCGTCCGATCGGGCGAAGTAGCAGTCATCGCACGACAAGCCGGGCGGCGGAAACACTGCCACGTCTCGTGCGTACAACTGCCTGACCTGCTGGGAGGCCATCCGGATCGTCGCCGTCGAGGCGACATACTTCGGATGGACACCTCTGAGGCGCACAACCGTGTCGACGGCCGTCTCGTACGTTCCGGCCACCGACCCTAGCGGTCCGGTGATCAGGTGAACCTCATCTTGGATGATGAGCTCGGGCGGTCGCTGCGAATCCCGCCCGAAGAATGCACCCGCTCTCGCCTCCCAAGCGAGGCGGGCAAACTTGTCGATTGTCGCGATCAGCAGGGTGGGTGGGTTTCGGTAGAGCGCCTCGTCGACCACATTGCAAGGAAGTGGCCTTGACGACTTGCCGAAGTCGCAATCTTCGTTGCGGCAATGAAACGAGAACTGTGTCCTCGACGCGCTGAAGCTGGAGTTTGTGAAGGCCTCGCTGCACCACGGACACGAGTCCAAGACGAACTGCTCCGGAACGTCTCCGGCTTCGCTCGCATCCTCCAGAACTCTCCGCGCACCGAGAAAGCTGTTCGGGCATATTTTCAGCCCGACCCAGATCCCTACCGAGATCTGCTCCGGCCCTAGCAACTTAGGGTCGCTCCTGCGCAGGATCTCCAGCGCGAAGATCATGCGCGTTGCCCGCTCAAACTGCTGCTTCGTCAGGAGTCGGAGCGTGTACCGCATCAGGACAGCTGTACCACCGCCGGAGTCCGGGTGCCGCATCCGGCGCCATGTCACCAGGAATGCCATCAAGCCGAGGTAGGCCTCAGTCTTCCCGCCCCCAGTAGGGAACCAAATCAAGTCCAGAACGTCGCGAAACTCGTCTCGCTCGCGAACGGCGGACTCCATGGCCGTCAAGAGAAATGCAAGCTGGAAAGGTCGCCACTTGTAGTGCTCGGGGGAATTCGAAGAGCCACGTATTCGATCCAGCTGTCGCATCTGGTCCAGCATGGCTTGGTTTGCGAGGCGGAACGCCGTGGCGACCAACGGGTCATTCCCCAGCAAGTCAATGCCGCCCAACATCCTTCTCACCGCGACCCTCATTCGATTCAGGATTCGCGCTGCCACCGTGCGCTCGCTCGCCCCAAGCTCCTGGACAGGTTGAGTCCGAATCCAGTTCTCGTAACCGGCGACAAACGCCCTCAATTCCCGAATAATCGTCTCTCCAGCGGCTGTGCTCAGAAAGTGCATGCTCATGACTCGGCTCGGTCCGCCGCGCAGGACCGTTGTCACGAGCGGGACTTCTGCCCTTGGCATGAAATCGATCCACACGCGTCCCCTGCCCGTGTCATCGATGCTCCAATCCACGGCCACGCCATGCCCCACTGCGAAAATGCGCTTGTCCTTGTACTGAAACTCGAGTTCTTGCTCCTCCTCCGTCAGCAGGCTCTTGTCAACATGCGGGAACTCGGCCAGGGATCCCGCCGTCACCTCGCACTCGAGCTCCACTTCAAAGAGCGCCCGTTGGGCACGCTGCACTGCCAACGCTCTCCCGAACTCGTCTTCCGCGATCTTCTGGCGGTTGCACAGGGTCACGGTAACGATGTGGCCGTCGTGCGCCGGCCTGCCCTGCACATCGATTTCCAGACGGTCGGTGTTCTCAGTCTGTCCGCCCAAGTCCGCCGACTCCCAAGTGCGGGCTGTTTCCGCCAGCGGGACCCGCTTGTATCGGCCCCGGACGAATCGGCCCTCGCGCCCTCGTGCTCCCGAGTGTTTGTAGACCGTTGCGCGTGCGGTCACCTCTAGCCGTGCCGGCCCTAGGATGAAGACCGAGAAACCCGCGGATGACGGCGGCACATATCTTCTCTTGCGTGCCGGTTCGGCGACAACACCGGCGCCTGCCTCAACGGATTGATCTTCAGGCTCCTCGATTCCGTCCGAGACGCGGCTGGTCGAGACGTCGATGTCAACGCCAGAGGCGGGATCCATTCCACCCAAGTCGGGCTCGATAGCGTGGAGCACACCGACGGGATAACGGTCCAGCGGAGAAGCATTGAGTTCCTCCGATTCCCGCGCTGGCCCGATCAGCTGTTTTCTCAGCCACGAGACCAAGCGGCCCCGAGCCTCGACATAGAAAGTGCCCTCGTCCCGCCGAAGCGCTCGGGCCCCAGCGGGGGCACTTGACGGACTTGCGTGCTCTTTGGCTGCGGGATCCCGAGGCGCTTCGCGTCTGGTTCTTGACTGTGACGAGGCCGCTGACCGGCCTGAAATCGGAGCCGGCGCCCCGGATTCACTTCTTTGGCCTGATCCGGATCCGTCTGCGGCATGTCCTGGCTGTGTGTCTTGGGGCACCTGCGCGGGCTTGTCTGGCTGGTCGGCGCTGCTGCTGCTGTCGCGCAGCCGATGGAGCGCTCGCAGCGCTTCCTCGGCAGAATCGAATCGTCGGGCGCGGACAGGGTGCGTCGCTGTGTCCAAGAAGCTGGCGATTCTGGGATGGGTAGTGCGGTCGGTCGAGTTCCAGTTGAGGCCGCGCTCCTTGGTCAAGTCGCCTTTGCGCCGGAATGGCGGTCGGCCGTGCAAGGCGTGGAAGAAGCTTGCTGCTAGGGCATAGATGTCATCGGAGGGCAAGGCTGTTGGTCCCTCCGTCCTTCTTGGCGCGGAGTACTCCACAGACCCTTGGAAGACTGGCTGTTCACCGATCTTGGCGACGCAGTCGTAGTCCGTGAGCACCAGACACCCTTCCGAGACGATCAGATTGCCGGGGCTGACGTCCCCATGGGTCAATCCGGCGTTGTGGAGGATCCCGAGAGCCTGGCAGGCGTCCTCTAGCCAGCCAAGTGCGCGGTCCTCGCCCACTTGTCCCGCGAAGGTCTCGGACCGCAGGCCGGGCGAGGCGGCGAACTCGCCTAGCGGACGCCCCGGAATCCACCTGAGCAGAGCGACAAAGCTGTCCGCCCGCCACTCATGCGCCACTTCGAAGACGGTTGCCAGTGGATGCCGGAGGTGGGCGTGGGCAAGTTCGTGGGACCAAATTGCCTGACGGCCGAGATCCTCAGCCGGTACCGCCTTTGCGACGTACTCGCCCATGACAGCCCCGTCTTGCTGACGGATCTTGGCAACCCGGAATGCGATGCCGACGCCTCCGCGTCCGAGGCGCTCGACGACCCTGTACGTGCTCCCACGGAAGCGGATCTCGCTGCCTTCGCCCCATCGCTCCGCTACTGGCATTGGCGTGATCGGATTCCTGAGGAGCGCGGCGAACTTTCCCTCCAAGTCTTCCAAGCGGATGCGCCGTGCCAGTTCGTCAGCCAATCCCTGCGCGAGGAGTGCTCTGGCAAGCCGGCTCGCAGCATCTTCCCGGCCCTCGAACAGCGCTGAGAGGCTGTGACACAGCGAATACGTGTCCGACCGGGGGCCAGCGACACGGAGGCTCCTTCCGCGGCGGACCTCGGGCGCAACGGACTCGTCCCAGTCCGAGTCTCCCGTCTCGGTCTTCGCGACGGTTGCATGCGAGGGGAGACGTGCCACGTCGAAGCCCGTCAGGATCGTCGAGTTGTCCTCGCAAACTCGGATAGTCTCGCCGGTGAGGTTGCGGTGGATCAGCCCAGTACCGGCCGTCGGGAGAGTGTGGAGTTCCATCACTGCACGAATCGCGGACAAAGAACATTGCATCCTCTCCTGCGTGCTCCAAAGGGGATCAGACTTCCTGTCGCCGATCGACGGAGCCGTAGGATCGACCGTCGAGAAGAACCAAAGTTCGCCCTCGTAGTTCTTGGCGCTCTGGTAGGAGTCGACGATGCTGGGTGCCCAACTTCGCTTGCTCAGCAGGTGAAGCGTCTTCCACGCTCGGGATGCTCTGTTTGCACCATTGGATCCGACAGCGGACAGATCGTAGAGGTGCAGTTCGACGCGCTCCCTCACAAGCGTTCGCACGCCGCCGTAAACACGATGGAATCCGTCGTTGTCCGCCCGCCGGAGCTGGAGGTCCTCGTAACCCGGAAGCCGAAGTGTGCCGTCCACTGCAAGGCCGGTCTCCGGTGCCAAGAACCTGCCGATATCGAGGATGGTCGATTCACTGAGAACGGGTGTCCCGTCGACTCCCACGGCCAGTCGCCAGTCGTCAAGCGTATGGACTTGGACTCCCCGAACGGCGATGGCCGTTTCGCTAGCGGGGCGATACGGTGGTTTCGTCAGCAGGATCGCTCCGCTGACCCTTCCGACCTTGCTGAAGCCGTGTTCCCGGAGTGTCGCCCCGACGCGCTTCGCCTTTCCCGTGAGTATTTCGGCGGCCCGCTGGAAATGGCGCTCATTCCTCAGGCGATTGCTGATGCTCCAGTGCTTGACCTCGATGAGGCGAACGCCCGGAGGTCCGACCGCAACAATATCGATTTCGTCGGACTGGCGATTGTTGTCTGAGGAGAAGTTGAGATTCGTCAGCAGAAGCCAGTAGCCCTCGCGGGATCCGGCCTTGCCGAGCCCGGTCCTGATCCTACTGGCGGCTTCGTGTTCGCTCTTTGTGACCAGCTGTCCACATCGAACCAACTTGACCCGCATGCCTGAACGAAATAGACGGGCATTATTGCATGAGCCACTTCGTCCGCCCGGAGCCGCGCCGTCGGCTGAGCACCGATGGATGGCCGGTCGGACTCTGATTGGTGCACGGGCAGCGCGCTTGTCGGGCTTGAGGCCCTAGGCAACATTCCTGCAGCGGATGCGTCCGAGCGGACCTCGATGCCTCGACCTGTCCTGACAGGCAACCTCACGGTCAATCTCCCAAGGACTTTCCTACGCTGCCCCGAAGGGCAGCCCACTTCAGCAACCAACCTCCTCGGCGAACTGCCGGTCTCCCGCCAGTGCCCGACCTTCGGCTTACGTGAGGTGGTACTTGGACCTGGGCGTTATCGAGGTTTGGCCAGCCATCTGCTAGCCCACCGGGCGCCGGATTGCGGTATCCTGAACTCGCGAGTAGGGGAGGTGCGCGAGCGCCTCCGCAAGCCTCAGGCCTTGAACAGCCGGCCCGCCCCCGCGGTCCGCATGCCGAGGTCGCAGACAGGGGATGGTACACATGAGCGGTAGGCAGATCTCAAGACGGGCTGTGCTGAGGGGGGCCGGGGCCACGATCGCCCTACCGTTCCTCGAAGTCACGAATCTGGCTCGCGGCGCGACTTCTTCATCAGGCGCGACGGCGCCCGTTCGCTTGGTCACGCTCTTTCATCCCAACGGAGTCTATCCCCAGAACTGGGACCCGGTCGGCGAGGGTCACGACTACCAGCTTTCCCGCATTCTGCAGCCGCTCGCGCCGGTAAAGCAACACGTCACGGTGATCTCCAACTTGGGGACCGGCGCAAAGGGGCACGTGGGTGCTACTTCCGCATTTCTCACCGGAACGCCCCTACACAAGAAGGCGGCTGGCCGTATCAACACGCCGCACATGGGAACCTCGCTGGACCAATTCGTGGCCGAGCGGATGGCCGGGACGACGAGCGTCCCGTCCCTGGAGGTCGGCACGGAGCCTCCACGGTCCGGCGGGGAGAACGGCCTCGCGATCTCCTTTGCCAATACAGTGTCGTGGCGCTCGGACAGCACCAAGGTTGACCCTGAGATCGAGCCGCAGGCGGTGTTCGACCGCCTGTTCGGCGTCAGCAAGAAGTCCCGCCAGCAGCTCGAGGACGACGCAAGCGTGCTCGACTACGTGCTGGAGGACGCGCGCGCACTCCACAAGCGGGGCAGCGCTGCGGACCGCCGCAAGCTTGACGAGTTCCTCACTTCCGTTCGGGAAGTAGAGGCGCGCATTGCCCGGAACCTGAACCCGTCGTCATTGGAGGCGGACTGGAAGCCGCTTGTTGAGCCAGAGCTGTTCCGTCCCGAGGCTGGCATTCCCCCGATGCGCGACGAGCACATCCGGCAGATGCTGGAGCTGATCACGCTGGCGTTGCAGACCGACACGACCCGTGTGGCCACGTTCATGATGGCCCATGGGTTCAGCCGCCAGAATTTCACCTTCTTGGAAGGGGTGAAGGGCGACCACCACTCGATCTCGCACCACAAAGAGGATCCGGAGTTGACCGAGCCGTACACCATCGTCAGCCAGTGGTACGTGTCCCAGTTGGTGGAGCTGATTGAGCGGATGGCAACGGTCCAAGAGGGCAACGGCAGGACTCTGCTCGACAACTCGATGATTCTCTACGGTTCGGCACTAAAGAACGGCAACGGCCATACGACCCAGAACCTGCCCATCCTTCTGGCAGGGGGCGGTGCCGGGCAGCTGAACCCAGGGCGCAGGATCGCGCTGCCGGACGAGACGCCGCTTGCGAACTTGCACCTCACGCTGGCGAGAAACATGGGCGTCGAGGCCGAGCGCTTCAACACCAGCACGGGTACGATCACGAACCTGTAGGCGGCTTGGGCGGCGTCCGGCAGTGGGCTGGACACTTAGCCGCTAGCCGGTCTGTCACAGTCTGGGTTGGCCCGGAAGACGGGTTGGCCGAATGGAGCAGCTGAGGCGGACCGCGCGCTTCGATCGGCAGCGGTCGCGTCGACTGCGGTCCCAAGGCCCTGCGCCGGAGGCCGCCGATGTTGCGCTCGGCCCCTCCTAGTCCGCTCGCGCGACCGATTTGGCGCCCGCCTGCAGCAAGACTTCCCTGAGGGCATTGGTGTCGTCTAGGCCCGAAACTTCAATCACCGCTCCACCCGAAGGCACTGGCGGTGCGGGAGGCTTCCGGCGCCTGAGGAGACGTCCCTCCCAGAGCAGGGCGGCCACTATACCGAGCACGGCACCCGCCATCGTCGTCTCGAACGTGACCACTCCTGTTGCCCAGCCCGAATTGATTGGCATCCCTCCGGTCACCAGCGGGTAATCCATTTGCGCCCGGTACACCAAAGTCGTGGCCGTGCCACCAACCACCGCCGCCGACAGTACGGCCACGAGCGACATCCGGCTCTTCCGCCGAAGAAGGGAAGGGTAAGGCTCGATCGGCCGCCGGGAATACAACTCGATTGCCTCCGGCGGCACACCCCTAGCGATGACCGAGCGAACAGCGCCGACGGCGGCGTGGCGGTCCCCAAAATCAGCGCGGAGTCGCTTCACCTTCGTACTCCCACATCGCGATTATCGGAACTGCTTTGACGAACACCAGATAAAGAAGTGCCATGGCCGCGAACGTTCCAGCCGTAATCGAGAGTTCGATCCAGCTTGGAGCATAGCCGCCCCAGATAGAGGGCAGGTGCGGAGTGGACAGCGCAGGTATGACGATCAGGAACCGCTCCAGCCACATTCCAATGAGCACGGCTATGCCGCAGACGACCGTTGTCGAGATTCGCCGAAGCTTCGAGACTCCCAACAGAAGTAGCGGGATCGCGAGGTTGCAGGTGACCATGACCCAGAACAGGGCGCCGTATACTCCGTGCTCGCGCGCTTGGAACACGTCCATTTCCATGGGCAAGTTTCCGTACCAGGTCGTCAGGTGTTCCGAGAACGTGAAGTAGCCCCAGATCAGGCTCATGAGCAGCAGCAGCTTACCGAGGTTGACGAAGTGTACCTCTCGCAGGTATTCCTGAAGTCCCATCAGCCTGCGCAGGGTGGCCATCACCACCACCAGGGCCGCGATGCCGCTGAAGATAGCTCCGACCACGAAGTAGGGCGGGAAAATCGTGTTGTGCCAAGTCGGCGTTAGTGACATTGAGAAGTCGTAAGCGACGACCGAGTGCACCGAAACCGCGATCGCGAGGATGACGATCGCCATCAGCTTCATGGCCCGCTCCAACGCCTGCCACTGGCGGTCGGAGCCCCGCCACCCGAGCGAGAGCCAGCGGTATGCCCTGCGCCGCGCTCCAGTGCAGCGTTCTGCCATTTCCGCGAAGTCCGGAATCAGTGGAAGGTAGAGGTAGACCACGCTGCCGGTGAGGTAGGTGAGTATGGCGGTCAGATCCCAGAACAGGGGCGACCGAAAGTTGGGCCAGAGCATTCTCTCGTTGGCGTACGGGAGTATCCAGTAGAAGATCCACGGGCGGCTGATGTGGATGATCGGGAAGAGGCCTCCGATCATCAGGCAAAACACCGTGATGGCTTCGGCTGCCCTGGTGACAGGCCGGCGCCACTCGGCCCCGGTTAGGCGAAGGATCGCCGAGATCAGGGTCCCGGCATGCGAGATGCCGATCCAGAAGACGAAGTTGACGATATACAGGCCCCAGTACACAGGCCGACGAAGTCCCGTGCTGCCAAACCCATTCGCGATCTGGTAGCCCCATGCGAACAGGGCCCATGCCACGATTGCGCCGCAGACGGCGACTGCTCCGACGTATCGGGGACTGCTGCCGGGCATGCGGGCGACCAAGTCCTCGCACACCTGAGCATGGCCAACCGGCCCACCCCGCGTTCCAGTCGTGGCCACGGCTAAGGACAGATCCTAGTCCGCTCTCTCTAGGTAGAAGACGCGCGGCTTCGTTCCCAGCTCTTCGAGAAGCCGCTGCGCCCTGCGGCTGTTTGCCAGGCGCGCGACGCGGCTGGACGGATCGCTCAGGTCGCCGAACACCATCGCCTCCGCCGGGCAAGACTGGACGCAGGCTGGCTGGATCTCGCCGTCCCCGACTTCTCGACCCTCGGCAGTCGCGTTGAGCTTGGCGCGCTTGATGCGCTGCACGCAGAACGTGCACTTCTCGACTACTCCGGCCGGCCTGACGGAAACGTCCGGGTTCAGTTGCAGGCCGAGCGGCTCCGCCCACTCCGGGGGGTACCAGTTAAAGAAGCGCACGGTGTATGGGCAGTTGATTGCGCAGTAGCGCGTTCCGATGCACCGGTTGTATATCTGGACATTCAGGCCCTCCGCATTCTGATAGGTGGCGTTGACCGGACAGACCGGCTCGCAAGGGGCCTCGTCGCACTGCTGGCAAAGCACCGGCCGATGCCGTACGCGGATGTTTGGGAAATCGCCTTCGTAGTACCGGTCGATTCGGATCCAGTGCTTGGTGCGGCCCTTCGCGGCCTGGTCCTCTCCAGCGGTGGGGACGTTGTTCTCCGAAGCGCAGGCGACCACGCAGGCCTCGCAGCCCGTGCAGCGGTCAAGATCGATCGCCATGCCCCATTGGGGAGTCCGCCGCTGCGTCCCAGTTCCTGCTTCCGTCGATCCTTCAGGCATTTGCGGCACCTCTCATACCCTGTGGGGTGGCACGTCCCTGTCCTGCCGCGAGAACTGGATCAGGCCCTTGCCCTTGTCCAACCGCTCCAAGTGAACCCTAACGGGGCCCATTGCCGTCGCCCCCGTGCGGCGATCCCGCATGTCCCCGAGCAGCGACATGGGATTTGCGCCGCGTCCGGAGGCGTAGCGGCCATATTGCGAGTGGCCCTGGCCCATCGCCATCGAGATCACTCCTGGGATAGCCGCCGGATTGACGTACGCGGGCGCTTCAAGGCTGCCGTGATCGGAGCGCGCGCGAACTATGTCGCCGTTCTCGATTGCCAGCTCGGAGGCCGTGACCGGATCGATTTCCAGCGGCAGGCCCCACATTGCGCTGGAAGTAGGATCCGGGAGTTCTTGCAGCCAAGGCCTGTTCGCGCCCCCGCCAGTCCCGAACTGCAGCGACTCGTAGGCCTGGAACACTGCGGGGACCATTGAGTCAGCTACCTCAAACGCTCCGAGCCCGATCACTCCCGTCGTCCCGCCGCTCGCTGGCCGCCCCTGCCAACATCCCTGTTCCAGCGCCGACTCGACGAATCCCTCCGAGGACCCTGCGCCGTTCCCGGCCCCAAGTGTTGCGTGCAGCCGGGTCAGCGCTCCTTGGGCATCGAGCGGTTCGAACGGCTTGCCGGCAGACGCAGCCAAGTCCGCCAATACGGAATCAGCCGGACGAGAGTCGTGGAGGGCGGCCACGAATCGTGCGCTGCAGGCAACGGACTCGACCAAAGATGCAGACGGCAGCGCAACCGCCTCGCGTTCTAGTGGGTCGTGGTCCGGAAGGACTACGTCCGCGTACGCCGATGTATCGTCCACGAAACTCGACAGGCTGATCACAGTTCCCGCATTCGCCAGGGCTTCGCGGCACGAAGGGGAACTATAGGCAGGGTTTGCGCCGTCGATGATGACCAAGTTTGCGTTCGCGAGCCGCTCTCGCCACCGGTTCGAGGAAGGGCGGGCCTCCACAAGGTCCGCCAGCACGGTGGGCGGGGGCATCACGCCGCCCGCTACACCGACCCTCCCAAGAAGGACGTTTAGTGCGCTCGCGGCAGCCACAGCATCCGCGGAGTGCTCGCGCACGATCGAGGCACCTGCGACTACGACTGGTGCCGAAGCGGCGGCCAATTCGGTCGCGACTTCCCGGATTGTTCCTGCGGACATGCCACAGGCAGCGGATGCCTCGTCGAGATCCACTTCGGCGAATGCGGCTCTCGCGGCCTCGACCGCCCGAGTGGGCGACGCCCCAGCTCCGAGGTCGACCAAGGCCCGGCCCAGCCCCAAGGCCAGTGCCAGTTCGCCCCCGGGCCAGACCGGCAACCATCGGTCTGCGTTCCAGGCAGTCAGCGAGAATCTGGACTCTGCGTGGATCAGGCGGCCCCGGACGCCCGGGCGCCCTCGGCGCATGTGCCCGAACTGGCGCGTGTACAGCACGGGGGAGACCCATCCGGACAGGAAGTCCGCGCCGATCGACAGCACGAGCGTCGCGTCGCGGATGGCGTAGGCAGGGATCCCTCGCCAGCCGTATGCCCGCTCGGCACCTTGCACCTCCGCGGCAAAGTCGCGAACACCTACGGCACAGGCCGGCGGTGCGCCGAGCGCCGACAGGAACTTGGCGATGTTCGCGGCCCGAAGATCCGCCCTCGGACGGCTCAGGAACACGACCCGCCCGGCGTCTTCCGCGACCGCCGAGTCAAGTGCCTCAGCCGCCTCCTGCATGGCGGATTCCCAAGAGACCGCCTCGAATCGCCCTGCGCCGCGGGGCCCTGCGCGCCGCATCGGCCCCCGCAGCCTGTCCGGGCCGTAGAGGGCTTGCAGCCCCGCGTGGCCACGGGCGCAGAGGCGCCCGCCGCTGGTTGGATCGTTGGGGTTCCCCTCCAGTTTCTTGACGGTGGCGATGCGCTGGCGGACCCGTTCCCCGTCCACCTCGATCTCGCGTTCGGATGCCATAACGCGGGCGAGGATCCCGCATCCGGCCGCGCATTCCCCACAGACTGCCGGATGCCACGACTCGACCCCTGGAGTGATCCCCTCCTCTGGCACGAGCAGGGGAATGATCTCCTCCGACTTCCGCCCGCAGGCTCCTGTGATTGCTCCCCCGGACGCCGTACCAACGACCCGGAAGAAGTTGCGGCGGTCCATCGTGTCTCTCAGCCTTGGCCTGTGCTCGCGGAACTAGTAGTGGCAGGCCAAGCAGTCATCGCTGGCCGAGTTGTCGCGGTGGCACTGGACGCATGTGCCCATCGTGTGAATTACCGTGGGGACGGCCACGGTCATGGACGCGACATCCCCGTGGCATCGTGCGCACTCGATCTCGGCACGGGCATGGGGCGCGTGCCGGAACTGTACCGCCGCGTCTTTGGCAAATCCGTACACGCGCAGCCATGGGACCTCGCGTTGCTTTTCCCAGTACGCGACCAAACGGCCGATTTCCGGACGGTCAGTCGCGATGAACTGGTGGCAGGCCATGCATCTGCGGATCGACGGGATTCCGGCGGCGTCTCGCGTCTTGGCGCCGGAGTGGCAATCCGTGCACTGCATGCGCGCCTTCTCGATGTGCGCCGCATGCGAGAAGCTTAGGGGCTGGTCGGCCGCCATCAGGACGCCGGCTGCGGCCAGGAATAGGAGGAGCATCAGCGGGGGGCGCACGCCCTTGTACGGAGCATGGCCTGACTGCATAAGGATAGCCGAGAGAGCGCACTTGCCACCGACTCTGCGATTGCCGGGCCCAAGTGTCTCACCGGTCAGCGTGTGCGTGAACGCTGGCCTTGGCCACCTCCACCGAGGGCTTCTTTCAACAGGCTGGCGCACTCTGCGGAGTAATCTATCGTCAATGCGGCGTCATGCGCGGCCGACGACATCTTCCGCCAGGTCTTGCGCAAGATCCGCACCATGTCCGGCCGCTCCTGTGTAGCGGCAAACGGCTCGAAGTAGTGGTCGAGGAACACAAGGCACGCTACGTCCTCGAGCGTCTGCGCCCAGGCGTCCGTCCGGAAGCGCTCCTTGCGGATGGTTGCCTGCACGCGTTGCACCGTCTCGGCCCCCACTCCGCACTCGCGCATGATTGCCCCGGCCGTGTCGGCATGGAACCGGCCCAGCTCACGCCGCCACCGCAGGTACCCGGTACGTCCGCTCGGATAGGTGGTTCGCGGGATCTTCCACCTGCAAATGTGCTGCGCCCGCACAGCCAACCGCACCTCCTCAGGGGCCTGCGGGGCCAGCCGGTCGAGCCAGGCGGACATCCGGCGGGCGTATGCAAGCTCCTTGGGCGTACCGTCGGCCTCGAGATTCGGGTCTTCCGAGTTTGCCGCGTCGAATCGCCGCACGCAGCGCTCAACGATGTGCCCGTCCAAGGCCATCATTGAGCGCTCCGGAGATCATGCTGGCTAGTGATCACAGCGGCCATTGACACTGCCGCCGTTTCGCTTCGGAGGATGCTCGTGCCGAGGCAGGCAGGCCGGAAGCCGTGCTTGGTCGCCAGGTCGACTTCCGTGGACGTCCAGCCTCCCTCCGGGCCCACAAGTAAGGAAGTGCTGCCTCGTTCGCATGCGCGAGCTACCGCCTCCCCTCCCGGATCGGCCAGAATCCCCCCGCGCGTGCCCTTGCTGTGGACCGCGGCCTCGAAGGCCAAGGGTGGGTTCACCGCCGGCGCTGCAAGATGCCTTGACTGCTGGGCAGCTTCGACAGCGATTCTGGACCACCGCTCCACACGCCGTGATGCGGCCCTCACGAGCCGGCGGTCGCAGCGGCCGGCCTCCAATGGCGTCACGCTACGAACGCCAATTTCCGTGAGCTTTTCGACGGCCCAGTCAAACCGAGAGAACTTGATGATTGCCAACGACACGTCCAGCCTGGCGGGCCTTGGAGAGGGGAGAGGTTCGCGGACTCGGAAGCGGACCTCAGCCGCGGAACAGGCTATCGTCACAGCGCGGTAAGCCGTTTGCTGGTCGGAAACCTCGACATGCTCGCCGGGCCGTAGCCGGGCCACCCTAGACAGGTGGTGGGCTGGCCGCCCCGTGACCGTAGCCTCAGAGCCATCGATGCTGTCAACGAAGACCCGCCGCAAGGCCATCGATTCCTAGCGTAGCGGTTTGCTTCGTGCCCAAGGTCGCGGATCGTCCCGCATCTTCGGCGGCCAGTTGACCGGGAGAGGACTGGTTCCCGCCACTCCCCTCAATGGCACGTCTTACCTCAGTTCTTGGGCACGGCCAGGTGAGTGATACGTCGCGTGCACTCATCTGACCTCGGAGCCGACACTGTGAGACTCAATCCGCCTGCCATTCGCGGCGACAGCGCCAGCAGCAGCCCGGCAGAACGGTCTGCCAAGTCGCGCACCGGCAGGCTGCGGCTAGGTGGCGGTGTTTGGTGTTCCCAGTAAAGGGACCGTAGTGGCGCGCGTGCTTCGACCGGATCGTCCGCACATGACGCTCTCCTCCCTTTGGGACACGGTATAAGCCAATGTGTGCTGGCTCTACGAAGGAGCTGGCTGGAGCGTCGGGGGCTCGATGGGCTTCCGCCAGTTCGCCAGCTGGCTTCGAGGTCGGGGTGTCAGCAGAAGCGAGGTCGCCGGCATCGCAAGCGCCAGCATGCGCCTTGAAACCCTGCTCGAGCGCCTGACGAATGCGATCAGGTCGATCGAGGCACAGTAGAACGTCCGGTCTGCGGTCTCTGAGGTCCGCGGCCTAGCGCCGACGGTTCAGGCGACGATCGGCCGTTCTTCAGCGGCCGATCCGACTCGGCGCTGGTGCGGCTTCCGGATGCACCCCCATTGGCGCGAACCGCCTGCTGAAGGCCTCGCGAAGGCACATGGTCGCATGCCACGGGTATCGGGTGTCATTGCATAGCTGGAATACCAGCGCGTCCGCGCGTCTTAGTGTCCGGAAGTCGTATGGGTCGTCGTCGCCATGGTCGTGCACGACCAATTCCCCGTCGGCCCGAGGCTCAGCTTCCGCTCGGCTGGCCCAAGCTCGGCGATCCTGAAGGCCGAATCCTTGGAGCAGTCGCTGACGAAAACCCGGTATATCGTCGGGATCGGCTCGTATGCCCGGAGATCAGAGATCACCGCCTTGGTTCCCTTGGTGCAGGTCTCTGATCACTGTCGCTGATGACGCAAAGATCTCGGTCAGCGCTCATGGCCGCCGGCGTGTCTGGAGTGTCGCCCCGAGTGCCCCTGGTGCCCGCGCTCCTCGGCCACCTCCCGGAGACAGTCTTCAACGCGCAGCTCACTGCGCAATGGAATTGCGTCGTGTGGGTATACCGCACGGTGGATCTCTCGGACCTCATCCATCGTGGTGATTTCGAGTTCGCGCACGAGCGCCTTGATATCCTCCAAGTCGCGTCCCCGCGCAGCTTGAACCTTCATCGCAAGGACATGGGCGGCTGAGGCGCCGGTCACGACGAGATGGGGCGAGTCGAAGTACACCTTCGCCCGTACGTCTGGCTGCGTAGGAAGGACCGAAATCCAGAGCACCTCGTCATTCAGCCAGTTATCGTGCAGGCCCTGCTGCTGCGCGACGCTCCGCGCAGCAGCCAGCACTGCGTCCCGATGGTCGATTAAGAGCGCGTCCACATCCATGGTGGACCGGCTCCGCCGATGGGCCAGCATGAGCGCCGCCCCTCCAACGATGTAGATGTGCGCCCTCAGTCCGCGCGTCGCAAGATGCGCCTCAAGGCCCTCGAAGGCCCGCTGAATCGCGGCGCGGTCAAGGGCCCGTCCGGACTCAGGGGAGCCAAGCATGCCGCTCACCGCCCCTGACGTCGAGGTCGGCCGGATCAGGAAACACGCTGTGCCGGATGAAGGCTCCTGGGGCGTAGAGAACAGAATCCGCCGCCGCCACGCGATTGGTCGAGATCACCCAAGGGGTTTTGAGAAAGCGTGCGGGCTCATTGACCCACGGCGGTACCCGGTGGCCGTGCAGGCGGGCTACATGCTCCACGACGGCCGCCAAGAGCGCATCCCAGCGAGTCCCGGTCAATGGCGGGGGATCCAACAGGGCTTCCTCCTGCTCCGCCGCGGACAGGCAGTGGAACTGTCGGGGGAGCTGGTGCATCAGCGCACCGTAGCGGTCCATGTCATCGAGGTCCGCAACGATTGTCCGGCTGTAAGACGCCAAACTGAAGAACGCTGGGGTCGGCTCATGGCCCGGGGGGGCAGAAATCGTCCCGCAAGTTCCCATTCATGCGGACCCTGCCCCGGGGGTGACGATTCCCGCCGCTGCGCTCGCGGAGGCGTCGCCTGAGCGTGACGTCCTTTGGGGATTATCGCACCGCACCAGCGTCACGGGCGTGACGTAATCACTCTGTGGATCTGGCCGTCAATACGGACCGTCCCAAGTCTGCGCCATGCTACGGAAGCACTCAGATGAAGAGCTGGTTGGCGGATGCGGCTGGATCTCAGGGCTGAATCACACGGCAAGCCTGCGCTAGCGCGCCCTGATCGGGGATGCTCAGCGGCTGCTCCCGTAGCCCCTGTGTGGGCCTTGGGCCGCTCGGTGTGGCCTTCCTTCAATCCCAGTTCATATCCGCGCCAGACCGCTTCGGGGCAACCCTCGGAGCGGCTGACCAGAGCCGACGGGCCGTAGGTGTGGCCCCGACCCCGTCGGCCCTCATCCCGCGCCCCGGCCTTGCGCTCTGCAAGACCAACCCCGCGGTCCCGCGGGTGCCCCTCCGCGGTGTCGCAGGGGGATCGGTTCTCGCGCGTCCACCCTAGCGCCTGCCTTCATTCGGTGGTTGCCGCAGCAGACGTGCACGCCCGGGCTGGGTTTGATGGAGCACCCGTGGATCTTCCGGCTAAGGCGTGACAGGTGCACTCGTGTTCCGATCATCCGGCACTTCTCGTCAGTGCATCCTGATACATTCGCCGTCTCGAGCTATAGCCCCGAGAAGCCAGCGCTAGCCTGCCATGCTCGATCACCTCGAACTCCGTGAAGCCACAGTCGGAGGTCGGCCGGCGAAGCTCAACTTCGGCACCGCTCCACCTGCCCTTGAAGTTCTTGAAATCCTGATCTGCAGTCGGCCACACAAGCGACACTGCTCGCCGACAGCTGGAAGGCGCAGCACTCCACGGAAAAGTCGTGGCGATTGGAATCCACGAAAGCGGAACGGTCGGGACCACAGCTACTATGGGGCCTACACGTGACGGGCCAAGCCCTTGGCCGCGCGCTCGTGGCCAGCGACGGCAGGCTTCTGCGGGAGAGTCAGCGATCGAGTGGCCCCGCGGGCGTCGCGTATACGTCAAGCGGAGCACGTCGCCCAACGCCAAATGGAACTGGTGCCAGTGGGCGGTCGGAATCCCGATCCCTGAGCCGATCGCTCAGGGCGCTTCCACTTCGATCGTGACGATGTCCCCGTCGTGGTATTGCTGGTGGCGGACCGACGACGTGAAATGCCTAAGCAGCCGCAAGGACATGTCCCGCTCCACTCCCACTGCCGTTGGCTCACCCAGCAGCGCAATCCGGTCTTGGAGATTGCCGCCCTCCGAGGCAGCCGCGAATTCTAGAATTGCGCGCCCGTCGCGCTTGCGTGCGGTCAGCCGCAGCTGCCGGTTTGCGCGTTCGCCCTCCTCATCCTCCCGGAGCAGTGTAAGGAGCGTCTCTTCCGCCGCCGCCCCGAGCCGGTCGAGCATGGCCCCTTCCCATCGGTGACGAGCCGCAAATTGCTCAAGGAACTCCATGATCTTCGGCAGTGCCCCGACCTCCAGGTGCATCTCGATTCGTCTGCTCCGGGACTGAGTCAGTTCGGAGAACAGGGTGAGGATCATGGCGGCCAGGCCCCCTGAGGTCATTCCGTTCTGCAGGGTCCCGCCGGCAAACTCCGAGAAGTAGTCGGGAAAGATCACGCCATTCTGGAATCCGACGCCGATCCAGAAGGATACGCCCACGATCAGCCCCTTCCGATAGTCGATCCCGTCTTCGATGACGATCTTCATTCCGAGCACGAAGAGCATGGAAAGGAGGACAGTCACGTAGGCAGCCGCGACCGGGCCCGGAATGGCAAGTATCAGGGCGACCAGCTTCGGGACAAAAGCCATCGCTATGAAGATGACGCCGATTGCGACCCCTACCGCGCGTGATGCGACACCGGTGAGCTCAGTAACGGAGACGCTTGTGGAGTACGTCGTGTTGGGAACCGTGCAAAGGAGGCCTGAGAGCAGGTTTCCCGTGCCGTCCGCGTTCACTGCACCCTGGACTGCTCGATAGTCCACGGCACGCTGCTGGCGCCAAGACACCCCTTGAATGGCGATGGCATCTCCGATCGTCTCGATCGCGCCAACCAGGGTCACGAATACGAACGCCGGCAGAAGCGACCAGAAGGTCGCGTTGAAGCTTAGGTCAAGCCCCGGCCAGTTGCCCTCCGCAATTCCGAGCCATGCGGCCTTCCTGACCAGATCGAAGTCGTACACACCGACCCATGCAGCGGCCGCGGAGCCCGCGAGGACTCCAAGAACGGGTGCCCAAAGCCGCAGCGCCCCGGTAGCCCTGAGCGCCACCGGAATGATCACCAAGAGCGTGATGGCCGCGGTGATTGCGGCGTCTGACGACGTAGCGCCGTCAGGGACGTCATCCAGCATGTCAAAGATCACGGGCATCACGGTGACCGCGATAAGCATGATCACGGTCCCCGCGATGGTCGGGGTAAGGATCCTGCGGAACAGCGAGAGGTGCGCCCCCAGCGCGTACTGGAACAGCGCAGAGACCACCACTAGGGTTCCCAGCATGGCTGGTCCACCTTGGGCGATCGCCCCGATCGAGACGGAGATGAAAGCCGCCGACGTGCCCATCAGGAGGACATAGCCTGCTCCGACCCGGGCCTTCCCCAGAGCCTGCAAGATGGTTGTCGTGCCGCTCACGAGGACCGCCGCGAAGACGGCCCACGACACGTAGGATTCGGTTCCGCCCGCTGCGCGGATTACGATTGCCGGCGTCAGGACGATGCCGGTGATGGTCAAGATCGCGAATTGGAAGCCGAGGCCGGTCGTGACTGCCAGCGGCGGGCTCTCGTCGGGTTCGTAACGAACCCCCGGATTCGATTCTGATCGTTGTGTCGCCATCGCGGCCTGTTCCAGATCGAGAGTTCGATCATAGTCTACGCACCGCTCCGGGCCCTATTGACGCCGCCGTTTCCGTTGGCGCTCAGTCAGGTGCAAGTCGACCGAGCAGTCTTGAAGCTGACGCGGCCTCAGGGCTGGGCCTCCGGCGATAGACTGGGCAATGGAGCGAGCGTACCCAAGAGCTGCGGATACCGGAATAGGCCGGCGGAAGCCGTCGATCCGCGAGCGAGACAGGATAGTACGCGCGGGCCTCCGGCCGAGATATCAGGAATTGGCCAAGTGTCGCTCCACGGGCGAGCTGCTGGCGCATCCCACGTACACCGCCATTCGGCCGATCGCCGAGAGAGTACTCCGCTGCATCGAGCACGAGAACTTTTCCGGGACGGTCGTCGCGCCGCGAGAATTCTACCGGCTGGTGGCGTGGAACATCGAGCGCGGTATTGAGTTCGACGGGCTGTTGCGTGCCTTCCGCCGCCATGAGTACCTGCGCTCCGCAGACGTACTGTTCCTCACCGAGACTGACGTCGGAATGGCCCGGTCGGGGAATCGCAACGTAGCTAGGGAACTCGCCCAGTCCTTGGGGCTTGAGTATGCCTTCGCGCCCTGCTACCTAAACCTGTCCAAGGGTTCTGGCGTCGAGAGTGAGGTCTCCGGAGCCAACGATCTTGGTCTGCACGGCAATGCACTGCTGAGCCGGTTTCCACTCCGCAACTGTAGGCGGATCCCGCTCGGCAACGGCCGGGACAAGATGCACGGCAGGGAAAAGCGGCTCGGCCAGCAGGCCGCCCTGGCTGCCGAAGTCGATCTTCCCGGGCTGCCACTGACTGCTTGCGCCGTCCATCTTGATGCGAAGTCCAAGCAGTCCCACCGGTGCAACCAGATGAAGGGGGTGATTGCGGGGCTGCCAAGGGGCGGGCCCGCCGCCATTGGCGGCGACTGGAACACGACCACGTTTGACTCGTCAAGCGCCTCGCGCGCCATCGCTGGCTACTGGCTGCGGGTGTTCCTTGGAGCGCACAACACGGTCAAGAACCATTTCCTGCGGCCCTACACATACTTCGAAAGGGGCCTCTTCCGGGCCTTGGAGGACAACGGTTTTGACTGGCGCGGCGCAAACGTGCTCAACGAGCGCACCACGTCGTACGACGTAGACGACACCAAAGCCCACAAGAACTTGCGCGAGTGGGTCCCGGCATGGTGCTTCGATTTCATTCGTTGGGCGCTGCGGGAGTTCGACGGGAAGTGTCCGCTCAAGATCGATTGGTTCGCCGTCCGGGGAGTCGCCCCGGAACGCCCAGTCGTCTTTCACGAGTTTCGCGAAGGGCGCGACCCGCCGCTCTCCGACCATGACGCGATCGGCCTCGATGTGCGCCCACTCGACCCGCCGGCAATATAATCCGGTTATGGCGGCGCTTGCGGAGTTGTCCGTACCGACCGTGCCAGAACTTCTCGAACGGGAGGACCACCGCATCATTTCGTCCCTGATCGACGACGGGTCCAGCGTCCTCGACCTCGGCTGCGGGGAAGGGGACCTGCTGGCCTGGCTGGCCCGCCACAAGGCCGTCCAAGCCCGCGGTGTGGAGATTTCGTCCGACAAGGTTCGTCGGTGCGTCGAGCTCGGCCTGTCCGTCTACCAAGGGGACATCAACAAGGGGTTGGCGGACTATCCCGACGCCTGCTTCGATTACGTGATCCTGAGCCAGACGCTCCAGGTCGTGCGCGAACCGCTGCGCCTCATCCGGGAAATGCGCCGCGTTGGACGGCGGATCGTGGTTGCTTTTCCGAACTTCGGCCATTGGTCCGTGCGATTGTCGTTGCTCGCAACCGGCAGAGCCCCGCGCACCGGCCACTTGCCATACCGCTGGTTCGACTCCCCGAATATCCGGGTCCTGACCATACTCGATTTCGAGGAACTGCTGGCGAAGGAGGGCCTCAACGCTAGGGAGGTGCGCTTTCTGCGGCGCGGCCGGCCAGTCAGGGTGTGGCCGAACCTGTGGGCCGACTCGGCGATTTATCTGTTGACCTAATCGGGCGGGTCTCCTCCAGCAGTTCCGACACCGCTCGGGAGACGGCCTCGCGTTCCACGCTCAGGATGCAGCGAGGCCGATCGTACTCGTAGCAGCGGTCTCCCGGGCAGGGCTTGCAACTCCATTCAGTCTCTACGATCCGGTGGGCGGTCTTCCAGGGACCCCATACGGCCGAGGCCGACGAGCCGAAGACCACGACGCACGGCACTCCGTAGGCCGCGGCCACATGGGCCGGTCCCGAATCGTTGCCAACGAACAATCGGGCACCAGACAGCAGCGCCATTAGTGCCGGGAGCCGGAGCCCGTGTCGAACGGCGAAATCTCCCGTACGGCCAGCTGGGTCGTCTTCGGCCGGTCCGGCCACGAAGACCGGCTCGATGCCGTGCTGATTCCGAAGCTCCAGCGCAATTCCGCGAAAGTGGTCGAACTTCCATCGCTTCGTGGCATACGCAGCTCCGGCGTGGAGCACTGCATACGGCGGTCCGGAGGGTCGCTGCGTAGGGCAAAGGCGGGCCCTTGGAACTGTGCACACCGACCCGCTGAGATGTGCCACCGCGGCCGCATGGTGCTCGGCCGTGTGCACGCAGGCTCGCTCGGGGAGCCCCAGCACCTCTTGGGCACGCGGGATCCGCACGTTGTAGGCCCACCGCTGCCGGAAGTGGGCAAATCCGGCCCTGAATCGGGCGCTCGACAGGGCGGTCATCCACGCGGCGGTAGTGCCTCCGTGCATGTCCAGGCACAGGGCAGGCTGTTTGGACCGGATGGCCCGGACCAAGCGCAACTTGTCGCGGAAGCCGGCGGAACTCGGCAGCGTCAGCACACCGTCAATGTCCGGCTGGCCTTCGAGTACGCCAGCGAACCGTTCCTCGATCACCACCCAGATGGTTGCCTTGGGCATTGCTCTGCGCAGCAGCGAGAACGCCGGTGTCGCCAGCACGGTGTCGCCGAGCGACCTGAGGCGCACCAAGAGCACGGACGCCTCGGCGTCCAGTGTGGAGACTACCGGCGCTCGCACGCAACCGCCGGTCAGGCGGCCCGCGACTGGGCGATGGTATGCAGGAATCCTCTCGCGGCCATCTCAATGCGGCCAAAATCCCGCTCCATGAGCCAGCGCTTATTGACGATGTCGGATCCCACCGCCACAGCGCTCGCACCGGCCCTAAAGAACTCTCCTGCGTTGTCAATCGTGACTCCGCCTGTCGGCACTAGGTGCACGTGGGGGAGCGGAGCCTTGACGGCCTTTATGTATCTCGCCCCTCCGACCAGCCCCGCCGGGAACACCTTGACCATGGTCGCGCCCGCGTTCCACGCGGTCATGATCTCGGTCGGGGTCAGGCCCCCCGGAACGACAACCGTGGAGTACCGGTTGCACATCTCGATCGTTGCGGTGTCAAGGGCGGGCGTCACGCAGAATTGCGCGCCGGCGAGCATCGAAGCCCGAGCCGTCATGGGATCCAGCACGGTCCCCGCTCCCAACACCATCGTGTCGCCAAAGCGGTCGCTGGCCTCTTCGAGGGTCCGGAGTGCGCCCGGGACGGTCATGGTGACCTCCAGAATGGGCAGACCGGCGTTGTAGATCGCTTCGATCGCTTGCATCGCATCGCCGGGGTCATCGGTTCGTACGATCGGGATGATCCCTACTTCCAAAATCCTGTCGAGTGTTGCCGATGCCCGCATAACCGCGAAGTCCTAAGCCGTTACGGTACCAGAGGGGTTGCTTGCCGGACAATTTCGGGGCTATTCGGCCGACTGTCCAGAATCCGGGCGCTGAGCCATGAGCGACAGCTAGAGCGACGCGACAGGAGTTGCCACACACGTGTCGCACCCGGCGAACCATCACGTAACTGTCGGCGGCTTGGCCTTGGGCTGCGACATCTGCTTGGAGTGGGCGGGAAGTGGACCGCATGGAAGACGCGATATCTGAACTAGAGAAAAGGACCTTTTCGACTATTTATATATCGTAACCACAATATCTATATTATCATCTGTATTATAGACTTCATTGCATACAGCGCGTCTGCGTGTGCCCATGCTGAAGGGACTCACCACCACAGGCGCCGACTGCGCCACAAGGCATAAGGTCGCCCAGCAAGCGGGACGCCACGTCGTGCAGCTCTGGGATGGCTGTCGCCGCCGTGGCAATCGGACACGGTGCGACGGTTGACACCTGGTCTTGGCTCGCAGGCGGTCACGTGAAAGATTCCGGCTGCGGTCACGGTTGCCGCCTCTGGAAGCCAGGCCAGTCGCAGGGCGGCTCTCGAGAGGTCCTCGGGGTCCGAATCGCTGTTCGGAGTTCCTCCACAGCTCCAAGAGGGAGTCCAACTAGACTGGGATGGCATGGCGCGAACGGCCCTGGCAGTGGACGGAGGTCCCCCCCTACGCCGCAGGGCCTACCCCGACTGGCCCGAGCCCGGGCCGGACGACCTCGACCGCGTCCAGGCGGTGTTGACCTCCCAAGACTGGGGCGGAAGCGCCTCGGTCGTGGCTTCCTTTGAACAGCTATTCGCGCAGTATCACGATGCTGCCCATGGTGTGGCAGTATCCAGCGGGACCATGGCTTTGGAGCTGGTCATGCACGCCCTCGAAATCGGGCTCGGGGATGAGGTGATCGTGCCTGCCCACAGCTTCGTCGCGACGGCCACGGCCGTTTCCCGGGTAGGTGCCACACCCGTCTTCGTCGATATCGAGGCAGACACCTACAACTTGGACCCCGTGCGGGTCGCTGAGGCAGTGTCCCCTTCCACGAAGGCAATCCTTGCCGTGCACTTCGGCGGCGTCGTGGCTGACATGGACCGCCTGCAGGGCATTGCCGAGCAGCACGACGTAGACTTGCTCGAGGATGCGGCGCACGCACACGGCGCCGAGTGGCACGGCACGCGGGCCGGCGGGCTGGGTCTGGCTGCCGCGTTCAGCTTCCAGAACTCCAAGGCGATGACCGCCGGCGAAGGTGGAATCCTCACCACCAGCGACGAACGGCTGGCGGCGAAGGCACGCTCCATCACTAACGCCGGAAGGCTGCCCGGTCGCGGATGGTTCGAACACTTCGAACTCGGGACGAACCTCCGCATGACGGGCCTTCAGGCGGCCATCCTGGCTGGTCAGCTAGAGCGCCTTCAGGACCAGATCCTGCTCCGTCGCAGGCGGTTTCAGCGCTTCCAGCGGCGGCTGCAGAGCGTCCAGGGGATCGAGCTCCAGCGGACGCCCCGCGGCGCGTCCACTCAAACCCGCTACATCGTGCCGGGCCGGATCGATCCTCGGATGTTCGGAACGACGCGAGACCAATTCGTGCAAGCAGTGCAGGCCGAGGGCGTTCCCGTCCGAAGTTTCTACCCCCATCCCCTGTACAGCAACCCGGTATTTCAGGGCCGCCCGCACCGCGTCCTCACATGCGCGGTTGCGGAGGGCGCATGCCTGGACTCATTCTGGCTCCCGATGCGACTGTTCATGGGCACCGACGAGGACGCAGCTGACGCTGCCCGCGCCATCGAGAAAGTGCACGCTTGGCACAAGCCAGCCCAAGGTCCGACTAACGGCTCCCCTTGAGACTGATCGAGGCCGGCGGCCCCTGGTCAGCCGCCGGAGTGCTCCTCTCGGATCGTATGTGCTTGGCCTGCGATGAGCCCCTCGATTCCCTGGCGGACCCCGCTCGGCCAGACCACCTCGACGTCCGCTGTGCGGTCCCTGCCCAGTCCGAAGTGCAGCCGAAGTTCGTGTTGGGACAGGTAGCTCCCACCGCTCCTCACCTCGCGGCGCTGCGTCCCTCCCGCCGTCCGCACGGTCGCAATGGCCCCGATGGCACTACGATTTGAGTCGCGGCCTTCCAGCTGGAGCACCAGCCACTCGCCCGCCGAACCGCCGACCTGAGCGAGCAAGGCGGGAGGCTCATTCTGGCTGTTGATTAGGACCTCAAGCCGACCGTCTCCGTTGACGTCGGCCAGTGCCAGGCCTCGTGCAGCCCGGGGTTCCGCGATTCCGGGACCGGCCTGCTGGGAGATGTCCTCGAACCGCCTTCCTTCCAAGTTTCGGTACAGGACAGACCGCTCGCGGTAGCTCAGGTCGCTGTCGACCAATCGCTCCACTTCCGGGAACACATGGCCATTGACCAGCAGGACGTCCTGCCAGCCGTCATTGTCCGCGTCCAGAAAGGCGCAGCCCCAGCCGACGAATCGCGTGTTCACGCCCATTCCGACGGCCACCGTGACGTCGTCGAAGTCCCCGTTCCCGCGGTTGTGGTAAAGCGTGGAACGTTCGTCGGAGAAGTTCGTCCGGAACAGGTCGGTATGCCCGTCGCGGTCGAAGTCGCCGACGGCGATCCCCATTCCAGAGAGAGCTTCGCCGTGTTCGTCAAAGGCAGCTCCTCGTAGGACGGCCTCGTCGCGGAAGGTACCGTCTCCCTGGTTGATGTACAGAATCGACGGGGTCCTGTCGCAGGCGACATATATGTCCGTCCACCCGTCTGCGTTGAAGTCCCCGGTGACGGCGCCCAAAGAGTAGTTGCGGCTCGGGGATGCGATGCCGCTGGAGTCTGAAACGTCGGTGAACCGGCCTGTGCCCTCGTTCCATAGGAGTTCGTTGCGCGCGAAGGCGAGGCCGCGGGGCCCGCATGCAACCGGCAAGTTGCGGTAGAAGCAGTAGGGGTTCGCCCCGGGCTCGGGCGCGGAAGCGGGTTCGAAGACGAGATAGTTGGCGATGAACACTTCCAAATCGCCGTCCTTGTCGACATCCAAGAACGCACAGCCGGTGCTGTAACGGTCGCGGTCGGGAATCGGCACGCGCTCGAAGCGGGTTCCGCCGACGTTGCGGTACAGCCGATTCGGTCCCCAGTACGTGACTAGCAGGTCCGGCCAGCCGTCGTTGTCGAAATCGCCCGAGCAGACTCCCTGTCCCCAGCCCTCGCTGCTCAGTCCCGCGGATTCGGTCACGTCTTCGAAACGGCCGCCGCCGAGGTTGCGGTAGAGCCGGTTCGAGCCGCCGTCCCCCGAGACAAGGAACGCGTCAGGCAGGCCGTCAGCGTCATAGTCGAAGAAGGCCGCGCCGCTTCCTGTGGTCTCGAGGATCCAGCGCTTCTCCCCGTCGCCTCCGTTCGGCATTTGGGCAGTCAGGCCGGCCTGTGCGGCCATGTCCACGTAGCGCACGGGCTCGCCATGCATCAGGCTTGCTCCGGCCAGCGCCACAAGGGCCGGGACGCGTTTGGCGAGCAGCACCTTCAAGGGGCTTCGCCGATGCGGCGGAGAAACTCGCTGAACTCGCCTTCCTGCGGTGCTTGCAGGCGGTCCAGTGCTTCTTGCATGCGGCGCGCATCGTCCCTGCGGCCTGCGTTGCGGTACGCCAGCATCAGACTGTAGTGGGCGGGCTCACTCTCCGGGTGCAGTTCCAACGCCTTTTCGAGAAGTTCGATGGCTCTCCCGTGGCGCTGCAGGCGGGCGTTTTCCTTGCCCAAGGCGACGAGAGCCTCCGGGAATTCCCCGTCGAGCTCAACCGCGCGCTCAAGGTGAGACATCGCCTCCTCCGCCTTCCCGAGGACTTGCAGAATTTGGCCGACTTGGAACTCCGCGACCGCGTCGTGCGGATTCAGCTGGAGCTCGGCGCGAAACTGCTCCAGTGCCTCTTCGAGTGCGCTCGGTTCGTGTGACCGCATCAGGATCGCCCTTCCGAGCCTGTAACGCAGGTTGAGCGTCGCCGGTGCCTTTTCTATTGCCTTCCGGTATTCCCTAACCGCCTCGTCATAGCGCCCTTGAATTTCGAAGATCTCCGCCGAGAGCTGATTCACGCGGAAGGAAGCCGGCGCCTTCGCAAACATGGCTGCAACGGCTTCATTCCAGCCCTTGAGGTGCAGGCGGGCAATCTCATAAAGGACGTCTGGGTCTTCAGGCTGCAACTTCAGCAGTTCCGAGAGCGTTGAGAGTCCGGCGTCAAAGCGCTTCTCCGCGATTGAGCAGCGGGCGACTGCCAGCGCAGCGAGTTTCGAAACGTAAGGATCTGACGGCCCGGCTGCCCTGATTGAGAGGTCAGACAGGGCATCTTGGCACTGGCCAATCGAGGCTTTCGCGACCGCTTCCAGCGTGTTCGCACGGGGATCCTCCGATGCTGCGAACCGTTCCGCCGCCCTGGTGTACTCACCCGCCTCGAACAGCCTCAGCCCCTCGACCAGGTCCCGATCGGCTCGCCCGGGCTGGGCCGCCAGCAGCAACAACGCGCCGATCGACGCGAGAGCGCGTCTCCTGCCGGTTCGGGGCCAAGTCACGGTCTTCGGCGCCGGCCATTCGCTGGCAGCCCCGGCATGCGCCTTCGTGCTCGAGGCCCTCACTTCTGGCGTCGCCCGCTTCGCACGCGCCGCCGCCCAGCGTCTCCAGTTTGCCACGGCGGCGTTCAGCGAGTCTCTCCAATTCCTACGCCATGGCACTTGGCCGGCCAGCGGCAAACTGCGATCCCTGAGTCCGCATGTGGGAACGCCGTCGGGTTGTTGTCGTAGGGGGCGGGGTCGTTGCGTCCCGGCCCCGATGTTGGGCTCAACGGATGCGCATGCGGTGGCAGACGGGCCCAAGCATTGCCAGTCGAAACTCGCCTAGTGGGTGACCGCCAACGGAGTTGGCCCGACAGCACTGGAAGGCAAGTTGGACCGCCGCGCTGGCTCGTGTTTGCTGACCGCCGCGCTTCTGCGCGGACTGTGCTGGGAGTCGATGCTGCCCTTGCCGACTTCGATGCCCGCTTCGAAGTTCGCCAACGTTCCAGCGTGCCCCGATGGTGCTCCCCTCCCCGAGGCCGACATCGGCCTGCAGGTCCGCCTCGGACCCGACGGTGACGCGCCGCCCCACCGCCAAGTACGCCCCCATCAGGACGCGCTTGCCGACGGTCGAGTCGGGGCCGATGACAGAATGTTCCCCGATTACCGCATCCGCGGCGACCTCGGCACCCTTGCCGACAATTCCCCCAGCGTGGACCCGTGCGGCCAAGTCAAGAATCGCTCTCGCTTGGGTCAGGTCCCACCGGCGGATGCCTATGTCCCCAAACCGATGGTGGGGGTGTCGTTTCCCGAGCGTCGATTCCGATGCGTTGCCCCCATTCAGCCGGTAGGCGTACCGGAAGATCTGTCCTGGTTTGTGCACACCGCGAGCATCGGCCGGGCTCACCGACAGACGCACAGGCAGCAGGCCAATGTGAAGATCCAAGCGGTTACGAAGCGCGCCGAGCGGCCGTCCATCAGGAGCATGGCAAAGCTCGCCAGCGACAGGGCGGCTTCCGATGCCAATGCCCATTGAACGTAGCCCGGCAGCCCCCAGTACACCGTTGCCCGGATCCTCCGCATGGCGAATGTGTCCATGCGCGCGAGTCCGGCAGTTATGCGAACGCGCAGCCGGAAGCGAGCGGTCCGGGTACGACTGTTGCGGCGAGCCGCTACGGACCGTTCGCCCCCAGCTCGAGATCCAGCATCGTGGTCGTTCCGTCTGCAGCGGTCGCGGCGCCCGGCGGGTAGTGCCTCGAGGCCGTGAGGAACTTCACGCCTCACCCCTTCACGCAGACGACCTGTTTGAGCGTGTGGACGACCGAGACCAAGTCCTGCTGGGCCCTCATGACCGCTTCGATGGGCTTATACGCGCCCGGCGTCTCATCCAGCACCCCCGCGTCCTTGCGGCACTCCACGCCGGCGGTCGCCCGGGCGTGGTCCTCCTCGGTGAACGCTCGCTTGGCGGCGGTGCGGGACATGGCCCTGCCTGCTCCGTGCGAGCAGGAGTGGAACGAGTCGGGGCAGCCCTTCCCGCGGACGATGTAGGACCTGGCGCCCATGCTGCCCGGGATGATGCCCATGTCCCCCGCACGGGCCCGCACGGCCCCCTTGCGGGTCACCCACACGTTCTTCCCGAAATGGTGCTCCCTGGCGACGTAGTTGTGGTGACAGTGGACGACGGTCGCGTCCGGCGGCTGGGACTCGCCGCGGCCGACCGTCCGGTCGAGCGCTCCCAGCACGGCCCGCATCATAACCTCCCGGTTGGCCCAGGCGTATCCTTGCGCCCACGAGACCGCGCGCACGTAGTCGTCGAAGTATGTGGAGCCCTCTGCCAAGTATGCAAGGTCCGCGTCCGGGATCTGAATGTGCCAGCGGCGCATCTCCTCCTTCGCTCTGGCGATGAAGAACTGGCCGATCGCGTTGCCGACGCCGCGGGACCCGCTGTGGAGCATCGCCCAGACGCGCTTGTCGCGGTCGAGGCACACCTCGATGAAGTGGTTGCCCCCGCCGAGCGTCCCGAGCTGCCGGGAGGCCCGGTCGCGCAGACTGCCCCTGCGATCGATTCGGGGGTGCTTCTCCAGCACCTCTGTGAGGGAGGGCAACAGGCGCTGCGCCTTGCGGACGACGCGGGCCGGGGGGCTGCCCCACGCACCTCGGTCGCCAGGGCCGCCGTGGTTTGTGCGTCCGTGGGGGACCGCCCTCTCTATCTCGCGGCGCAGGGCCGGCAGCCTGTCGAGGTCCTCCGCGACGTACCCCGTGCGGCAGGCCATCATCCCGCACCCGAGGTCCACCCCGACGCTGGCCGGCACGATCGCACCCTGAGTCGGAATGACGGACCCGACGGTCGAGCCGAGTCCAAAGTGCGCGTCCGGCATGGCCGCGACGTACTTGTATATGAATGGGAGCCGGGCAGTGCGCTTCAGCTGGTCCAAGGTGTTGGAGTCGAATGGGACCCCTTCCATCCAGGCCTTGACGCCTCTCCCCTTACCGGCCTTGATCCACGTGAACCGGGCCATCACACTCCTCCATCGTGTTCAGCAAGAACGTGGCGTCTGCATCGCTCACCGGCTCGTCTTACCCAAACCGGGCCACTTGCGCGTCGGGGACCGGATCGTAGTTCGTCCACGGGACGTACGTGCGACCGCCCGCTGCCGGTGATTCATGCCGGACACGACTTCTTGCTTCATGCTACTCTCCACTCGATGGAGACCGACCGCAACACTTCACGAGTGCGCTGCAGGCGGATTAGATCGCTCAGGTCGAGGGCGAGCGCGGGCGTCTAGAGCGGATTGTGCCCCGGCCGGGCGGTGAGGGCGAGATCGTATGCCTTCGGCAAAGCCGACAGAACGCGGCCAAACCGAGTTTCAACGCTAGAGGCTGCGATCGGAACCTTCGCGAGGTCTGCATCCGCACTCTCAACATGCGCAAGTCGCGTTTGGCCTGAGGCTCAATAGCGATCTTGGCAGGTAGTGGGTGCATTGTTCTGCTTGCCCAGTGGTACGCAGCAGTGAAGTGCTCTGAGCAGACTGAGTCTGAGGCGAGTGCCTGGCAGCTGCGCTGCGGTGTGATCTCGCATAGTGGTGTTAGGGGTTCTCCTCTCATTCGCGCACTAGCTCCGGAATGGTTCTCGTTGTGGGACAGGGCACATGCGCTTCGGAGGTGGCTCCCGAAGCTACAGCTACTCTGCGATCCTAGGGCTGAGAAGTGGAATCCACGCGGTTGAGGAACAGCCCCCCGACCACGACTGTCAAGAGTTTCCGAACCAGTGAGCTACTAGGACCGCTCAGTCAGTATGAGCGGAAGCACGCACCGGAGCGGCTCTTTGTTGCCGGTCGGGCGTCGCTCCTGCGCAACGGCCGACGAGTGTCGGTCATCGGATCTCGAAGTGCTGATGAGCTAGCGCTCCGGCGAGCGCGCAGACTCGCCCGGGTCCTAGCGGAACACGACATCACCGTGGTAAGCGGCTTAGCGGCTGGCGTGGACACCGCCGCCCACGAGGCCGCCATCGACGCTGGCGGACAAACGGTGGGTGTTCTTGGCACTCCCTTGGACACAGCCTACCCAAGACAAAATCAGGCACTGCAAGATATGATCGCGGCTCGCTATGCGCTGGTCTCGCAGTTCTGCCTGGGGTCACCCACCCGGCGGTGGAACTTCCCGATTCGCAATCGAACCATGGCACTGCTTTCCGCGGCGACGGTCATAGTCACAGCGGGAGACCACAGCGGCACGCTCCACCAAGGCTGGGAAGCCCTGCGGCTTGGTAGGGACTTGCTACTCATGGAGTCCTTAGCGAAGACCGACAGACCGTGGATCCGCAAGTTCAGGCACTATGGTGCGCAGGTGCTCAGCGACGGAATGCTGGAGCGCTGGCTAGAAACTCTGGACGAGCCAATGCACTCGCCCGATGGAGACGCGCCCTTCTGACCGCGAGCTTCTGCTCGAGGAAGCGAACTGCTACTCACTGGCAGTCTACGTTCCCAAGAGGAGAGGCGATGACCCAGCTTCCAAGTGGTCGGGAGATCGACGTCATGCCATCAATCGTCGCGACGCTGAAGTCTCCAATCGGGCCGCTTCGTACGTCCTTCAGCAATTGGACGACCTGCCATGCACATCTGCGCCGGGGGGCCGATCCGGCAGATTGCTGGCATCAATGCCCACTACCGCTTGCGGGACAGAGTTGGCGCCAGAGCGCCAGAGCCCTTGGAGTATCCTCAGGTTGAGCTGAAGACTTCCTAAGACCCTATCGGGCGACCACCCCAGCCTGCGCCAGCCCTGCGGGTGAACAGGAAGTGGTCGTGACGGGCGACCCAGCTTGCCGAAGATGTGCTTCACGCAGCATCTCAAGCAACCTTACCCGCACGCCGACGCTCGCTCCCGGTCCAAAGGCACGGTTGTAACCGCTGCGGCACGGAGGAAGTCGACGGCCCTCCAGTGGGACGGTGAAGGTCCAATTGGGCACATGCCAGTTGGTATTCCAAACAGTCACGACCGAGAGCTCACAGCATTCCGGGTAGGCCTGCCTCCCCGCGTGGCGGGAGTCCGCAGAGGCCTTGCATGAGTCCTCTGGACAGAGGGGAACTTGATCGGTTGCGGGTGGACATCGAGTCGGACCGGGTGGAGCGAAAGCGTTCGGCCTCCAATCTCAGGAATATTCGGAGAACGGTATGCGCCCTCGCCAACGATCTCCCCGGCCATGGATTACCAGGAGTGGTCCTCATAGGAGTCGAGGATGACGGTGGCTGCTCGGATGCGGAAATTGACGACCACCTCCTTACGAAGCTGGCCGCGATCAAGGATGACGGGAACATTCTGCCGATCCCATCACTCGTTGTCCAGAAGCACACCCTGTCAGAGTGCGAAGTAGCCGCCATTATCGTCGAACCTTCACGGAGTCCGCCAGTGCGCTACCGCGGGCGTACTTGGGTGAGAGTTGGCCCAACCGTACGCCTCGCCACCCCCGAGGAAGAGCTTAGGCTGAGCGAGCGCCGACGTGCCGGGCAACGGCCTTTCGACAGGCGAGCGGCCGCGGAGTCGTCGCTCGAAGAACTTGATCTCGGGTA
This sequence comes from Bryobacterales bacterium, assembly GCA_028819235.1. Classification (GTDB taxonomy): domain Bacteria; phylum Acidobacteriota; class Terriglobia; order Bryobacterales; family UBA6623; genus VXMF01. Next base: position 44,739 of record JAPPMC010000237.1, read on the forward strand.
CTTTGAGTCACAATACCTGCCGCAGGCGGTTGCAAAGGAGGTCTTGGACGACAATCGGCGAACTTTGGAACAGCAACTCCGGTCGTTGCGCCTGTCCGTCGATGGCCTGCCGACTTGGGGTGCCCTGTTGGGCTTTGGAAAGGATCCGCAGGGTTGGATTCCCGGTGGATACGTTCAGTTCCTGCGCATCGACGGTGTGCAGGTCACCGATCCGATCCGGAGCCAGAAGGTGCTGACCGGGAGGCTCGAGGATGTGTTGTGCCAGATAGACGAAATCCTAGAGTTGAACATCCGCGTCCGCACTGAGGTGGCGACGGCGTCACGCGAGGTCCGTTCGCCCGACTATCCTCTGGCGGCGCTGCAGCAGTTGGCCCGGAATGCCGTGATGCATCGCAGCTACGAGGGCACTCATGCGCCCATCCAGCTCTACTGGTATGCCGACCGGATCGAGATTCGGAATCCTGGCGGACTGTTCGGACAGGTGACTCCCGAGAAGTTTGGCGACGGGACGGTAGACTACCGCAATCCGCTTGTCGCCGAGATCATGCACCACTTGGGCTTCGTGCAGCGCTTTGGCCTCGGTGTGCCACTCGCAAGGAAGGAACTCCGCCGGAACGGCAATCCGGCGCCGCGGTTCGACTTTCAGCCAACTCACGTCTCCGTTACCGTCAGGCCCGCCCGATGAAGGTAGTCGCCTTCTTCAACGCTAGGGCCAGTGCCCGGAAGACTTCCCTCGTCTACCACCTCGCCTGGATGTATGCCTATCTTGACGTGAATGTGCTGGCAGCGGATCTCGACCCGCAAGGCAACCTGACCAGCATGTTCATTGAGGATCACGAGTTGGAGCCGTTCTGGCCCCAGAGAGGTGAGCGCCGGACCGCATTCGGTGCCCTCCGTCCATTGGTGGAGGGGGCCGGGGATGTGTCCGTTCCCTACGTTGCGGAGCCGGACCTCGGTCTGGGGATGATTGTTGGGGATCCGCTGCTTGCGACCGCGGAAGAGGAGCTGTCGAGCCAGTGGCCCGCGTGCTTGGACCACAAGCCACGTGCGTTTCGACTTCTCTCGGCGCTGCCGCAAGTCCTCCGCATGGGAGCCAGACAGATTGGCGCCCAGATCATTCTGGTGGATGTCGGGCCAAGCCTGGGCGCCCTTAACCGGGCGGCGATCTTGGCGGCCGATGCGATAGTCGTTCCACTGGCTACCGACATCCATTCGCTTCAAGGACTTCACAACCTAGGGCCGACACTTCGCCGCTGGCGGAAGGAATGGAGGGCCCGTCGCGATCGCAACCCTGTCGAGGATCTCGAGACTCCGGAGGGCTCAATGCGGTCCGCCGGGTACATAGTGATGCAGCGTGCTTTCCGTCTGGACCAGCCAGCCGGGGCGTATCGGCGCTGGAGGGATGCAATCCCCGATGTGTACGCAACGGAGGTCGCGGTCGAAGACCAGCCTTCGAGACAAGCGGTGAACGACCCTGACCCGAACTGCCTTGCCACCCTCAAGCCCTACAGCAGCTTAGAGCCGCTCGCCCGAGAGGCGAGGAAGCCAATGTTCGCGCTCAAGCCGGCTGATGGCGCAACTGGGGGGCACGGCGTCGCGGTCCGGGAGTGCTATCGGGACTTCAAGGCGTTGGCCGAGACGCTGGCGCAGCGGGTGGGGATTGAAGTGGGACAGCTTTGAGGGGCAATCAGCAGAGATCTCTCGCCGACCCGTCGCTGGGAGTCGGGCGGAGTGAGGACTCGCAGACGCTATGGTCATCCGATCAAAGCCTTCAGTGGACGCCGCGCCTGCGTCCGCAATGAAGTGGCTGCGGGAGCGTCATACAGGGCAGGACGAATAGCAGGGGTTGGCGGTCTAGAGTCCCATAAGGGCGACCGCTGGCAGGGATCGCCTCCGGGAATCAAGAGGAAGTCCGCTGTACCTGCGATCCGTTCTAGATCGGTGTTCCAAGACCAAGTCTTGCGGGCCACTAGTGGCCGGCGTCATCCATCATCAGGTCGAGTTCGCCGAAGCGGTGCCGGCGCCGATCCTCCAAGTAGCGAAACGCCAGAACCGGGGGATCTCCCGGTGCAAGCGTCCCCAGCGGCCGCAGGCGCTCCTGAGATGTCACACCAAGAAGCTCCAATCGACCTCCTGAGAGGATGGCCTGCAGAAGTCGCTCCTCTTCGGTTTGGCTGCCTGCGTCCGCTGCGGCGGCTGCAAATAGGGCGACGGCTAGGATCGCGCGCCTGATCGTCATAGGAGAGTTTCCAGTCTTACCCATGTTGTCTCCTGTCCCTCGCGCCGACGGCCGAAGGCCGTGCACGCTGCAGGCTCACAAGGCTTGCGATGGTTCCAGGCGAAGCCATGCGGCGCATGCGCTGAAGATCTCCTCGGGACGTTTAGACGCCCCATCCTGCCCGAGAGGAAAGTCCGGCGGTGCGATCGCCAGCAGCGCGTCCATGCCCGTGCCCACGAACAGGTACGCGGTGTTTCGTCGGTACTCGGCGTATTTCTCGCACTCCTGCCAGATGTACTGGTAGTAGACCTCCAGGTCCACGTAGGATCCGAGCATGTCGGATTGTGTCGGGATCGGGTTGGACTCGTCTTGGTCTGCGTAGATCAGCAGGCTGCTGAATGGCTTGACCTTGTTCCGGATGCCGAACGATGCCAGCAGCAGCGACGGCCGTGCGCGCCGGATCGCTTGGAGTGTCGTCCATTCCACGAACGTGTTGTTGATCAGCAGCGTCCCGTTCCCGTTCAGCAGCACGGACTGCAGGAATTCCCTCATGACGGGATCGCGCCCGGCCGCCCGGCGTAGCGCTCCCGGATCCATCTTCTGCAGCCGCTCCCCCAGTTGCCGTGGTCCCGGGATCCTCTGCTCCGTCACTAGGTCGTTGACCTGTCGCGTTAGCGCGCTACGTAGGTCCTCCATGCGTTCGAAGCTCAGCCCAGTCCAGCCGTCGAACGATCGCGCCAGGCGCAGGATCGGGTCAGACGCCTCTACGACCCAGGTGTTGAATCGGTCCTTGGATCGCTGCGAAGCGTGGAGGTCGAAGAGTGTGGTCCGACGCGCTCTCGCCGGTCCTCCCGTCAGCAGGAGCGGCAGGTAGTCCTCCAGCGGCAGCTGAGGGTCCAGCTGCAGTTGGACCAGCCGACCCTTCTCGCGGATGCGCGTCCACATCCGGTCCGGGCCCATCGGAATCTCCGGGGGGGAGACCACGATCGCCATCCGCGGCGTGCCCGAGCGCACGAGTTCCGCGTCGAGGATCGGATCGACCTTGGCAAAGATCGCAGCGATTGCTGATCGCCATTCCGCGAGGTGGCGGTTGCGCTGCAGGAAATCGACGTGCTCGAGCGTGAACTTCGACCCTCTCCAGATGCCTCCCTCGATCCCCATCTTGGATTCGACCGCAACAAGCGGCGCGAACAGTTCCTCCACTGCCTTGGGGTCCGATCGGTCCAGCAGGCCGAACAGCCGTTCGAAGTAGCGCTGCTCAGCGGGGAATAGGCGCTGCCAGTCCTTGATACGGTCCAGCGTGTATACGGAGAACGTGACTGGCAGGCGGTCTGCAAGTCCGCCGTCGAGGATGCGCTGAATAGCCTGGCTTTGGCTCTGCAAACCCATTCGCCGCGCGCCTGCGAGCCCACGGTCGTCCCGTCCCCATGGTAGGCGTCGGGCTGTCCGGCGCGGGGGGCCGTCCCGCTGCACCGACCGCTGGCCGAGCCGGACTGCGGTCGCCAAGGCTCTCTGAGCGGGTGCGTGCCTCGAGCACGTCTGCGGCAGTAGATGATTCCCCCCGCAAGGCTCGGGTGCGCAAGCATCGGTTGCGCTCGTCCACATCGACCACACGGCCGCCGCCAGAGGCGTTGCGGTGAAGGTCGAAGCGCGCCGGATTGCGAGAATGGGGTCAGCCATGGTTCATGTGATCGCATCGATCCTCGTCAAGCCGGGATATTTGCAAGAGTACGTTTCTCTGTTCAAGCAGAACGTTCCGAAGGTCCTTGCAGAGCAGGGGTGCGTTCAGTACACGCCCTGTGTCGATGCCGACGCCGGCTGGCCGGTCCAATCGCTCGACCCGCGCCGCTTGACCGTTGTGGAGAGGTGGGAGAGCATGGACGCGCTGCAGGCGCATTCCCGCGCGCCGCACATGGTCGATTTCCGCAAGACTGTCGGCCATCTCGTGGAGTCGGTGAATCTGCGGGTGGTCAAAGAGGCTTGAAGGCTGCCCAGCGGCGGGTCGATCAGTCCGCTTCGTGGATCAGTCCGCGCCTGCGGGACTCGTCCTGGATGTCGGAGAGCAGTGACGTGGCGACGTACATCAGTGGCGTGTCGGCGGCGGCCACCAGCAGCTTGAACACGTAGCTTGCCGCGATCACGGCGCCGATCGCGGACCAAGACCAGACGCCGTAGAACAGGATTGTCACTACGGCGCACGTGTCGATGAGCTGGCTCAGCATCGTCGATGCGTTGTTGCGCAGCCACAGGTGACGCCCCCCAGTCAGCTTGCGCCAGAAGTGGTACAGGCGGACATCGATGAGCTGCGCCATGAGGTATGCCATCACGCTTGCGATGATGGCCCGTGTGCTCTGGCCAAAGACGGCCAAGAAGTGCTCCTGGGTGGCTTCATCCTGCAAATGAGAGACGGGCACGGCCTTGCCCACCTCCAGCAGAACCAGCATGTACGCCATGACCGCCGCTCCCGTGATCACCATCGCGTCCGCCCTCTTCTTGCCGTACAATTCGCTGATCAGGTCCGTGCACAGGAACGTGATCGGGTAGGGCAGCACCCCTAGGCTGATGGTGGCCACACCGATGATCGGCAGGGGTACGTCGATGAACTTGAACACAAATGCGTTCGCCAGAACGAGGCTGGCCACGAAGAATCCCGCGAGAATGAGAAAGACTAAGTCGTAGCGCTTCATGCGGCCGCCTTTGGCGATATTATCTAGAGTGCCATGGTGCGCAGCGAAGGCCCGAATCGGCGGCACGTGATCCGTTCGCTCGCGGGAGGTGGCCTGATTCTGCCAGGCTTGCTCTCCGAAATGCTGGCGGGCGAGGGCGCCGACCCCTTGGCGCCGAAGGCGCCCCATTTCGCCCCCAAGGCCAAGCACGTCATCTTCCTTTTCATGACCGGCGGGGTGTCGCATGTCGACACCTTCGACCCCAAGCCCTACTTGCGTGAGCACCACGACCAGCCCAAGGGCAAGCGCAGCGTCTACAAGGGTTCTGACTGGGAGTTCCAACGCTACGGCGAGTGCGGCACTGAGATCAGCGACCTCTTCCCGCACATCGGAGGGGTGGCCGACGAGATCGCCCTCGTCCGCTCGATGACCAACATCAACGGCGACCACTTCGGGGCCACCCTGGGAATCCACACAGGCTCCGCCACATTCAACCGTCCCAGCATCGGATCGTGGGTCAGCTACGGATTGGGCACGTTCAACCGGAACCTGCCTTCGTTCATGGTGGTCGCGCCAGAGATTCCCTACGCAGGAGGGCAAGTCTGGGGCTCGGACTTCCTCCCCGTCCTGCACCAAGGGACGCGAATCGTTCCGGGGGACCAGCCGATCGCCCACATGGGACGGCGCACGACGGCCCACCAGCAGCGCACGGAGCTCGACCTCCTGGAGTTCTTCAACCGGCAACATCTGCAAGGCCGTGAGGGGGACTCGAACCTTGAGGCGCGGATCAAGTCGTTCGAGACCGCCTTCGGCATGCAGGTTGAGGCGCCTGAGGCCTTCGACCTGTCGGGAGAATCTGACGCCACGCTCAGGATGTACGGCCTGGAGCGGGGCAGCACCGATGGCTTCGCCTGGCAGTGCATCGTTGCGCGCCGGCTGATCGAGCGAGGCGTCCGTTTCGTGGAGCTCATCGACGGCGGGACCAGCATTGACCGCAACTGGGACACCCACGCCAAGATGGCCACCTACAACCGGCTGGCCAAGAATGTCGACCAGCCCACGGGCGCCCTCATTCGGGATCTGAAGAGCCGAGGCCTGCTGGACGAGACGCTGGTGGTGTGGACAACCGAGTTCGGCCGGACGCCGACATGCCCCTCGCCGGGCACGGAAGGGCGCGGCCACCACGCAAGGGTCTACAGTTCGTGGCTGGCCGGAGGCGGCGTCAAGGGCGGTATCGTGCATGGTGCCAGCGACGAGATTGGGCATTCCATCGCCGATGCTCCCGTCACTGTCCACGACTTCCAGGCCACGATCTTGGACCGCCTCGGGCTGGACCACGAGCGCCTGACCTACCGCCACGCCGGGCGGGACTTCCGCCTCACGGACGTGCACGGGCATGTCGTGAAGGAACTCTTGGCCTGATCGACGTTCCAGACCTCCCTAGCCCGCGGATCCCGGTGCAGTCGGAAGGCTGGGGAACGCGATGCGTCCCTGAAACTCGGCCCATGTCCTGCGTCAAGTCCCGCCAGTCCCCACGGGCCTTGCCGCTCCGCCTCGCAATCGCCGCCATCGCTGCGACTGCCTCGCTGTCCGCAGCGCCCGCTGCCTACGAAGACATCGGCGAGCGCGTCGGGATCTCCGCTCCGGTCACATTCGGAGGCCGGAACGCCAGTGACTACATATTGGAGACGACCGGCACCGGGGCGGCCATCTTCGACTTCGACCGGGACGGCGACAACGATGTACTGGTCGTGAACGGAACGACGTTCGAGCTTGAACCCCTCGGGCGCAGCCCCGGATCGATGCTCTACGTAAACGACGGGAGCGGCCGCTTCGAGGAGGCCGCTGCGCGGCTCGGCCTGACCGCAAAGGGCTGGGGCCAGGGGGTGTGCGTCGGGGACTTTGACAATGACGGGTGGGAAGACCTGCTCCTGACGCGATACGGGAAGAACGTGCTCTATCGAAACACGCGAGGCGCTTTCGAGGACGCCAGCGGGGGCCTCGACCAGTCCGGCGACGGGCCGCGCTGGGGCACCGGCTGCTCGTTCTTGGACTACGACTCGGACGGATTGCTGGATGTTTTCGTGGCGAACTACGTCGATTTCGATCCGGCGACCACACCGGCGCCTGGATCCAGCGGCGCGTGCGAGTGGAAGGGCGTGCCGGTCATGTGCGGCCCGCGCGGGCTGCCGATGGCCCGGAACGCGCTCTACCGCAACCGGGGGTTAGGGCGCTTCGAAGACGTCTCGCAACAGGCCGGAATCCTCGCCCCTGGGGGCCGCTACGCCCTCGGTGTAGCCGCCGCCGACTTCGATCTGGACGGGAACGTCGACGTCTACGTGGCCTGCGACATGACACCCAGCCTGCTGTACCGCAACAACGGCGACGGCACATTCACGGAGATTGGGGCCGAAGCCGGCGTCGCCTACAGCGCTGACGGTCAGCTTCAGGCAGGCATGGGGATCGCGGTCGCAGACTATGACGGCAACGGCTTCCTCGATGTGGCCAAGACCAACTTCTCGGGCGACCTCCCGTCCCTGTACGGCAACGAGGACGGAGTGTTCTACGAGGACTTGTCCCGCGACGCCGGCCTCGGAACTCGGCAGCTGCTGGGATGGGGCGCCCTGTTTGTGGACGCAGACGAGGACGGCTGGCCCGACCTCATGCTGGCCAACGGGCACGTTTACCCAGAGGTCGACGCGGCCCCGATCGGGGAGAGCTATCGGCAGCTGACGCTGCTGTACCGGAACCTCGGCAACGGTGCATTCGCCGACGTTACCGACTCGTCCGGGCCCGCCCTGCAGCAACCTCGCCCGGCCCGGGGGCTCGCGGCCGGAGACCTGGACGGCGACGGCCACCCCGAGATCGTGGTGGTGAACGTCAATGCCCCCCCTGCCGTACTCAAGAACCGAGCAAGGCCGGGCAACGCGGTCGTAGTCCGGCTGCGGGGACGGCAGTCAAACCGCAGCGGCATCGGCGCGCGCGTAGAGTTGACTGCCGGCGGGCGCACCGCGCTACAAGCGGTGATTTCCGGCGGCAGCTACCTCTCGCAGAACGACCTTGCGTTGCATTTTGGGCTCGGGAGCAGCGATTCGGTCGACGAGCTGCGCGTGGTGTGGCCCAGTGGTCTGGAGCAGAGCTGGACTGGGATGGCGGGCAACCAGCGCTATGTCTTGACTGAAGGCACGGAACGCCCCGAGGCGAGAGCTCTGGTTGGCCGAGGCGCTCCGGATTTGCCCGGGGCCGCCCGGCCGTGATGCCGCAAGTTCACTGGCTCCGACGCGGCCTTCGTATACGAGGGGCCGTCCCGGCTTCCCAAGCCCTATACGCCTTGAGCAGCTCTGCGGCCACCTGTGGGTGGGCTTTGGCCAAGTCGCGCTCCTCCGAAATGTCCGCTTCAAGATCGTAGAGCTCCGGTTCGCCCTTGTCCGCCAGCAGCTTCCACCGGCCCTGGCGAATCGCCCATCCGACTGGCGATCCCTTGTCCACCCAGTTCCAGTGCAGGGCGCCGTGCAGCGGCGCCTCCAACGGGCGGCCTTGGGCGGCCGGGAGGAAGTCGCGGCTGTCGAGCGGCACTCCCTCGGGCACGTCCACTCCGGCGGCGGCCAAGATGGTTGCGAAGGCGTCGATCGAGATCACGGGCTCGTCCGAGACCAGGCCTGCTGGGATGCGCCTCGGCCAGCGGGCCAAGAACGGCACGCGGATGCCTCCCTCGAACACGCTGTGCTTGAAGCCGCGCAGCCGTCCGTTGTCCGCTGTCGTGCCTCGGGCGCCGCCGTTGTCGGAGAAGTACACGACAAGTGTGTCTTCGGCGAGTTCGAGGCGGTCGAGGGCGTCGAGAATCTGGCCCACGCCTTCGTCGAGGATCGTCAGCATCGCCAGATAGGTGTTCCTTCTCGGATCAGGCTCGCTGAAGCGGCGCACGTAGTCCGGCGGTGCCTGCAGCGGGTTGTGCACGGCGCTGTAGGGGATATAGGCGAAGAACGGCCGATTGCGGTGCCGCTCTATGAAACGCACCGCTTCGCGGGTGATGTTGCGGGTCAGGTAGCCGCTGTCCGCAACGGGCTCGGCGTCGCGGTAGATGGATGTCGCCTCATCGCTGATCGAGAGGTCGAAGTAGTCATGGCCCCCGTGTCCGAGGAAGCCGTAGAACGTGTCGAACCCGCGTCGCACCGGTCGGTGCTCGGGCGTGTAGCCGAGGTGCCACTTGCCGAACACTCCTGTCGCGAAGCCGGCGTCTTGGAGCAGGTTCGCAAGCGTCACCTCGTCCGTGGGGAGGCCGGCGCGTGAGTCGGACGCCTCGTAGAAGCCGAACCGCTGCTGGTAGCGGCCGGTCAGCAGGCCCGCCCGGGTGGGCGCGCACACCGGGCAGCTCGCGTACCCGTTCGTGAACCGCACTCCCTCGGCGGCCAGACGATCAATGTTCGGCGTCCGCGCCTCGTCGGCCCCGGGGTAACAGCTGATGTCCGCGTATCCCTGGTCGTCGGAGACGATCAGGACGGCGTTGGCCGCTCTGGCGGAGGTGGCAGCGCCGATGGCCAGGGCGGCGATCGCGGCTAGTGCCGGGCCCCTCAGGTGTGGCCGCATGCAGGTCATTGGCGTCCGCCTCAACCCTCACTGATGCAGAAGAGTTCGTCCTCGCTTCGCAGGTACATCTTGCCGTCCACCACGACGGGCGATGCGATGAAGATCTCTTCCCCCATCTTGTTGACCGCCAGCACCTCGAACTCCTTGCCAAGCTTCAGGACGACGACATCCCCCTGCTCGGTTGCGATGTAGAGCTTCCCACCCGCCGCAACGGGCGATGCCTTCAGCGAATAAGACTCCGGAAGCCGCTGCTGATGGTAGTGCTTCTCCCCGGTCTCTGCGTCGAAAGCGCTGGCAATTGCACGGTCGGTGACCCAGTACAGGATGCCGTCGTGCAGCACTGGGGAGGCACTGTATGCGTTGGCCACTTGATTCGTCCATTTCACGAATCTGTCGTTGCCCGTCAGGTCACCCGTGCCGCCCAGCTGGACGGCCAGCAGGTTTGGGTTGCGGTATCCCGTCATTGCGATCACCATGTCGTTTCCGACGTCAATGACCGCAGGAATCGCGTTGGGGCCCAGCCCGCCTGCTTCCCAAATCAGCTCCCCGGTCTCGAGGTCGTAGGTGCGAAGTCTCTCCGAGCTGGTCACCAGCTGTTTGCGGCCGTCATGCTCGACCACCGCCGGCTGGGCCCAGCTGCTGCGCTCGTCTCGGGCGGCGCGCCAGAGTTCCTCCCCGGTTGCCTTGTCGAGCGCAACAACATAAGAGTCGCCCTCGTGGTCGTTCTGCAGGATCAGCTTGTCCTCGTGCAGGACGGGGGCGGCTCCCTCCCCGAAGGCATTGCGCATGTACAGCGGCCCCAGATCCTTCTGCCAGAGCAGATTGCCGTCCATGTCGTAGGCGTAGAAGCCGCGGGACCCGAAACTGGCGATGAGGATCTCCCCATCTGTGACGGGCGAGTTCGACGCGAAGCTGCCGTACCTGCGGTGGTAGCCCTCGTGCGGCTTCTTGCTGGTGGCCGTCTTGCGCCAGATCTCTTCGCCGGTGTCCTTGTCGAAGGCCATGACTAGGAAGTCGTACAGCGGAAGCGCGCCCGCCCCGTCGTCCTTCTCGGAGACCACGGCCGTGGTCAGGAACAGCTTCCCGCCCGAGATTACCGGCGTCGAGTGCCCTTTTCCGGGAATCGGTATGCGCCACGTCACATTCTCGGAATCCGAGAAGCGGAGGGCAGCGTCGCTCTCGGCCACGCCATTGTTGTGCGGCCCGCGCCACTGCAGCCAGGCCTGCGCTGCGTCACCATCGGCCGAATGGGTCAGGACAGGCGCCAAGAGCGCGATAGAGCCCACTGCTAGGGCCGAGAGGAGGTGCGGGCATTTGGACTGTTGAGGGAGTTGTCTCATGGGTTTTCTGCCTTGGTCAGGGGGTCCCGGGCGGGTCGCCCGGGCCTTAGGTTAGCGGTCCGGGGCCGCATGGGCCCCAATATCGTTAGGCGCTTGAGGGCGGTCCAAGGTTGCTCCGGGATGCGGACCTGCGGGACCGGATCCAAGGCCAGGCAATCGAGAGCACGGCGGCTGCCAGGAAGACCGCCACGATCGGCCTCGCTACGAGCGCCAGCCAGTCCCCACCGCTCAGGATGAGCGCCCGCCTGAGGTTGGATTCCATCATGGGGCCGAGGATCAGCCCGAGCACGAGCGGGCCCAACGGAATCCTGGCCCTGCGGAACACGAAGCCCACAAGTCCGGCGGCGTACATGGCCCACACGTCTGCCACGGCGTTGTTGAGGGCGTAGGATCCGACCGTTCCGAAAACGATGATCCCTGCCCACAGTAGTGGCGGCGGGACGCTGAGGACCTTGGCCAACGGTCTGGCTCCCAGCAGGCCGACCGCCATGATCATCAGGCACGCGAACACCAGCAGAAAGACGATCGAGAACACGAACGCCTGATTGTTCGCGAACAGCAGCGGGCCCGGTTGGATGCCGTGGATCAGCAGCGCCCCGATGAGGATTGCCGACACAGCGTCTCCGGGTATCCCCAAGGTCAGCATCGTTGTCATGGCCCCGCCGATGGCGGCGTTGCACGCGGAGCAGCTCGCGGCCAGCCCTCGCAAGGAGCCCTTCCCGAACTGCCCCTTGTCCTTAGACGTGCGCCGCGCCTGTTCCCAAGCGATGACCGATCCGATATCGCCACCGGCTGCGGGGATCGCGCCGACCATCGTTCCCACTCCCGCGCCGCTCAGCGTCGAGCCAAGTAGCGACTTGGCATCGGCCGCCTTGGGCACGACCCGACCGATCTCGATCCTTGCCGCTTTCGCGCGGGCCCGCCGTTCGGAGACTTGCGAGAGCACCTCGCCGAGCCCGAACAGGCCGATCATCACAGGCACGAACGAGATCCCGTCCAGGAATTCCGAGAGCCCGAACGTGTACCGGGGATAGGCCGTCATCGGATCGAGGCCCACCAGAGCGAGTGCTAGGCCCAAGCTGCCGGCCAGCATTCCCTGAAGGACGCGGTCGCCCGACACGCCAGCCATAAGGCTGATTCCCAGCAGGGCGAGCCCAAAGTACTCAGCAGGACCGAACCGCAAGGCAAAGCTGGCGATCGGAAAGGCCAGGAACGCTAGGAAAGCGATGCTGGTGAGCTGGCCGGCCGCGGAGGCGAGGGCATTGATGCCCAGCGCGAGTCCTGCCTTGCCCTTTCGCGTCAGTGCGTACCCGTCCCACGATGTCGCAATCGATGCTGGCGTTCCGGGAACGTTGATCAGGATTGCTGGGATGCCGCCGGCTGGGATTGCGCCGCAGTAGATTCCCAGCAGCATCGCCAGCCCTTGCTCCGGAGACACCCAGAACGTCAGCGGTGTCAGGACCGCGACGCCCATGGTGGCCGTAAGGCCCGGAAGTGCCCCGAAAACCGCACCTAGGCAAACCCCGGCCCCTAGGAATGCCAGCACTTGCCAGTCGAGGACCGCGGCAAGGCCCGCCAGGAGTTCGGCTGTCACCACCCTGGCTCCGCGGGGGCCATGGCTTGCGCCGTCGCGTCCCCGCCACTCATTGCAGGCTCACGTTCAGGCCGGCATCGAAGGCGATGTGCACGAACGCCACCAGTGCGGCCGAGAATGCCAGCGAGGGCAGCCACCGCCGTCCCAGGAACCGGAGCGCCAGCAGGATGAACACGGCCGTCCGCACGAGGAAAAACCCAGTGCCCCACAGAGCAAGGTAGGCGAACAGCAGCGCCGCGATCACGGCCACAGCGCGGAGATCTCCACCGTTCGTGTCCGAGGTCGCCGAGTGGCGGATTCCCCGGATTGCCAGACTTGCGGCCAAGGCCGCCATCAGCACCCCGACCGCTTGGGGAAAGAAACCCGCTCCGGGCAGGCCCCCCACGCCAGCGGGGAGCATGGTCCCGGAAGCCAGCAGTCCCGCACCCAAGACCAGGAAGGCCCCGCCTGTTGCCACGTCCTCGCGGACCATTCAGGGAGCTCCCAGACGAACTAGCTTCGGAACCTGCTCTTCGAAGAACTGCTGCTGCTGCAGCGCGAACGATTCGAAGTCCTCCCGCCCCAGGAAGAGCGGCTGCATTCCGCGCTCGCGGCAAAGCTTGGCCCATTCGGGGCTCCCGAAGGCCACCTCGAACGCGTCCGCCAGCTGAGCGACGCGTTCTTCATCGATCCCTGCCGGCCCGAAGAAACCGCTCCATGCGGGCGTACCGATCGGATACCCGAGCTCGTGGGTGGTCGGCACATCCGGCAGCACGGAAGAGCGCTCGGCATCGAACACCGCGAGCGCACGAAGCGTGCCCGACTGCACGTGGGACACCACCTCTCCCACGCCCGCCACCGCTCCGTCCGAGTGTCCGCCAATCACGGACACCAGCGCCGGCGTCGAGCCTCCGTACGGCAGGTGAGTGAAGCGCGCGCCTGTACCCTGCTCCATCAGCAGGATGTTGAAGTGCCAGATGGACCCGATGCCGGAGTTTGCCATCACGACGCCCCCTGAACCGCCCTTCGCCTCGGTGATGAATTCCTCGAAGGTTAGCCATGGGGCGTCCGCTTGGACTACCAGCGCGGGCGCGGTCTTGGAGACGAGGCAGATCAGGGACACGTCCGATGGGCCTATGTCCGCGTACCCAAGGGAGCGGACGATGGCGATCTCGACGGGCGCGTGGCCGATCGTGTAGCCGTCGGGGGACCGCCGTGCGACGAAGGAAAAGGCCAGTGCTCCACTGGCGCCGGGGCGGTTCTCGCAAACGATCGGAACACCCAGACGGCTCTCAGCGAGGGAGGCCATCACTCGGGAGACCGTGTCCGATGTCCCTCCGGGGGCGGCCTGCACGATGAGCTTGATCTCTCTGGCCGGGTATGGTCCTTGGGGCGCGGAACACGCAGCTAGCAGAATGCCTGCCGATAGGACTCCGACGCTCCTCCCGGCCCGCATCAGCCCGGTAGATTGTACCCGACGACGGGTGCCGCCCCCGGCGTGCCGAAGTTGACGCGGGGGCTCTCACGAGCCCGTTGAGGCTCCGAGGCAGGGCTCGCGGGCAGGCTGAGGGCAAACCGAGTGGGGATGCCCGATACTGAATCTATGATGGCGCTGCGCAGCACTTCATGGACCGTCGCACTGACCTTGGCAGGTCTTGCGGCCAGCTTACCCGGGCAGACCGTGGAGGCCGTTCCGATCTCCGAAGGCACGGACCAGGTTGCCGGTGTGGCGAGCGTGCCTTTGGTTACCGTGGTTAACGGACGGTCCGAGTTGTGGGATCTGGTGTTCTCGAGAGTCCGATTCGATGCCCGGCTTCCGGAAGACTTCGCCCTGTCGATCCTTGATGCCCTCGTCGCGAACTCGGCGAACGGGAGTTTTGGCGCCGTGCGTTCTCGTGCCTCCTCCGGTACGCCCGGCCAGATGGGGCCCGGAGGTGCTCAGCCAGAGGTCGTCAGCCGGGCGATCTTTGCCCCGAGTCCGGGGGCCTTGGCCATGAATCCAGCCGATGATCCGCTGGTGTGGTCTGGCCGGGTGTTCGCCGTACCGAGCTCTTCGGGCGATTCGGGTGAACTTCCAATCGTCGGCGATGTCACCGTTCAAGTTGTCGGTGGGGCTGATCCCACGGTGAACGTTTCCTTCACCAACCTCGTGAGCCTCGCCGACGGAAGCACGCGAGAGTCCTTTTCTTGGAGTGACTTGGCGTTGCAGGATGGAACGTTTGGGGAGGGAGGGCCTGAGTCTGGAATCCGCGGGCTGTTCCTTGGAGATGGTCAGGGGGAGGCTGGAGGCATGTTCCAGTGGCAGGGGCTGTCGGGGGCCTTCAGCGCCAGCCGTGGTGGAGTCCCCGGACAGGGTCTTGGCGAGGGACCGGAGTTCAGAGGTGGAGAAATCGCAGCCCTGCTCGACTTCGTCCTGTCCGGCCCGAACCTCGGGCTGGCCACCGGATTCGTCGCAGGCGAACCACCCGGGATGGAAATGGATGGCGCGGCGATCTCCGGCGAGTCGCGCCCAGTCGTCGACCGGGATTCTCCTCTTCCCGACATGGTGACGACGCTGCAGTTTGTGGGCTACACAGACGGCATGGGCAGGCAGTCGGGGCGCTTCACTTCTACCGTATCGACCGGATTCGGCGAGGTAGGCGACGCCAACGTGCTGGGACTCGGGGGGCTCGGTGAAACGCGCGGGTTCGCGGCTGGCGACGGTTACGGGGCCTTCGGCTCCAACTCGACATCGATCGCCCTTCCGATCTCGTCCCTCATTCCCGGTGCTGAGGACGCGTTGCCCCAAGACCCTCTGCTCGAAACTGGCGTCCTATCGAGCTGGGGCTTCAGCACGGTCACCCAACCTTCGCGTGGCTTGGCGACATGGCGGGGCGAAATGGTGGCGACCGACACAAGCGACTCGGCTACCAGGGGGAACCAGGTCGAGGGTGCTGCACTCGTTCAGATCGACCTTGACGCCGAACCGATGGTTGACGTGGAGTTCACGAGAGTTCGCGACGTCGATGCCGGGCTTGCGCGCGGAGACATCGCATGGAGCGGGATACCACTTGTCGCAGGCGTCTTCGGCACAGACGAGGGAGGCTTCTTGCGCGGATCCTTTGTTGGCGAGCGTTACGAAGGCGTCTCAGGAATCTTCGAGCGAGACGATCTCTCGGGAGGCTTCAACGCCACCAGAGTCCCAATCGGCCCGCAGGCAAGGCCGGAAGGCCGCGATAGGGTCGTTCACATCGTCGCGGCGGCCTCCACGAGTGCGGTCAGCACGATGGGAGAACTGGGGCTCGTGGCCGCGGTCGAAGAGTTGATAGCCTCCGTGTCCACCCCGGAATCGGCTGTCGGACAGGTGAGCGAGCACAGCTTCTCGTCGGTAAGCATCGGGCACTCGCTCACGGACATCCATGCCTATGCCGGCTGGCTGGACAGCGGGTTCTTTTCGGTCGCATCCATTTACCCGGAGGGCGGCGGGGAGCAACCGCGTGACGCGCCGATCGCATCTGTGGCGCTCCTGAGCGGGCTGGCAAGCCATTCGACGCCCTCGGACCTCAGCGCGAGTTGGGTCGGAACAGTGCTTGCAACGGATGGTCGAGAGGGTCCGGCCGGGGGAGGGATCTTGCGCGGCGAGGCGGTAATCGCGCTCGAGCAGGCGGCGTATGTCGTGGCGAACGTCCGATTCAGCCAGATCACCGATTCGGCTGGCGGCGATCCGCGGTCTGACATGACCTGGCTCGGGATTCCGGTAATCGACGGTCTCTTTCACTCCTCAACGGGCCAAGACTGGCTTCTGGGGCACTTTCTTGGTGCAGACCATTCCGGGGTGGGTGGCTCCTTTGACTGGCTGGGCCTGCGCGGAGTGTTTGGGGCCAGCAAGACATTGCCCTGATTGCCTGCACAGGAGGACTTCAGCGAGCACGGACAGGCCTGTTGGGACGGCAGCCCCACCCCTCAACTCCTCAATCGGCGAGCCGCCGGGGATCAGTGCCGCCGCAAGAGGATCACCGCACGCTGGCGTATCGCTATTGCGGTCGCCGTCGGAGTGTCGTCCAGTGGCCGTGCCCCAGTCCTGCGCCGGCGAACTCCGCTCTGCGAGAACGTTGTCGCGTATGAACTGCGCAACCTAGGTCACGAGGGCTAGGTTGGTGGCGTGAAGCCGCAGTTTCGACCAGCGCGTCACCTAGGGTGATCGTGACAGTTCGATCATCCGGCTTTGTCGGGATGACTGCAGGTGTTCGGCGCGCTAGATGCCCGAGCGTGGTCGCACGAGTCACTTGCCAGCGGCAGCCTAGAAGTACCAAACAAGGCTGGCGCCCAGGCTGATTGAGTCCGGCTGCAGGGTGATTGGCACGGTGACGAACACGTCTTCGAATCGACTGATCCTCTCGGCCGCGGAGAAATCAGTCACCCGCACCTCACCGCGAAGCGCGAGGCTTCCGAATCTCTTTTCCAAACCGCCACCGAACACCAATCCCCTAGAGCTCTCTGAAAAGTCCTCTGAGCCCGCCACCAACTGGTTGGGGCTTGTGCACGGGGTCGCCTCGAAGCAACCCGTGAACCCTGACTTGAACGTCGCGTTCAGCCTTCGCAAGCCCACAAGCGCATATATGCTAGGTCCAAACCACGTTCCAAAGAATGGAATTCCAGCCCCCAGCCGAGCAGTGACTCCGTAGCTTCGATCCTGTCCGACGGACCAGTTCTCAGGCCAGACCTCGCCGAGTTGGTTTCGACCGTCGGACGTGCCAACGCCTGCAAGACGCCCAGAGGCAGCGCCACCGTGACGGAGCATCTCTCCCTCGACAGCCACATATATGCCCGTGACGCTCAGCGGCATCCTGTACCCGCCCAAGAACCCGTAGCTATGACCGAATCCCGCGCCGGAGGCCGCGTCGCGGAAAGTCTGACCTTGGTTGAGGGAGAAGTTCTGCGGATTCGTGTTGTCGACAATCTTCTGGTAGCCGACACTCAGCCGGTCAGCGGCGGCGGACACGCCCACATACAATTCGCCCCCGATCGCCGGAGCGGAACTCACCGCAAGTGCGACGACCAGCACTAGGAGAGACGTCGGAAAACTCGTGTTCTCTTGCTTCGGCAAACTCATTTCCTCTCGCCTTGGCAGCAGGGCGCCTGCGACCTGCCAACGCGAGTCGAGCATACCAATATGCGTCGCCGCTCGTTGATCGAGGCGTTGCACCGGCGTGCTTTCTTGGCCGGGAGACGCCTAGCGACGGCCGTGAGCACAAGTTCACACACGCATCTGCGAACCTTGGCCGGGTGGGCAGCCAGATCAGGGTGACCTCCGCTGTCGAGTCGCCCGATCTGCGGCTTCACTGTTCGTTACTTCAGCTAACATGCGCTGTCCCGGTTTTCTGGCCGACAGGCCAGCTTCGGTGGTGGAGGGACCGATCGGCGGGAGAGGCCAAGTGTGATTCTCCGTCTCGCCTTTCTGGCCCCAAATGCCGAAGCGCAGTGGATGGACTGGGTACCGACAGCGCGCCGACGAGAGTTGGCTGCGGCACCGCCCGACAGCGTGTTGTTGTCAACACAGGCCAAGTCAGTCCTCGGGTCTCGGTGGGAGTTCTGCTGAGGCTTGGCGGGCGCAGATCAAGGAGCACGTGGGCTCTGTTGGTCGGGAAACGGAACCACCCGCAAGCTCAATCCCCCCTGGGGTTATGACTTGGCGCGGGAAGCGGCCGCGCAGCGCCTGGCGTGGAGTCTCACTCATCTTGATCCAAGCGCGGTGCGCCATCGAACCGCCAGTCACGCTGCCCGAAACGCTCTCCGACTGGAGTTCAATCTCGAAGGGATTGCCAGATCCTCCCCGAAAGGGTCGTCCCCAACTGGCCCACTACCTCTAGGCGGTCCCCATGAGTTGGCGCCTATGGGCCAAGGCAGGTCGGGAACTTGAGTCCAGCTTGAATGTTCCCGCTAGAGTTCGTTGGCAGTTTCCCACGAACCTGACCTAGGCCACCGTGCCGACCAGCCCAGCCCCGATTATCCTGCGGTCCCGTGTCAACAGCGTTGCGCCAAGCACGCGCGCTGTTGCCACGAGGATTCGGTCCGCTGGATCGCGGTGAAAGGAGTCAGGCAGCGTTGCCAGCTCCGCGGCAATCGCGGGGGAGATGCCGTGCCTCCGCACCAGAGGCGGAGCCACTGCCTTCTCGAGCCAGGTCCGCAGGGGAGTCGTGACGTGAATCCGGCCCAGACTGTGCAATGTTGCCACCTCCCAAAGGGAAATGTCAGACACGAGAAGCGGAGCCTCCGCGTTGGCTTGGCCGATAATCTCCCGCTGGGCCGGCGACAGCCGGTCGCTGCCGTTCAGCCACCAGATCAGGACATGGGTATCGAGAAGCGCCGTCATCGCGCCAGACTGTCCCAGTGCTCCTCCGGTACCGCCGGCTCAACTATGTCGCCGGCGACGATCACCGTGCCTTTGAGCTCCATCTGTGCATACTTTGCGTGCGTTCGACTGGCCGGCACGAGTTCCGCAACTGGCTGCCCGCGCTTCAGGATGACCAACCGCTCCCCTGTCGCCTGCACTCGATCGAGGATGGCTAGGCACTTGGCCTTGAAGTCGGATGCGTTGATGGTCTCCACATGACCAGTATCCAAGACCAGGCAGATCGAGTCAAGCGATGGAAGGAGCTTGCGCTGCGCTGGCTCACGAGCGGTCCGATGTGTGCTTTCGTGGCCGGCGCGCTCTTCCCGTCTCGTCGGGAGCAGGATTGGCAACCCTCCCCGAAGGCGTCGTCCCCAACTGGCCCACTACTTCTAGGCGGTCGCCATTAATAAGCGCTCATGGAGACCAACCGGCGGGAGCGACCAAGTGTAACCCTGCTTCTCCCATTGCACGAT
Source organism: Bryobacterales bacterium (assembly GCA_028819235.1). GTDB lineage: Bacteria > Acidobacteriota > Terriglobia > Bryobacterales > UBA6623 > VXMF01. Next base: position 63,969 of record JAPPMC010000237.1, read on the forward strand.
CCAAGCGCAGAATCGCAGTGGATGGCCGGCGTGCTGCCGGCGCGCCGACGAGAGTTGGCCGCAGCACTGCCCGACAGCGCGTTGGTGGGACAGGCCAAGTCAGCCGACGGGTCTCGCCTGAGGTCCTGCTGAGTCTCGGTGGTCGCAGCTCAAGGACCACTTGCAGATCTCTACCGATAAGCCAGCCGATGCGGATCGGCCGTACGGGCAGGGGCCGCCAGTGCCGACGTCCCGGCTTAGGACGTCTCGGCAATGGAACTCAGCCGCCATGCACAGCAGAACCCTACGATTGACGCAAAGGCCTTCGGAATCATCGAAATGAGGAACTGTCGGCTTGAAGGACTGCGTACGTCCACCTGCATAACAGGCCGGCCTTGGATCGCAACTCTGGCCCGCTGCTCCTAGGCCACCTCGAGTCCGCCGTATCCCGGGTGGGTGTGCCATGATGGCGGTCGAGGAATCCCAGTTCCTGACAAGATTCCCATTCGTCCAGCCGCCCTTCGGAGCGAATTCTTCACATGCGCCTGCCCCTGATCGCCCTGCTAGCTTGCCTGCTTTCTGCACCATTAGGCGCAGAGCGGCTCTTCGACGTCGACGGACCGGTCGAACTGCACATCTGGATGACCGCGAAGGCCGGCCACGCCGATGCGCTCCAGAATACTTTCGAAGAAGTCTTCTACCCGGCTGTGAGCAGCATGCCCGGGTTCCGCAGCGCGCTGCTGATGAGGAAGCCGTCCACGGACGAATTCACGGTTCGGTTGAGCTTCGACACCGAAGAGCAACGCATGGAATGGGTGGCGTCTGACAAGCATCAGCATGCTTGGCCCGCGCTCTCTTCCCATTCGATGAAGACTGACTTCGACGGGTTCGCGGTTGTCCACCCCAAATGACTGGTCTATGGCGGCGTGCCTGACCCGCTGCATCCGGAGTCGGCTAGGCTGGTCTCAGACGCGGGGCTGAACACCTGACGGGCACCGATCACAGCCTCGTTCGCCTGCCTGCCTGCCCACGGTGTCTCGGGGATAGCTGTCTTCTGCCGATTGTCTCGATGGCGTTCTTGAAACGGAGTCCTGCCTAACATTCCCCAATGACGAAGAGACCGAATTCAGCGGGAGCTGGCGAGCCGGGCACGGGAGAGCCGCTCCAGCCCACACGCGAGGCCCCACCGATAAGTGCAGTCCTCTTCGACTTCGACGGAACGCTTACCGACAGCGAGTGGCTACACCATGAATCTTGGCTCGAAGCGGTCGCCCCTTGGGGGGTTACGGTCAGCTGGGATGACTACGAACGCCTGCTCGTTGGGCTCAGCGACACGCGGGCCGCAGAGTTTTTCTTGGATCTTGCTGGCGCAGAGCGCAGGCCTGAGACGATTCACGAGGGCCGTGCTCGCAAACACGCCGCGTACCGGAGACGATCTGTGAGAGAGCTCTCGATCGACCCCCTTGTGAAGGCCTGGATTGAACGGCATTGGCAGACGACGCCGCTCGGCGTAGTCTCCTCGAGCGCCGTACCCGATGTCGTGCCGATCTTAGAGCGTCAAGGAGTTTCCGCGTACATGCGGTTCGTCATCTGCGGCGAGCACGTTGCCCGCCTCAAGCCGGATCCGATGCCATACAAGCTGGCCATGGAGAAGCTAGCCGTGGGCTGGGGGATCCACGATCCCCGCGAGTGTTTGGTGTTTGAGGACTCCGAGACCGGCCTCCGGGCGGCCCGCGGAGCAGGAATGACCGTTGAGCAGGTGAGTTCCCCGCGGGACCTCCTCGGCTTGCTGATGCGATGGACACCACGTGTCCGCAGCACCTTGGGCTGAGACGCTGTGGCTAGCGTGGGTCAGGCGTTCGACGCCGAGGCCGGCATTGAGCCCGCTCGGCCAACCTGCGTGTCGATGAGCAATGGGGCGAGCGGGTCGCTGACCGAGCGGGAACAACGCTCGCACTCTATCCTGAAGTTCCGGCTTTGACCGGCCATCCAACACCCCTGAGTACGGTCTCTGTTCACCGTGGCTATCTGCCACCCATGGCTCTCGCCCGGGCTGAGATTCGATCCGACATCACGCCCGCAGAGCCTTCACCTAAGCCCGGTCAGGATCTGGAAGTGAACTCAGAACTGAGCCCGTGAATGCTCACAGCACGGGTAGACGGCGATCCTTGTAGAAAACCATGACGAAAGCACGCTGGGTTCCGATCGGCGCATTCGTCTTGGCACGATCCCCGGCGCACTCTCCCTAACCCTCAGTGCCGCCCTCGGCAGCCCGCTTGTCCGGGCCGCCCCCGCCCCGTTCTGGGTCCGCTTCCCCCTTCCCGTCGCCGTGTTCGCCGCTTGGAACACTCGCCACAGTTCGAACACCCGTTGCTGCAGTTCCGTCGCTACCGCCACCCGTGTCACCCGGGCCCCTTCGGGTCCCTGCTCACCCGGCACTCGTTCCGCGTTCGCGTCCCCATCTCCGCCATCAGTGTCTGGAAACTGTGCAGCGGCAAGCCCCCCTCGCTTGTCCCGCGGCTCTTCTTCTTGCTCAGCTTCTTCGGCGGCTCCGCCGCCAGCACCTCGTCGCGCTCCGCCTGCCACGGCAGGTTGACCCTTACGCTACCGGTGGATGCCGTCCCAAGGCAGCCCCTATCCTTCCAAAGAGCGCCTGACGGTGTCCCCTCTTCCAGCCAAGAACTTGCGAGTGAATCAGGCCCCGCGCGCGTGGAACGGGTCACCCACGTCACGTTGCCACTGATCCAACTCTCCGCGAAGCCGCCGAATCACGGACTGGGAACTCTCCCTGTAATAGAGGTTGTCCATCTCGAGCGGATCTCTTCGTCGGTTGAACAGCATGTTGGTGTCCCCGTCATACACGACGAGCTTCCAGCCATCCGGCGCGATCACGGCCCTTCCGTCGATACCGTCCGATGGCCCGAACCACTCAACAGGCACATGGCTGTCACGGGGCGGCTCACCTCGGCAGAGGCCGAATAAGCTCTCTCCGGGCAACCCATTTGGATCGGGAAGGCCGAGCGCCTCAAGCAACGTCGGAACGACTGAGACGTTGCTCACCGGCGGTCCGACGTGCATGCCTCCGGACTGTTCGAATGGAACGCGCAAGAGCAGCGGCACACGGATAGACTCCTCGTACATCACGAACTTGGCAAGCAGCGTGTGGGATCCCATCATTTCGCCATGATCGGCCGTCAGGACAATGACGGTGTTGTCCGCCTGACCCGAGGCTTCGAGCGCCCAAAGCACTTCAGCGATCGCCATGTCAACCTGAGCGCAGAGCCCGGCGTAGTTCCGGCTTAAGCGCTGGATCACGGCTGGGTCCGCTATGTCGTAGCCCTTGCTGCGGCTGGATTCGCGTGAGCGCTCGTAGCTTCGCGGTTCTCTTTCCATCGGCAGCCCCGGAAAGTTTGCAGGAATTGGCGCTTCCTCCGCGCTGTGGAGGTCGTTGAGCGGCCCTTCATAGGGGCGGTGTGGCTCCAAGAAGGAAACGTGCAGCATCCAGGGCGCGCTGCGATGGCGAAGGATGAAATCCGCAGCCTTGCTCGCAAGGAAGGCTGGCTTGCAAAGTTCCAGCGGAAGCTGCGTGGCGAACAGCCGGCTGAACCGGTCGCCATCATCAGGCTCGTAGCCTGCGCGAACCAAGAAGTGGTGGTAGTCGCTGCGCCGCGCCCGGTCCCGTCCCGGCGAGAAGTGTTCGTTGTATCCATCTTCGACGCTCACCCACTCCTGATACCCTCGCTGCGGGAAGAGTTCGTCACCTAGGTGCCACTTACCGAAAAACCCAGTACGGTAGTCGGAGCCGTTAAGCCGCTCGGGCAGCGTCGGAACCGACGCAGGCAGGGGCATATTGTTGTCGATGCAGCCATGTTGGTGCGGCCATAGGCCACTCATCAAGGTGGCACGGCTTGGAGTGCAGATCGGCTGGCTGACGTAGCACTGGTCGAAGACCACGCTCTCGGAGGCGAGCCGGTTCATCGCGGGTACACGGAAGCGATGGTTGCCATAGGCTGCCATCGTGTCGTACCGATGCTGGTCCGTCTGCAGAAACAGGAGGTTTGGCTTGTCACCCGGACGCCTCCGCTTGGCCGGCGCGACCTTTGGCAGTCCCACGCCCGCTCCCAGCAGTCCGAGCAAGTGCCGACGGTTCAATCCCAAGCCAGCATTGGACCTGACGGGGCGTCGCCGTCGTGGCATCTTTGGGGCCTCCTTTGGATAAGGCGTCGTACCCAGTGTATGCGCCAGTGCTCCGATTTCCCACCGGTCAGCTCCGGCATCGGAAGCGTTCACCGTCCTAGGTCCCGGCATGGCGCGTTGTAGCCAGCCGGGAATCGCCTTACCCACGCTGCGCTGGCGGCGCTATGGTGTTCAACGATGCATGGGAGTTATGCGATTGCGCGCCGCGTTTCGGCAGTCAGGCTCACCGCGCCAATAGTGGTCTTGACAGTGCTGGCCGGCTGCTCGTCCGAGCCAGGAGCCACCAGCGTGGGCTTCGCGCCGCCGGAGGCCTACCGGGAAGGCAGTCCCTACCCCTACTTCGGAAGCGAGAACCCATGGGATCTCCGATTCTTCACGGAACACATCGAGAACCTCCCGCAGCGACGAGGCCAACGTCAGATGCTGGACATTGTCAGGGGCAGGCCCCGAGAAGCCGTGTCATACGCGGAGCGGCTGCTGCTGGTCGACCCGGGCGATCTGGAGTCGCTCTTCAATCTCGCAGTGGCCAGAGCGCAGCTCGGGCAGACCGACAGCGCAGTAGATGCAATGCGTCGCGCACTCGACGGTGGAATGCCGATCGAGCGGTTCGTTGCCGGCCCTCGAGATATCCTCAAGCCCCTTCTGAACTCCGAGAGCTTCAAGGAAGAGGTGGGCCGCCGGAGTGTCAGCCTATTGCACGGCCCGATGCTGGGCTCGGTTTCAACGGACAGTGCGCAGTTTTGGGTGCGAACGGCACGGGAGGCGGATGTCCGCATAGCCGTCCTGCCGGGCCCACGTTTCGGGTCTGCGCGCACTTCGGCGGCGAAAGACTATACGGCCGTTGCCGAGGTGACAGGACTAGAACCAGACACTGCGTACGAGTACACGGTCACAGTCGGGGGCGTCGTCGCCGACGGGCCGCGGAGTCACACCCTTCGGACCTATCCTGAGGCCGGGTCTGCTGCGCGGTTTAGCGTGGCGTTCGGCGGAGGCGCAGGCTACGTGCCGGAGAATGAGCGGATGTGGGACGTGATTGCTGGACGGAGCCCTCTCGCGTTCCTCTTCCTCGGCGACAACGTGTACTTGGACCTCCCCGAGATGCCGAATGCCCTGCACCGTTACACGTACTACCGCAGGCAATCGCGGCCGGAGTTTCGCCGACTGACGGCTTCGACCTCGATCTATGCGATCTGGGACGATCACGACAGCGCGACAGACGATGTGTGGCTCGGACCCTTCACGGACAGCCCTCCCTGGAAGCTACCGCTGTTTCGGCTATTCCAAGAGAACTGGAACAATCCCCCGCACGGATCGGACTCGCACCCGGGTGGGTGGTTCAGCTTTGTTATCGCCGATGTGGAGTTCTTCATGCTCGATTGCCGGTTCTACCGTACGAATCCCTACGCCGAGCCCAGAACAATGCTCGGTCCGGAGCAGAAGCGGTGGCTTTTCAAGAATCTGCAGCGATCTTCAAGCACTTTCAAGGTGGTGGCGTCCTCGGTGCCGTGGGCTTTCGAGTCCAAGGGAGACGCCTTGGATACGTGGAACGGATTCCGGGACGAGCGGACTGCGATCTTTGATTACTTGGCAGCGAACGAGGTTGGGGGCGTGGTCCTGATCTCGGCCGACCGACATCGCTCCGAGGCTTGGAGAATCCCGCGTCCCAACGGCTACGCGCTATACGAGTTCGAGAGCTCCAGGCTGACAAACGACGCTGTTCATGACCTCGTGCCGGGCACCTTGTTCGGTTACAACGAGAAGCAGTCCTTCGGCCTGCTGACCTTCGATATGGCCAAGTCGGACCCCACGGTCACGTTTCGGATCGTGAGTATCGATGACGAAGTCCGAGGCGAGATCACCCTGAAACGCAGTGACTTAGCGCACGATGGGGAGAAACCGGAGGCCTGACACCTCCGCCCTGCGGTAGATTCTTGGGCACTGTCGGCACCATATACACCGACTCTCATGGCGGCAAGAGAACTAGTTGCCTGGGGCGCTGGAAGGTGTTGCGTTGGGACCGGGCGGCTCCCTCGCAGACGATGCGTCGGTTGCCGATCCAAGGGACTCGGACTGGCTCCTGAGCTTGAAGCGGCTCGAGCCCTCGCTGAACGCGAATGCCGCCCCGCCAGACTGGCACAACCGCCGAACAGCCCCTGCGGACAGAAAGACCGCTTCCTCAGTCCATCGCCGAACGCTGCCTGCAACATCGACTGCAAAGTGGATCAGCTACGGCCACAGAGCGTCCATCTGCACGAAGTCCCAACACTTCTGAGCAGCGCAGAGACCCTCAGAGCACATGCCTCCTCAGTGGCCTTAGGGCGCGAATTCCAGATCATGTGAGCGGACAGGTTTGGTAACGAACTCTCCTACACGGCCGGCTTCCGGGACAAGATCTGAGAATCGTAGCGTAGGCCCAGCCGTTCTCGATGTCAGAAACTCTGGTCGGGGTGCGCGGACAGAAGGCAGGTGCGGGCCTGTCTAGGGCCAAATGTCCCACGTTTCACCGCTCGGCCGAACATTTCCAAGGTGTGGAACGGTCCATGTACATGTGTTTCGGCCCCTTTTCTGGCCCAAGCGCGCTACGACTGATCTACAATCCAATCGCGGACTTGGGTAGGTCTCACATCTCACTGCGGCCGACAGGGCTGCTTCAGATAGAGCCGGGCCGAGTCGAGATTGGCGCTGGGGGATTCAATGGACATTTCACGCGAAGTCGCACAGCTGCTCTGCTGGGGACTGTTGGTGGCCGGGGCCGCTCAGGCCCAGCGAACAACGGCCAACCTCTACGGTGTGGTGCACGACACCTCTGGTGCAGTTGTTCCGGGTGTGACCGTGCTACTCGTCAACGAAGAGACCGGGGCGAGAATTCAAGCCACTTCCGACGAGCGGGGCGAATTCTTGGCGACGTTCATCCCGATCGGGAGCTACACGCTGGCGGCGGAGGCAAACGGATTCAAGCCCCTTCGGCAGACCGGGTTGGACCTGACATCCGGACAGCAGGTCCGCTATCCGATCACCTTGGAAGTCGGCGATGTCACGGAAGAGATTGAAGTCGTGGCCGGAGCTCCACTGCTGCAGAGTGCCTCCGTGGAGATGAGCGGCCGGCTGAGCAACGCCCAGATCGTGGAACTTCCGACCGCACGCCGCGACTTCACACAGCTGTTAGAGCTGCAGCCGGGGGTCGTCCGTACCAGCACGGAACTGTTGACCATTAACGGGCTCGCTTCGAACGGAATCTCGGTCACGGTGGACGGAGTCGACGCTGCCGGTGACACGGAGGTGCCTTCGCTATCAATGTTCCAAGGGAGGAATTACATCAACGTCATCAGCCGCGAGGCGATTGAGGAAGTTAACGTGACCAAGGGTGTCATCTCCGCCGAGGTCGGACGCAGCTTCAGCGGGAACGTCAACGTGATCACCAAGAGCGGCACCAACGACCTGCACGGCTCGTTGTTCGAGTTCCTGCAGAACGATGTCTTGAACGCGCGCTACGCGCTGCTGAACGCCAATGCAAGCAAGCCCCCTGTGCGATTCAATCAGTTCGGTGGTTCACTGGGCGGGCCCATCGTCAGAAACAAGGCCTTCTTCTTCGCCGCCTACGAAGGCTACCGCCAGAGCAACTTCACCGTCATCACAGATGACGTGCCGACTCCGGAATTCAAGGCGCGAGCAGTGGCGGCCCAGCCCGACTACAAGGCAACGCTAGACCAATATCCGGCCCCCACCGAAGCGTATGAGGCGGGCGCCGCCAGTGCCCTGTTTCGCGGAGCTGTCTCTGACTTGGCCCACGACAACCACTTCGTGACGCGCACTGACTTCTACTTCAGCGACTTGGACCGCTTGTCAGTGCGCTACACCCGCGGCCGCCCGTACCGTTCGATCCCACGTTCTCTGATCAGCAACCAGCGAGTTTACGACTACAGGACAGACTCCGCGAATGTTACGTGGTCTCACACAGCGACTACCTGGACCAGCGAGACACGCTTCGGGCTCAACACCAACGCCTCTCAGCGCTTGGATGAACTCTACAACACGGGACTCCCATCGGTAGAACTGCGGCGGCACTTTGGGTACGGATCCGAACTGCAACAGTTGGAAGGCCACAGCTACAGCATCGACGAGATCGTCGCGAAGAACTCAGGCCGCCACACAATCAAGTTCGGAGCAATCTACATGGTCCGAGCGCCCGGGCGGTTCAACGAGGAGGTTCCGGAATTTCGGTTTGGGAGTCCGGATGACATGCTCGCAAACATCCCCAGCCGTGTGCGCTTCACGTTTGGCGTGCCAAAATTTGACGCGCGGACTTGGAACATCGGAGCCTTCGTGCAGGACGACTTTCGAATCCGGCCCGATCTCGTGCTAAACCTCGGCGTTCGATATGAGTACTACTCGGTGTTCAAGGACGACCAAGGGCGGATCGTCAATCCCGGTAGCCTTGACAACGCATTCGCGTCGCCGACGATCTTCCGCGATCCAGACTCGATCTACGATGCCGACCGCAACAACTTCCTGCCGCGGGTGGGGCTCGTCTGGAGCCCCGATGAGAGGACAGCCGTACGCAGTGGCCTCGCAGTCACTGTGGGGCCGCAGAGCCTGCGTCACTTCTACACCATGGTGCGCTACGCCCCGGCAATCGGTTTCCGGACCCAGTTCAGCGGCGGCCTTCTGGACTCGCTGAACCTGAGGTACCCGATGACCAATCCGCAGGGAATCGACTTTGTCCTCGGGTTGGGACTGCCCAGCGCCTACGAAATCTTTGACGCGACCAACCCGAATCCCTACACAGTGCAGTGGACGTTCGACATTCAGCGGCAACTCTCGGAGACCGCTGTGTTCCAGATCGGCTACGTCGGAACTCGGGGCATGAAGATCAACCTGTCCCACCGCTACAACCAGCCGGACAGGGTGACCGGAGATCACCCGGTGCCTGGAGTTCTGGAATCGTTGTGGCGGAACGCCTCCGACAGCAGCACTTATCACGCGCTTCAGACGGCCTTCAGGCAAAGGTTCGCGCGCGACATCACGTTTAACTTGAACTACACATGGAGCAAGACCATGGCCGTAGCGGCGGGCGACTATTGGGGCGGCAATGATCCGGAAGTGCAGGACGAGACCAACTGGGCGGCTGACTGGGGTCCAATTCCGTCGGACCGTACGCACCGCTTCAGCTTGGACTTGATCTACAACGCCCCTTTCGACCGCTGGGCGGGTGCCCAAGGCGGCCTGCAGAAACTCCTGGGCGGGTGGCAGCTGTCGGGAATCTGGAAGGCCACCACCGGATCGGCACTGACTTTGGTCCAAGACTCGAACTTCGACGCCGACCGGCCCGACTATGTTGGAGGAGATCCGTACCTCAGGGGCGGGGACAAGTTCCAATACCTCAACCCAGCGGCATTCGCTGAGGTCCCGGAAGGGGGCGCCGGAGCGCTGGTCCGGCCAGGCAATGTCGGAAAGGGTGCCTTGCGTGGCCCGGGCTTCTGGAACATCGACCTTTCGCTCTCGAAGGCAATCGAGATCTCGGAGCGCTACGACCTTCAGTTTCGAACCGAACTGTTCAACGCATTGAACCATCCGAACCTCGGCAGCCCGCGGGTTGATGTCACCCGGGGGGATTTCGGCAGGATTAACTCCGTGTCGGGGGCGCGGGTCATTCAGATGTCGCTGCGCCTTGGCTTCTGATAGCACGCCGGAACGAAGGCGGTCCCGCCATTCAGGTTGGGTGTCTTCTGCACACGATGCTGACGCGGGGCGATCTTGCCCACTGGGCAGGCTCTAGGTCCTTCGCCGAATCAAAGACTCAAGGGTCGGAGCTTGGCCCTGAACCACCTGCCAGCGCAGAACGAGAGAGGCTGCCTTGGTCCAACTAGTCCCCGTGAAATCATGTCTGGGCCCGAGACAGAGCTACCCCTTCCCCACCACCGGCCCTGAACGGAGTAGTGGCCGCGTTGGCCACTAAGCGTCTGACTTTGGTAGCTGCATCACATGGCCTGTCTCGCGGTTCTGTCTGCTGATTCGGTCCTGCCACAACGGCGCTTTGGGGAGTGAGGGTTCTGTGCCGGCCACTTGCTTGTTTCCGCCGACTGCAAGGGCGTGTGCCTCGTCTGGCTCCTTCTGTCCGCATTAGCTCTGCTCCGGCTCCAAGCGGCAACCGACAGCCGGCGCCAGAAGTCGGCTTGCCGAGGAGCTTGATTCCGGCGGTGGCGGCGCCTGACAGGACGGTTTGCGCCGACACCTACCGGAGCTTCGGTGGTGGCCGCCGTTCGGATTCGGCACCGGTCGCTCCGAGCGAGATCCAATGCGCCGGCACGGCAGTCGGCCGGGCCCGCCGGGCTGTTCCGCGTGCGAAGAGTGGCGACGGTGCGAACTGGCTGGCGAGGCCAGGGGGAGATGGCCAGCCCAGTGGCCACCATGCGCGAGCGGTCTCAGGCACGATTGGCGACAGCGGGAGATGGGCCGCGTCCGCCAATACGCACTGGGGCCGCGAGCGAGAAGAGCCGGCTAAGTGGCCTGTCCCAGCGGCCCGCTGTCGGATCGCGCCACGGTCAGCCGGTCCCAGCGTACTGCTCACAGAGGGGGTGCCCGTCTCGCTGGTGAAGGCATTGTGCCCGGCCGCGATGCCCACAGGAGGACAGCATTGGTCGCTGATGCCCCTGGCCATTCCTCCCGCCGCCACCAGATCTGGTCTGACGGTCGACACAGCCGCATCGCTTGTTAGCCGATGTCCGGGGTTGTGGACTTGGGAATCTGCTTTTCACGGCCTCTCGGGCGGACAGGCTGTGTTGGACCACGACCAGAACTCTGCGCCCCGGCGATCGTCAAGCAGCCTACTGCGCCTCTCTGGTGGATGGACTGACTGCCGCTTGTCCCCCCCATTGCGTTCCACATCAGCCTTAACACCAGCACGCGTTTTGCCCCATGATATGGTTTTCCATATGAAGACAACGCTGAACATTGCCGACCCGGTCATGAAGCGGCTCAAAGAAGAGGCCGCTAGGAGAGGGACCACAATGTCCCAGCTTGTGGAGGCCGGCCTGAGGCGGGTCCTCTACGAGACTGAATCGCCCGACCAGACAACGCCAGAGCTCCCTCCTTTGCCCTCTTGGAACGGCGGTAGAGAACTGGTCGACATCGCGAACCGGGATTCGCTCTACAAAGTGATGGAAGCAGAATAGTGTGCTCTTGTTCGATACAAACGTCCTTGTGTATGCCGCCAACAAGAATTCGGCCTTTCACGTTCCATGTAGCGAGTGCCTCGCCGAGGCACGTAGGAGTCCTTCACCGGCATTCCTTACTTGGAGTGTGTGCTACGAGTTCTTGAGGGTGACCACACATCCTCGCGTGCTTGAATCACCATGGAGCTTGAACGAGGCCCATCGCTTTCTTGCCTACTTGCTGGATTCTCCCGGATTCAGTGTGCTGATTCCTACTCCCCGCCACACAGCGGTCCTAGCGCAAACAGTTTCCGAACTCCCGGGCCTTGGCGCAAACCAAATGCATGATCTTCACACGGCCGTGATACTGCGCGAGCACGGCCTTAGCCAAATCTGTACACGCGACGTTGGCTTCCATCGCTTCCCCTTCCTGACGGTCATCGATCCGGCACGGCAGCCCACTCGTGGTCGGTCGAGGGCCAACCCATGAGAGTCTTTGCGCAGCAAGGCCGCATGAGTGGAGGTGAGCGAGGGGTGGGAGTGGCCCACCGCCACCTCCGCACATCTCTCGTCGGGCGTCAGCGCCTCTTGCTGCGTGACTGCGCGTCGTGGACGGCAACCGCTGAGAGAGTGATCACCTCATCCACGTTGAAGCCCTTCTGCAGCACGGCCACAGGTCTGGCCATGCCCATCAGGATGGGCCCGATCGACCGCGCCCCTGCGAATTGGCGCAGCAGCTTGTAGGCAATGTTGGCCGCAGCGAGGTTCGGGAAGATCAGCACGTTCGCCTCACCCTGAAGCCGTGAGAACGGGAAGAAGTTTTCGGTCACGTGCGGATCTAGCGCCGTGTCGACCTGCATCTCGCCGTCGAGCATCAAATCCGGCGCTCTCTCAGCGCAGATCGCCGCCGCCCGCTTGACCTTGGCCGAGTCCGGATTGCGCGCCGATCCGAAGTTGGAGAACGACAGCAGAGCGACCCGCGGCACGACGCCGATGCGTCGGGCACGCCGGGCGGTCATCAGGGCGATGTCGGCAATGTCCTCGGGGCTCGGGTCGATGTTGACTGTTGGGTCTGCGAACAGGTACATTTTGCGCTGGCGGACCATCATGTACAAGCCAGCCGCCTTGCGCACACCCTTGCGCTTGTCGATGATCCTGAGCACTGTGCGCAACGTCTCCGGATAGTGGCGGGTGATGCCGCCCACCATGCAGTCGGCATCGCCCATGCGCACCATCATGGCGGCAAATGCTACATGGTCGAGCAGCATGTCGCGCGCGTCCGGAAGTGTGCACCCCTTACGTTGGCGTAGCTCGAAGAGGGCTTGGGCGTATTTCCTGCGGTTCGGGGACTCAGCCGGATCCACGATCTGCCAGCCTGCCTTCGGCAAGTGCAGAGCCTGTGCCGCTGCGACGATCCGTTCTCTCCCGCCGAGCAGAATCGGCTTGGCGATGCGCTGCTCGCGCAGCACCAAGGCTGCCCGCAGGATCATTTCATGGTGACCCTCGGCCATGACGATAGTGCGCGGGTCCTCCCGCGCTCTGTCCAGGATCATCTGGAACACTTCCTGGCTGCTGTCCAGCCGCACGGCCAGCCGCTCGCGGTAGTCGTTTAGATCGACCCTCTTTGTGGCCGCCCCACTCCGCATAGCGGCCTCGGCCACGCGGGCCGCAACTTCCGGTGTGACCCTCGGATCGAACGGCTTGGGAATGATGTACTGGGGCCCGAATCCGAGGTCTTCGGACGTGTAGATCCGCCGCACCGAGTCCGGCACGGGATGCCTGGCTAGGCTGGCCAAAGCGTGCACTGCTGCCAGTTCCATCTCTGTGGTGATGTCGGTGGCCTCGGTGTCGAGCGCTCCGCGGAAAAGGGAGGGAAAACAGAGGACATTGTTGACTTGGTTCGGGTGATCCGAACGGCCCGTGGCGATGATCGCGTCAGGTCGAGTTGCCACGGCAAGCTCGTAGCCGATCTCAGGGTCGGGATTCGCAAGGGCGAAGACGATCGGCTGGTCGGCCATGGACAGCAGCATCTTGGGCTTCAGGACGTTGGCGCGCGAGAGGCCCACAAAGACGTCCGCTCCCGCCACCGCCTCGTCGAGCGTCCGAAGGCCTGTCTTGGCCGCGAAGCGCCGCTTATATGGGTTCATTCCGGCGGTGCGCCCGCTGTGAATGACGCCGCGAGAGTCAAGCAGCACGAGATTCTCGCGTGGCAACCCCAGCTGCAGGTACAGAGTGGCACAGGCCATTCCGCTGGCACCCGCCCCGTTGATCACGACCCTCACAGACTGGAGGCTCTTGCCGGCAATCTCCACAGCGTTGAGGAGCGCGGCTCCGCTGATCACGGCCGTGCCGTGTTGGTCGTCGTGGAAGACCGGGATGCTGACCCGCTTGCGCAGCTGCTCCTCGACGTAAAAGCATTCCGGGGCCTTGATGTCCTCAAGGTTGATTCCGCCGAACGTAGGTTCGAGCAGTTCCACTAGGCGTACGATCTCGTCGGGGTCGGAGGTCGCGACCTCGAGGTCGAAGACATCGATGTCGGCGAAGCGCTTGAAGAGGACGGCCTTGCCCTCCATGACCGGCTTGCCCGCTAAGGGTCCGATGTCGCCCAGTCCCAGTACTGCGGAGCCGTTCGATATTACGGCCACTAGGTTCGAGCGCGACGTGTAAAGGCCGGCGAGGCGCTCGTCTCTTACGATCTCCAAGCACGCCTCTGCCACCCCTGGCGAGTAGGCAAGGCTTAGGTCCATCTGCGTGTCGGACGGCTTGGTGGGCGAAATGGAGATCTTTCCCGGCTGCGGATAGCGGTGGTAGTCGAGTGCCGATCGCTGGGGGTTCTTCATGCTGGCTCTGGATGTGGCACTCGCTGTCCGCGAGGTTCGCCGGACTTCAGTGTCAGGTGCCGCGGGCGGTGAGCCGCTCCCGTTGTGCGCAGCGGGGGCGGAACACCCGAGCAAGTCCCTAGGGTACTCTTATGCCAACCGACCGAGAGGGCACCAAGGATGGTTCAGCCAAGATCGACCCGGTGGAAGGGCCCGGTCTGCATGTTCGCCGGAATCGCTGTACTGGTGGCGTCGGTTCGGCTCGTGGAGCGCGATGTTTCCGCACAGGGGCAGGTGGCCTCGGCGCCGGTAGCCTCAGTCACCGAGCTCATGCAGGCGATGATCATCCCAGCTTCCAACACGATGTTCAACCTGCCGAGGGATCCGCCGACAGACGATGAGGGCTGGGACATCGTTCGCAACAGCGCCGTCATTCTGGCTGAGTCGGGCACTCTGCTGATGCGTGAGGGAAGAGCGGAGGACTCGGAGGTGTGGCGGGCCACGTCGAACGCTCTCGCGGAGGCCGGAGAGGCAGCGCTGAGGGCGGCCAGGGCCCGCGATGTCGATGGCATCTCCGATGCGGGCAACCTCCTCATCGATTCGTGCGAGGTGTGCCACGAGAAGCACTGGATTCGTTGACCCCTCCCCCGGCAGTAGTCGACCCGGCGCCCGGTCCTCGCACACGCCCAGGCAGTCCCCGGTGCCAGGGTGGTAGGCTTGCCGGTGTGATCAGGCTGAGGAACTTACTTGCCGGAATGGCGTTTGCGGTGGCTTGGACCGCCTCTGGGGAAGTTCCGGAGACCGACGTTCGAAACACTGAAATCCGCCACACCGACTTCGTGCACACGATGCCGCCGTACTCGGCCGCCGAGTGGGAGCAGCGTGCTGATTACTTGCGCAAGAAGGTGATGTTCTCCGCGGGGCTCCTGCCACTGCCGCGAAAGGGGCCCCTGAATCCACGCCTAGGCGAGTGGGTCCACCACGATGACCACTCGGTCGTCAGCGTGCTTCTTGAGACACATCCGGGTTTCTTCCTTGGCGGCAACTTGTACCGGCCCAGCCAGTCGGGCCAGGGCAAGTTGCCGGCCGTCGTGTCCCCGCACGGGCACTGGCGCTACGGACGGTTCGAGAATTCCGAGCTCAACTCCGTGCCAAGTCGCGCAATCAACCTTGCGAGGCAGGGCTACGTCGTCTTCGCTTACGACATGGTCGGCTGGAACGACACCATGCAGGTGCCCCACGGATTCGCCGGCCCGAGGGAGGACTTGTGGCTGATCGGCACACTGGGCCTGCAATTGTGGAACAGCATCCGAGTCGTCGACTACTTGGAATCGCTTCCCGAGGTGGATGCCACGCGCATCGGCGTCACGGGCGCTTCCGGGGGCGCGACGCAGGCCTTCCTGCTGGCGGCGGTCGACGACCGGATCGGCTACTCGGCCCCCGTCAACATGGTCTCTTTTCACATGCAGGGCGGCTCGCCCTGCGAGAATGCTCCCCTGCTGCGGGTCGGGACAAACAATGTCGAGATCTCGGCCGCCTTCGCACCGAAGCCACAGATCCTGGTCGCAGCGACTGGGGACTGGACCGTGAACGTGCCTACGCGAGAGTTCCCGGCCGTACAGCAGATCTACGAGCTCTTCGATGCGGGTTCAAGCGTTGATGTCCGCCAGTTTGATTCGCCGCACAACTACCATCGGCAGAGCAGGGAGGCAGTTTACAGGTTCTTCGGCGAGCATATGCTTGGAGAGGACGGCGAGGCGTCCAAGTTTGAGGAACGGCCCATCAGGGTCGACCAGCTGAGTTCGCTGTTGTACCTGTGGGGACGGACTCTGCCCGAGGGAGCCGTGGGACTGGACGAACTGGTCCGGCAGCGGATTGCGGCCGCCGAGGCGGATACGCTGGCCCTATCGATCCGCGGGCCCGAGTCCCTTGAGCCGGCAAGCAAGGCCTTTCGCCAGCGGCTCGCGCTCTCCATATTGGCTGAAGTGCCGGCTAGGGATTCCGTTGAGGGCCGCTCGCTCTCCAAAGGGGAGCTGGCAATCGGTAGGGTCGGAGCGGGGGACCGCATCCCCGCCCGCCTGCGAAATGCCCAATCCCCACGAGGTCGCGCGACGGTTCTGGTGGGGGACGCGGGAATGTCCGATGCCGAGTCCTCGGCGGTCGGCGCGGCCTTGGCAAGCACAGCCGCCCCACTGCTGCTGATTGATGCCTTCCAGACGGGTTCTGCCACTGTAGACCGAGAGGTCGCAAAGGCTGGTCGCAGAGCCGAGCGTTACTATCACGTCTTCAACCGCAGCGACGATGCCAATCGCGTTCAGGACATCATCACCGCGGCGGCGTACCTGCGCCAGAATGCGAGTGTCGAAAGTGTGCGCGTGGTCGGCGTCGGGAGGGCGGGGCTGTGGGCGCTGTTGGCGGCAGCGGTCGACCCTGGGATCGATGCAGTGGTCGCCGACTTGGACGGTTTCGACGCGACTAACGACTTGTCGTACGTGGAGGGCTTGTACATTCCCGGCTTGCGCCGGGCCGGCGATTTCCGTGCAGCGGCCGTTATGCTCGCCGAGCGTGCGGACTTGCTGTTGCACAACGCTCATTCGTCCTTCCCGCTGGACTGGTTTCAAAAAGCGTACGAGGCCGCCGGGCGGCCCGAAAGTCTCTCTGTCGAGACTGAGCCCTTGTCCGAAGAGGCCTTACGTCGATGGATCGACTCTTGACCGGCCGTACAGCACCGATCGCGGTAACAATTCCAATTGGACCGTGCCAAACTGGGTCCCCCGTCCTCGACAGACGTTTGTGACCGATGTTCGATCCTAGACCGACTAGTGCCAAGCCGCGTTCGAAGGCGGTTCTGCTTGTCATCGCGGGCGTTGTCGCGCTCTGCGCCGTCGGCGTGGCCCTTCTCGAATGGCGCGCCGGGACCGATCGGCCGACCGAACAAGTCGTGCTCACGCCCGACGCCCGCGACTACCTTCTCAGTCTCGATCTTGAGGGGGTCGAGATGGCGGCGATGGACAACTCCCTGGGCCAGACGCTGGTCGAGATCACGGGAACGATCCGCAACCTCGGGGAGAGGCATGTGCGCAGCATGCGCCTAAACTGCGTCTTCTTCGATGTGAACGGGATCGAGCTGCACCGTGTAATGTCTACGATCGTGCGATCCGCGGACGGTCTCGCGCCGGGAGCCGACCAGCAGTTTAGATTGCCTTTTGACGACATTCCTGACGGCTGGAATCAGGTCCTTCCGAGCCTGTACATAGCGGAGATCATCTTCGAGTAGGCTGTCCGAGGCTCGCAGTCGTCCCCGGCCGCGCGTGGAATGGAAGTGGATTGAGCATTAGGTGGCGGTCCGCTAGGGAAGCTGTGTGAGTTGGTCCCACACGGTGGATGCTGTGGGCCGCCATCCATTGGAGCGCCCGTCGTCCAGCCTGCGGCCCACTAGGTCAGCGTCGTCCCGGCGTCTGACCAAGTAGATGCGCCCCGTTCCCCGAAGCGCCATAGACACGGAGCTCCGCTTTCCGCCTCCATTCGAAAGGAGGCACCCAGAATGCGCTGCGGCAAGGGTGGAGTGGCTGCAGGATGGGATCCCGGCGACCTAGGGCGGCCTCAAGCGCCCCGCGAGAGCGATCTCGGAATGTCGTGCGTGTCAGGCCACCTCGCCTCGACGGGCGGTGTCGACGATGTGGTCCGCCGCGCGCTTTGCCAAGGCCATCATTGTGAGGGTAGGATTCACGCAACCGATTGACACGAAGCCAGCCCCGTCCGTAATGAACAGATTCTTGAGATCGTGGGCTTGATTCCACCGGTTCAGGACCGATTTCCGCGGGTCGTTGCCCATACGTGCGGAGCCGACCTCGTGGGTGGCGCCTCCCGGCCAGCGAGGTTTGGTGATCTTCTGGATGTCTTCCGCGCCGGCGGCCCGCAGCATCTCCTCCCCCTCATCCGCGGAGTGCCGGAACAGGCGCATCTCGTTGTCGCCCCATGTGACGTTCATTCGGAGTGCAGGAATGCCCCACGCGTCTTTGACTTCGGGGTCAAGCTGAATATAGTTCTCGTATCGGGCGAGACACTCGCTTGACGTTCCGATGAAGAACCGCCGGCTGTCCTTGGAGTCCACGACTGCTCGCTTGAAGCTGGCGCCAAATCCCGGGATGCGGCTGATTGCTGCCGGAGAGCCGTAGAAGGAGGCGTTTCGCATCTGCGCGCCGAAGCCGCGGATCATCCCTTGGGTGTGGGGCCGGTCCACGTTCATGTAGCGTGGCAGGTAGAGGCCATTTGGGCGCTGGGGCGGCCCGACCCACTTTGGGTCCTCGCTGACTGGAAGCACGCCTGAGACTCCGCCAAACATGTGGTCCATCACGTAGTGCCCCAGCACGCCAGAGGAGTTGCAGAACCCCTCGCCGGAATTGAGAAGGATGCGAGTGGACTCCAGGCTCGAGGCCGATAGCACGACAATCTTTGCCCGCGCCTCTCTCGCGGCCCGTGTGACGCGGTCGATGTACGCCACGCCGTTTGCCAGCCCAGTGTCGCGGTCGGTGGTCACGTGGGACACGACGGCATTGGTCACGACCGAGCAGTTGCCGGACTTCTCTGCATCTGCCACGGTCGTCCACGGGCTGGCGAAGTACGAATGCGTGATGCAGCCGTGCTCGCAGGGCCCACAGGAATGGCAGGCTTGGCGCCCGTTCAGCGGCTGCGTGAGGACCGCGGCCCGGCCAATCGTCACGTTTCTGCCGAACCTTGCGTTGATCTTGTCGCGGAAGTGCTTCTCGCCGCACGTCATCCCCATGGGGGGTTGCATGACGCTGTCGGGGAACTGCATCAGTCCGAGTGGCTCGCCGCTGATGCCCACGTAGCGCTCGACCGCCTCGTAGTAGGGCACCATCTCCTCGTAGGTCACGGGCCAGTCCGAACCGTAGCCGTCGTGGCTGGCGGCCGCGAAGTCGATCTTCGAGAGGCGATAACTCTGTCGGCCCCACGTCAGCGTGCGGCCACCCAGCAGCCGTCCCCGGGTCCACTGGAATGGCTTGTCGTCTGGATAGGTGTAGGGGTTTCGAATGTCGTCTACGAACCACCGATAGTTGGACTCCCGGCACGCGTATTTCATGCTCTGGATCGGTCTGTTCCGGCGGATCTCTGGGGAGTAGCCGCGGTACTTCAGGTCGTATGGCCGCAGGTGCTCCGTGAACTCCGCTTCGGTAGTGCGGTGGCCGGCCTCCAACAGGGCAACCTGCATTCCAGCCTCGGCGAGCACCTTCGCAACCCAGCCGCCGGTTGCACCCGAACCGACGATGACTGCGTCGTATGTGTCCTTGCCCTTGGTGATGACCTGCATCGCAGTGAGGGGCCCAGCCATTTCCATTGTGCCTGCCCGCCTCCCCCGCTGCGACTTGATGAAATGGCCGATCTGGGCCTCTCCGCCTCGAAGGACGCCGGGCAAAACCCACCGCAGGTGGCCACGGATTGTAGCAGGACTGCGTCCCGCTGACAGGCCCCTTGCGCGGATCGTGCTCCTATGGGCGGGCCGTTCCCTAGGCACGGTCCCCGGCATGCCGCCGACACATGGCCGTCCCCGGCGCCCGGTCCCGACCCAATCTCGTCGTGCGCAGTGGATCGGCGGTGGTTCCTGGCGCGAGTGAAACCGCCCTCCAACTGCTGCTCCAGCTAATAGGGACTGGAGTAGCTTTCCGGGGCGAAGATACGGACGAAAGCCCTGCTATGCGCGAAGGATGCCGGCGCAGTCGAGCGAACGCGCAGGCGGTCGAGGCCAGTTCATCTGCGGCCGACCCTCTGCGCTTCGGCTCTAGCTGTTCCCGTCTGGGAGCCTGGCGCCTCTGGTCAGTCTCGCAATCGATCACGCATCCGCGCGGCGGTTCGGACGTTGCCCTTCGCGGAACGACAGGACCTCGTCCACAAGAATGCGGACGGTTCTCCGCCGACCGTCGGAGTTCAGCGATTTCGGAATGGACAGTCGGCCCCATGGACTGCACCAAGGCACGCTTCGGAGCGACTCCAAGAGCTGTACTCAGGCTCTTGCGGGCACCTGGCCATCCTTGCGCACTTCGCTTCTCGTGGCGATTGAAACCCAACAGCCCGCAGGGATTTGGTCGCGGCCCACCGCACCCGCGGGGGCCCAACAGGCCCACAGCTGTCCCCGGTCCCGGCGAGGTCGCACCCTTTCTCGATGCTCTCACCAGACCGTTTGTCACGCTGTGCTGTGGTCCCGCCACGCGGCAGGCCGGTGCATCTCCGTCGCGCCCGCCCAAGAATGCCGGGCAGCCACAGTTCGTTCGTCCGCCTCGTTCCGGACAAGTGGGTCAAGGATCGCTCCGACAGAGCGTGGCAGTTCCGCTCTTCAAGCGTCCACACGCGGAACCGCTCCCCGTCTAGAGTCCGCCGCCGACTGGCGACGCACTGCCGCCGATTCACGATGGAGACCATTTCCCACGCGTGTGCTATTGCGCACTGCCTGAACCGTTCGGGCAGTGGACGGGAGTGCGGTCAGCTCTCCCTACCGTGGTGCGCGAGACTCGCCCGGCTTCCGGGGCGGCCTGTACTTGGCGACGCCCGGTCAAAACGTCGCAATCGGGTTCAACGGAGACCCGGTGCCGCCGACCACTCGCAACGGCGAGGCTGTCAGGAGGAACTCCCAGCGGCCCTGTCGCTCGGCCTCTTCGCTGACCGCACCCAAATCCAGATTGTCGAATATCGGCATGCCCATTGCGACCAAGACGAGCTGGTGAATGGGTAGCTGGGCGCCTTCGATGCCTGAGGGGATCACGTCCGACGCGGCATCGCTGCCGAGAATCGCAACGTCGCGGCTCCGAAGCCAGTCGGCGCACGAGGCGTGCAAGCCAGCTGCCTGTTCGTCAATCTTCCAAGGCCCTACCTCTTGCCTGCGCTTCCAGCGTCCGGTGTGGATCACAACGGCGTCCCCGCTTTGGACGCTCACCCCCGCCGTCGCCTCCCATGCCTCCAGATCGCTGGGATAAATCGGCGTCCCAGGCTCCAGATAGGCGATTCCCTTCAGGCGGGGGATGTCCATCAGGACCCCCCGGGTGAAGATGCCGTCCCTCATGTGATCAATGGAGTATTTCCGCGCTCCCTCTTCGGTCACTTCGTCCTTTGAGTGGCCGTTGAACATGCTCCCGTTGTGAAACATGTGGCAGATCGCGTCCAGATGCGTGGTCCCGAAACCGTGGTACAGAATGCTGAACCGGTCGACACAGAACGGGAAGTCCGGAGTAGCGTCGAGCCCCGTCGTCGTGACCTCCAGTTCGAACGGCGACGGGTTGTCGATGGCCGGCTCCGTCAGCGCGTCGTGCGCCATCGACACCGAGACACCCGAACGAACAAGAGCGGCTGCGCGAATCCGCGTTTCGGGCGTTATCAGGTTTACCGTTCCCAATACGTCGGCATCGCCCCATCTCCCCCAGTTCGAGAGATCCGTCATCCAGCGCTCAACTGACTCCTTGGTTACCGACTCAGGACCCGAGCTGGCCGATTCGGATGGCTCCGCAGCCTGTTGCGGCTCTTCGGCAGGTTCACTCGCGGGCTGGCACGCCCACAGCCCCACCAAGACGAGCACGCAGGGCAAACCGACCAATCGACGATTGATGTTGTGCATCTGCTGTTCCTCCATGAAGCGTTCCACGATAGTGTCGCAGACATCGCCTACAATTCCGACTGCTCCGGAATGCTGCGATAGGCCCTTCACCGGATAATCATGACGGTGGGACTGTGCGGGCTAAGGCGACCGAAGGGTCTTCGTGTCAAACGTTGCGGCTTGGCTGAGGCCACTCGCACCGCGTTGCTCGGACGGAAGCTCGCGTCAGTCGGGCATGTTGCCCCGGCGTCCGACGGGCTGGTGCGGCCGCACTCCCACTCTCGGGGCTCTCGCTATGACGGATGCGTATGGGCCTCAAGGCCCTAACAACTAACGGCTCCGACGTCCCGGCGACGCGCTCTCCAGCCATCGAAGCTCGTCTCTGGAACGTACTCGGATCAGCTCGGGACCCAGTTCGACAGCGCGGAGCAATGCCGCTCTGGAATCGGCAATCTTGCCCAACCGCGCCAACGCGGCCCCCAACCTGTAGTGTTGGCGGCCGGACTCCGAGGGGCTTAAGGCGATGGCCCGCCGAAACTCCTCGACCGCCTTTCCCACGTCCCCGCGTTTTGCGGCGACGTGGCCCATGGCCTCGTGCGCCTCGGAACCCATTTCGGCCCGGAGCCCGTTCCACTGGTTGAGCGGTATGGTCCTAGGGATCTTCTTCGCCTCCATCACGACGAGGGCACGTTTGGCATAGGCCTCCGCTCTCTCGAGGAGGCTGGCTTGGGATTCGGGGTCTACCACGGCATTCGGAATTGCCGAGGCTAGGGTCAGCAGAGCTCTCAGGTTGTCGGGGAGAAGTTTGAGAACGGCGTCTCCCGTCCGCACGACCGCTTCGGCGTTGTCCGCGGCCCTGTGGGCTTCCATGCGGTGGACGAGTGCCTGCCCCAACAGGGCCGACGATGGATAGCTAGCGGCAAACGACTCAGCCGCAGCTATCCTCTCGGAGTCACCCTCAGCTGCGACTATCGCGAGGTACGCGTCGAATTCTTCCTGCGTTTCGGCTTGCGGTGCACCTTCCGGGTCTAGGACTGGCCCGAACTGCCCGATTGAGCACGGAAGGAACCACGGCAGCGCCGCGGCCACCACAGCCTGCACCCATGTGCCGGCGCGAGGCCTAGTCGCCATAGACCCTCTTCAGTGCCCGGAAGCGGCGCAAGTGCTCGTCGGCAGCGTCCGGCCGTCCCAGCCTCCGCAGAACTCCGTACAGCAGGTAGTGGGACACCTCATTGTCTGGGTCGAGCCGGACTGCTTCCGACGCGGCCTCCGCAGCGAGCGGGAGCTTTCCACCTCTCTCGTACGCCCGGGCTAGAATCGCGTGGTTGTCGGCAACTTCGGGCTCGGCTTTCACGCCCAGGAGCGCCCATTCCTCGGCCTTAGACGGTGCCGATCCCAAGGCGAGCCGTGCTAGGCCTCGGTATGGCCAACTGAACCTCTCTCCGCGCGCGGTGGCGAGCCGCGCTGCAAGCCGGTAACGTTCCGCCGCTTCCTCCCGGCGGTCCATTCTCTCCAAGCTCAGGGCCAACCACGCTTGGCTCCGGGCGTCCGACGCATCCAGGGCGAGCGCCCGTTCGAAGTGGCGCATCGCCGCCGCCGAGTTGCCCGCAACAGACTCCGCATGGCGCCCGAGATGGAAATGCGGTCTAGGGTCGTGGGGATCTAGGGCGGTTGCGAGCTGCATTTGCTGCCTGAACAGGATGAACTGGTTGGCGGCGTAGTACGCCAGCCCAAGTGCTTGGTGAAGGTACGACTCTCGCAGCCCTTGCGTCTCAGCTGTTCGCAATCGCTGGATCGCCTCGATTCTCTCGCCCCTCTGCCAATGCACGACGCCCAGCAGGTAGTTCAGGACTGGCTCTCTCACCGGGGAGCGTGAGACTGCTTCGGCGAGATTCGCCGCGGCAGCCCATTCGTCCTCTCGAATAAGGCCGAGCAGCTGCTGGCTGAGTGCCTGGTGCGCCCGGCCGAGCTGTTCTGGCGGAGGCGGCAGAGCAAGCCCCAACCACGGAGTCGATTGCCCTTGAACGTGCTGGACGGTGAACGCGGCCACCGCTAGGGCAACGCCCAGGCCGCTCGCTGCCAATGTCGCTCTGACCGCCATTCGACGGCGCAACGCGTCAGTTACCCCCAGTCTGGCCCTCGAGGACACGCTGAATCTGCACGAGGTTGGGGTTGTCGGGATCAAGTTCGATCGCCTTGCGAATCGAGGATAAGGCCTGCTCGACCTTGCCTTGGTGCCCGTACGCGAGAGCCAGCCCTTCATATGCAGCGGAATCGGTCGGTTCCAGATCCCTCAGGGCCTCAAATGCCGCCTCCGCGACCTTCAAGTTGAAGCTCTGCAGGGCTTGCTCCCCCTCGTTTCTCAAGAGCATGTTCCGTACGCGGCGTTCCGCGTCGGCAAACTTCTCCGGGTCGAGGCTCGCGGCGAGTCGCGCCTCCTCGAGGGCCTTCTGTCCGTCGAGGAGCCCTGCGTACGCCCTGGCCAAGCCATCATGGAGCACCGCGTCCTCCGGGTAATGATTCGCTAGCTTGCTGAGACCATCGACCGCTTTGACGTATTGTCCCTCGTCCAAGGCACGATGGGCCTGCTTCTCGACTCGTTCGAAGTCGTTCGTCTTGAGCAGCGTCCGGCGAAGGCCCAAGTCCACGCCCGCAGAGACCACCTTCCTGAAGGGCACGTACCCGCGAAGCTGGACCTCTAGAACATACTGACCGCTGAGGAGTTCGGGGTACTCGACCGTGCCCTCGTCGGTCGACTTGCGGTAAAGCGGTGGCAGGGGCTCGAGAGACTCACTCTGGATGGCTGTCAGCCGCGTCTCCACATTCTTGAGGGGTCTGCCCTTGGAGTCGCCAAACTCGCAGATGAAGGGTCCGGCCCCCACTAACGGTGCCAACGCTAGGCTACCGATCACGGCAACCACTCGAGACATCAGCGCTCCAGCCTTGCTGAGGGCGATTGCGCCCGGCCCGGTCGGGGTGGCATCTCCCAAGGCCTTCTCATGCCCCCGTTCTGGCTAAAAGTTCACCTTTAGCACCAGCGTTATGTTCCGAGGTTGGTTCGCCTGTCCTCTGACCCTCCCGAAGCTCTGTGGACTGTTGATGTTTGTCGCCACGTTCTGAAACACGACCTGATTGAAGAGATTGAAGAACTGGGCCCGGAACTCGATGTTGAATGCCTCGCTGATTGCCGGTATGTAGGTGCGCTTCGAAACCGACAGGTCAGTTCCGTAGTACGAGAATCCGCGTAGATCCGGCTCCACCCTTCCGACATCGCCGAAGGTAAAGTCAGCCGGCTGCGCGAACGCATCCACGTTGAGGTACAGGTCCCTGGCGGGATCAAGGGCACCCTTGCTCACGCCCGTTCGTCTTGAGGCTCCGGGCACCCGGTTGGGTCGGTTGCCACCATTGAAGAGGGGCAGCGGGGGGCCTCCCAAGATTCTCAGCGGGGGACCGCTCTCGAAGAAGATCGTCGAACCGACCTCCCAGCCACGGAGAAGCTTCTCGGCCCCACCGTCGGTGTTCTTTCCGAACGGGAGCTCGTAAATCCAGTTCGCGACCATCGTGTGAGTCCTGTCGATCGGCGAGATCGACTTCTCCAGATACCCGCGCTCGGCATCCATCGGATTCGGATCTTGAATCGACCAGGCATTGGCGTTGATGTCGCTGATGTTCTTCGACATGGTGTACGTCACTAGGAAGCCCAAGCCCCTCGCGAAGCGCTTCTCGATCTTGGCCTGCATCGAGTGGTAGCTGCTGTTCCCGACCGGGTGGGCCTTGACGGGCAGCGCGTTGTATTGGGGGTACGGGCGTAGGGCTTGTGCAACGGAGCCGGTGAACCCGGGGTAGGGCGTGGTTATGCCAGCCGCGACGGCCTCGGGATCGTTGTGCGGCCGCCTCAGGAGCGGGCCCAGTGCCAAGTGCCCCGTGGGCACCTGATTCAGGTTGAGCAGGTTCGACGGCCAGCGAGTGCCTCGCACTCCGACGTAAGCGACATCAGCGACGATGCCTGCGACCAGCTCCCGCTGGATGTTGAAGTTCCAGTTCACGGTGTACGGGGGCCTGGCACCATCCGGGTTGACCCACTCTGCCGTGCTGCCGACCGAAATGCCGGGATCGAGGTTCGGAAGTACTCCGGTAAACGCCGGGAAGCCGTTGCGCAGGGCGAAGGCGGGGCTGACCCCGTTGTCGAGAGATGCGGGTGAGTCGAACGCCACATAGCCGTTCTTGAGCTCCGGCTGCCCGACCACGACACCGCTGTTGGAGAAGTTGCTTTGGGTGTAGATCAGCCCGATCCCCGCACGGATGACGGTCTTGTCGTCGACTGAGTACGCAAGGCCCACCCTTGGACCCCAGTTGCTCATGTCCACTGGGGGCACGACCGAATCGTTGCCGAACACGTAGGCTCCCGGGATGCCGCCGGTCGCTGGATTCGCCAAACCCAGGTTGATCGCGGAGATGATGTTGTCGCGCTCACGGATTGGGCGGGCGATTTCGTAGCGCAGACCCAGACTCGCTGTGAACTTGGGCGTGATCTGGATCTTGTCCTCCGCGTACCATGCGTAGTAGTCACCCTCATAGTTCCCGGTGATCGGTCCTACGAGCCGCAGTCCGCTGAACACGTCGCCTTGGAGCATGCTGGCTAGGCCGTCCCCCCAGCGACTGAAATTCGGCGAGTTGGGCTGGCTGCTCGCCGTGTCCCTGAAGTCGAAGCGCCCGGCCTCCCAGGCGTTGACGCGGCGGACATTGCTCTGGACCCACACCTCGCCCCCGAACATCACCTGATGTTTGCCTCTGGTCCAGGTGGCAGTGTCGGAAACGATGGTGGTGGGATTGATCCTGAACTCAGGTCCTGCCCCGGCATTGCCCATGGCCAGATACCCCGTGGGACGGAATGCCGGCAGCACCTCGATGTCGTCCGGCAGTCCAGGCACGCCGAGTATGTTCCCGCCATGGAGCACGTTCCCGGTCCGCGGAATCCGGAAGTTCGAGTACCCCCAAGAGAGGTGGTTCAGGAATGTGGGAGTGACCACCCAGTCATAGTTGACCCGCAGCGACCACGTTTGCGTCGGCGTTCGAATGCCGGTGTCGAGGGGGTGGTTGCCCCAAGCTGAGTAGCGGAAGATGCGCAGGTTGGCGTACCACCAGCTGCCGCTCAGCCTGTGGTTCTCTGACAGCGCGTGGTCGAATTTGAGGGCGAAAGAGTCGTCATCGGTGGGGTTCGAAGATCGGTTTACCCAATTGTCGACAATCCCGGCTCGGTCGGGCTGCGGGAGCATGGACATCACTTGGCCCGCAATTGGGTCGATTTGGCTCGACGGAATCGTGTTGTTCACCAGTTGGTCGCGCACGAAGCCGCCCTGCCCGTCCGGACGGGTGGAGGCACCGTCGAAGATTGGCAGCAGGTTGCCCGACGGGTCGGTCAGAGCGCTGAAGTTGCCTTGGCGGAAGTCGGTCGTCGGAATCGTCAGCAGTCCTAGCGTGCCCGTCCCGCCGCGGCGCTTGAAGCCCTGCCACGAGAAGTGGAAGAAGCTCTTGTTCTTCTTCATGGGCCCGCCGACGTTTCCCCCAAACTCGTTCTGCCTGACGATCGGTCGCGTGGTGTTGAAGAAGCCGCTTGCGTCCAGCTTGTCGTTGCGAAAGAACCAGAACGCGTTGCCATGGAACTGATTGGTGCCGGATCTCAGCGTGCAGTTCGTAATTCCGACGCCCCTGCCGAGGTTCGCCGCGTACATTGTCGTGCTCACCTTGAACTCCTGTACCGATTCAAATGGCGGCCCCATGCGGTCAGTCAGGCCGGGCGACTCCAGCAACGTGAACGGGACGCCGTCGATGATGTCCTGACCGGAGAACTGCGGTGACCCGAGGATGTGGCGGTTCCAGCCCCGGCCGCCGCTCACTCCAGGGGTCAGGAAGGTGAACTGGCCGATTTCGCGCCGCCCCGATGCCCCAGCCCCGGTGGACTTTCCGCTGAGGCCTAGAGGCAGGTCGATCATCAGCTTGCGCTCCATGACAGTGCTCAACTCCGCGTTGTCGGTTCGCAGCAGCGGAGCCGCGGTCGCCTCGACCGTGACACTCTCGGTAACGTCCCCCACCTCCAAGACAACGTTCACGGCTGTGGCGGTGGCAGTGTTCACGCTCACAGGCTCCCGCACGAAACGCTTGAAGCCGTCCAGCGTCACTTCAACCCGGTAGCTGCCAACTTGCACGTTCCCCAGCAGCTAGATTCCGGACAGCGTCGACACCGTCTGGAGGCTCTGGCCAGTCTCC
The DNA here is from genome assembly GCA_028819235.1 of Bryobacterales bacterium. GTDB lineage: Bacteria > Acidobacteriota > Terriglobia > Bryobacterales > UBA6623 > VXMF01. The sequence goes on from JAPPMC010000237.1 coordinate 91,985, forward strand.
AAGTTCGTGGCCCGGACGTCCGCGCCCCCGACAACGGCGCCGGTCGAATCCTGCACCGATGCGCGAATACTGGCGGTCTGTTGGGCGGGGCAAACTGCGGCGGCTAGGACGAGTGCCGCAGCGAGCAGGAAAGAAAGACGGATCATGGCAACCTCCCTCGGCGAGTCCCGACCAGCGGGAATCGGCCCATTCAGCCAACGGGAACCGACTTGCTACCAAACGATCAACGGGCCCGCTCCCTGGCAAGGCCGATTGGCGGGCCAGTGGACAAATTCAATCTCGAAGCCTCTGCGCCTGGCCGGACGCTGTGGAATACGCACCGGCCTGATGGGATTACACTGCGGCCCTCGAAGGGCCACTGGATGAAGTGTCGAAGGGCAGGGGCCCCACCCTGCGAGCACGTCCGCGCCTTACGGCTGCAAGGAGGGCCGAGTCCACTTAGTAGGTGGGCGGGCCAGTCCGCTCACGGCTTCTACGTGCAGTTCTCGCTTAGGCACCGACGCCGAACGCAAGCAACTTGGTTCTCCATGTGCAAGCGCCGCCGAGTCATGGCTGCCAGCCGCTTCGGTGTGACGCGTGAAGCCGACAGGGAGATCAGCCCGCAGCACACCGCCCGCGTGTTCCGGCCCGTCTTGCGCCTCGTCCTATCGCGCTCGAGGCGGATGGCCATTCGGCACCTGGACGGGTCGGCTTCGCACACGAGTGCCGCCCAGTAGCCAAGGGGGACCAGCCACTGTCGCGTCCTCGGTTGCCGCTCCCGGATCAAAGTGGTGTAATCCGGGCAGCGCGCAGATGCCGCGACGAGCATCAGTCCACACGGTGGCTCCGCTTCTTGCAGCGGCCGCACTCTGGGGGCACTGCGGTGTGGCTCTTGGTCAGGCTCCCAGGGAATTGGCGACCCAAGCGGCGCGGGCCATGCAGCGGGGAGATTACGGCAGTGCCGAAGCCGTGTACCGGCGACTGATCCCCCAAGCACCGGAGATGGCCGAACTGCACAGCAATCTTGGCCTTGCCTGCCTGCTCCAGTCAAAGGCTCCTTGCGCAACCAAAGCGTTCGAGAAAGCTCTCAGCCTGAACGAAGAGCTGTTCCTGCCCAACTACTCGCTCGGCCAGCTGCTTTTCCAGCAGGAACGCTACGCTGATGCCCTTGCCTACGTCGACCGCGCAGTCCGACTCGAGCCCGGCCAGATCGAGGCGCGCGAACTGCTCATCGCGACGCTGGTCGGACTGGCCGAATACCGCAGGGCCATTGACGAGTACGGCATTGTCCTCAAGTCCGCTCCGCAGAACCAGGACGCCCACTACGGACTGGGCGGGATCTACATGCGCCTCAGCCAGGGTGAGACAGACCGGTTGGGGGAGGACAGCGATTCCGGCTACCGCGTCCTGATCGCCGCGGAACGGGATGCTCCGGATCAGCAGTGGCGGGCACTGGTCCTCAACACGTACCAGGACGCGTTCGCGGAGGGGGTTCGGCTGCCAGGCGCACGGATCGCTTATGCGCTGCTCCAATTGGCGGACGACCAGAGACAGGCGGCCCGAGCAACCTTGGAAGAGGAGCTCCGCATCGACCCATTCAGTTACGAAGCGCGATTCCATCTGGCTAGGCTGGCATTGCTGGACGGAGACTGTGCTTCCAGCGCGCGGTTCTTGAATGAGGCAGTGGCGATTCGGCCGGAGTTCTTCGTGCCCCTCCCGTCGCTTGAGCAGATCGATGCGCACATCGATGCAGGCGAACTCAACGACCTGCTGCAGGCGGATGAGCCGACCTTCGGCGCGGCCTATCTGCTCGGGCGATTGAACGCTGCCAAGGTGCCCGGTGCCCGCCGGGATGGCTACCTTCGGATCGCTGAAGAGCTGCGCGACGCGGCGCTTGCCTCACATCGCGCTGCGAGACCCGCGGACGTGTCCTCAGCGGTTGGGCTGGAGCTCCTTCGGAGCAAGCGTTACGAACAGGGCTTGAAGATCCTGCTGCCCCGTCTTCGTGAGGCTGATGGGACGTCGGAAGCGGTTCGGGAGATCGCCAGATCTTTGGCTCGCCTAGGAAGGCATCAGGAGCTCATCGATCTGTATCGGAACAGATCGCCCGAGGCGCCAGAGGAAATCTACCTCTTGGCCACGAGTCTCAAGCAAGTCGCTTTGTCGCACTTCGAACAGTTGGTGCGGCTGGATCCCGAGTCGCCGCGCGCCCACCAGGTTCTTGGCGATTCATACGTCGCCCAGCACCGCCTCGACGATGCGCTGGCGGAGTACGTGCGGGCTTCGGAGATTGCCCCTGGGGACGCCGGACTCCCGTTCCGAATCGCGTCGCTGCTGCATCGGATGATGGAGTTCGGGAGGTCGGCCGACGCCTTCGCAGAACTCGTCGAACTAGATCCGTTGCACGCGGACGCCCACATCCATCTCGGCGAAGCTCTGGTCCAACTGGGCAAGACGGACGAAGGGATTCGGTCGCTCAGGCGCGGGCTCGACCTCAATCCCCAGTCCCCTCAAGCGCACGTCGCCCTTGGCAAGGCGTACCGCCTCGCGGGAGACGATGAGGAGGCGCTGCGCCACCTGATCCGCGGTGCCTCCGCCGATCAGGACGGAAAGCTCCATTACCAGCTCTTCCTGCTGTACAGGGGGCTGGGCAAGCCTGACGAGGCTAGGGCGGCCCTTGAAACGTCCCAGCGCTTACGGAGCAGAAGTCAGTGAGCGACTGTTGACCCGTCCGTATGCAAGAATGTGCGGGCTGGGCCTGGGGTTAGGCCGCGTAGGACTACTCAATCCCGGTCCGGTCGCTTGGTTCCTGCTGGCCAGCGGCGTCCACTCGATCTGCTCTGCGCAGGGTCAGCGCGCCGACCCGACTGGTGACGGGGAAGTCGTGCAAGGCATCTCCGCAGCCAGGCAGGGCCACGAGCGGATGGCGGCTGAGCTGGACCGAATTCGGGTTCGGAGCGCATCCGAGAATCCCTACGTTGGGGAGTTGTACGGACAGCGCGATCGGGACCTGCTCGCCACCCTCCCGCCGGACGCAGCCGCATCCCAGAGATCGAGGCTGCATCTTGCCGTCGGCAGGGACGCCCTCCGGCTGGGCCGGACGGACGATGCGATCACACACATCTTGGAAGGTTACCGGCTCTCGGATCCCGGCATGGTTCGGCCCGCCCTTCAGCTGGGTGTCGTATATCTCCGCTTGGGCGAGACCCAGAACTGCCTTCACCATCCCGACCCTGACCGCTGCATTCTTCCCTTAAGGGATGGGGGCGTGCACACCGACCCGACTGCAGCCCGGAAGGCGGCGACGTACTTCCGCGAGGTGCTCAGGAAGCAGCCGGGTCATTTGACCGCTCGATGGCTACTCAATCTCGCCCATATGCAGGCGGGAGACTATCCCGCAGAGCCGCCCCCGCCAAACCGCCTACCTCCAGAGGCACTGGAGTCCGAATCGCCGTTCCCGCGCTTCCGGGACATCGCAGCTGGACTCGGACTCAACGTGAGTAGCCTTAGCGGCGGGGCTGTGGCTGAAGACCTTGACGGGGACGGGTGGCTGGATCTGGCGGTTTCCGACTGGGATCCGAGTGCCGAACTCCGCTACTTCCGGAACGAAGCGGACGGGACGTTCTCCGAGCGCACGGCGGAAGCCGGGCTTGAGGGGATCTATGGAGGACTGAATCTTGTCCATGGCGACTACGACAACGACGGCGACGTGGACCTGTACGTCTTGCGCGGGGCGTGGCTGGGGAAGGCGGGACTCCACCCGAACTCCCTCTTGCAGAACGACGGGAACGGTCGGTTCAGCGACGTCACGTACGCTGCGGGCCTAGGAACGTCCCCGTCCCCAACACAGACCGCCGCATGGGGCGACTACGACAACGACGGTGACTTGGACCTCTACGTTGGTAACGAGGACTCGCCAAGCCAGCTCTACAAGAACCTAGGGAACGGAACGTTCGAAGACGTCGCGGCCCAAGCCGGTGTCACGAACGGTGCGATGGCAAAGGCAGTGGTTTGGGGTGATGTGGACTCCGACCGGTTCTTGGACCTCTACGTGTCCAACTTTGGGGCGCCGAATCTTCTCTACCGCAACAACCGCGACGGGACGTTCACGGACATAGCGCGCGACGCGAACGTCACTCTTCCGCACCGCAGCTTCCCGAGTTGGTTCTGGGACTTCGACAATGACGGCAATCTGGATCTGTTCGTGGCCTCCTATGAGCGCGATGTCCGCGATGTGGCCGCCGACTACTTCGATCTGCCTCCCGAGCGCACGGAACCGGACAGCCTGTACCGGGGCAACGGAAACGGAGGATTCGAGGACGTTGCCTACGAAATGAACCTTGTTCGGGTCACTCAGCCAATGGGTTCTAATTTCGGTGATCTCGACAATGACGGCTACCCCGACTTCTACTTGGGAACTGGTTATCCGGAATACGAAGGGCTGATGCCGAATCTAGTCTTCCACAACCAGCGGGGCCAGCGTTTCACCGACGTCACAGCCAACGCAGGGCTGGGCCACCTCCAGAAAGGGCATGGAGTGGCTTTCGCGGATTTCGACCATGACGGGGACCAGGACATCTTCATCGAACTGGGAGGCGCATACGCGGGTGACGTATTCGGCAACGCTCTGTTCGAGAATCCCGGCTTCGGGAATGGCTGGATTGCGGTCACTCTGGTCGGCGTCGAATCCAACCGTTCGGCGATTGGGGCCCGCATCCGGGCCGACATTCGGGAGGCATCGGGGCAGCGGTCCATCTACAGGTGGGTGAATGCCGGCGGGAGTTTCGGTGCGAATCCCCTGAGGCAGCATGTCGGGCTCGGCACTGCCGAATCCATCGATGTGCTGGAGATCTATTGGCCCGCAACAGATACGACGCAGCGGTTCGAGGACGTTGCGCCAGGCCAGTTCCTCGAAATCAAGGAGGGCCAGCGCAGCTTCCGCAGGATTCCGCACGCACCCGTGACGTTCGGCCCCATGGCCGGCAACTGAGCATTCGCTCTTGTCGCGCTCATTGCCGCGGCTAGGCCTCGACCGACACCCAGCGTCGTGGGCGAGCCGTGAAGCGCTGCGACTGGCAGCTCGGGTAGTTCCGGCGAGGGCCTCAGTCTCCGAAGTAGCGGCGGCCCGAGGACGCAAGCGTCGCGCCCTGATCGACCTTCCAAGACTCCAGCCTGGCGAAGTCCGCTCCGGCCCACCTGCCCCGCAGCTCGCTCATCTGGGTATTGTCGAGTTGGTGGAAGGCGCGGGCGGCGGCCACGTCACGATCCACCTGCTCCGGCGTTGTGCAACCCAGAATCGCCGTTGAGATCGGAAGGGACCACACGTAGTTCAGGTTCTCTTCGAGGGTGGAGATTCCCTGTCGGAGCAGCGCGCCCACACCGGTGACCTTCATCGCTTGGATCCCGAGGCCACGGTCCACGGCCACGGGCAGGGTCGTCTGCTCAAAGCTCAAGTGCTGGTTCGCCCCATCCGTCACGCTGAGCGGCATGAGCACGGTGTCCCAGTCGTAGGCCCCCATCATCTTTGCCAGCACGCGCGGATCCATGTGCCCCGTGAATCCCACAAAGCGGATCTTGCCTTCCTTCTTGGCCTTCTCGACTAGTTCCATGGCGCCGCGCGGGGCGAACACGTGGTCAATGTCCTCCATGTGCATCACGTTGTGGATCTGGTAGAGGTCGATATAGTCGGTCCTCAGCCCAGCCAAGCTCTGGTTCAGATCCAGTTCGCTGTGGCTGTAGGTGCGGTTGCGGGTCTTCGTCCCGAAGATGTACTTGTCCCGCGGGACACCCTCCAGCGCGATCCCGTACCTTCGCTGGCTCAGCCCATAGGCCCCCGCTGCTGCGGTGTCGAAGTAGTTGATCCCGGACTCATAGCTGTGCCGGATCGTGCGCAAAGCCTCGGCCTCGTCCCGGTGCGTCCCGACCCGCCCGCCGCCAAGGCCAAGGATCGTGACCTCCAGGCCAGTCTTCCCGAACTTGCGGCGCGGTATCGGGTCCGCCGCCGACGCGGCGGCAGCCAGTCCTAAGCCCGCCGCGGCCTTGACGAATTCCCGTCGGCTTTCTGCCATCTAGATCCTCCCTCTGACGTATGCCCGTCCAAGGAATAGGTTAGACCATTCACTGTCCTTACAGCCCTCGGGTCAGCTGTATCTCGGCGCAACCTGTCTGAATGGGCCGTCCGCTGGCGGAAGAAGCGGCCCCCGGCAGCCCTTTCCCCATATGGGGGTAGTCGGGCAAGTGTCCCCAGTCCGGCTGCTCTTGGCCCGGTGCTCAGCGAGAAGGGGTCGCAGGCTGAGGTGCGTCCACTTTGCCGGGAGGGCGCTGGCCACTCCCGCGGATGCCCCGGTCCCCAAGATCTGCCCGGGCCCGTTCTGCGATCGCGATCAATTCCCTGACGATCTCTGGGCGCTCGTCCGCCACGTTCGTACTGCTTGAGGGATCGCTGTACAGGTCGAAGAGAAGCGTCCGGCCGGAATCGTCAGAACCGAAGTGCGGATGTCTTGCGGTTGGGGCTTGCAGCGGGACGAAGAGCTTCCAAGCCCCCGCCCGGACCGCGTGCAGCTCGTCTTGGTGGTAGTACAGCAGCTCCCGGCGGGGCGACTTCTCAGAGCCGTGCCCAAGCAGCGCGTCGCTCACGTTGAGCCCGTCAATCCGGTGGCCTTCGGGAAGGGCCGCTCCTGACTGCGCTGCAAAGGTCGGCAAGATGTCGATCAGGCTCATCAACTCGTCTGAGACGGAGCCCGCCGGAATCGTGCCGGGCCACCACGCGATTGCCGGGACTCGGAATCCGCCCTCGGCCGTGGTGTAGCCGCGTCCATGCAGGGGAAGGTTGCTCCCGCGGGTCAGGCTGCTTGCGTCGGCAGCCAGAGGAGCGCCATTGTCAGAAGTCCAAACAACAAGCGTTCTTTCGTCTAACCCTTTGTCCGCCAGCTTGTCGAGGATCTGCCCTGTCGACCAGTCGAGCTCCTCCACCGCGTCGCCCCACAGCCCGTTCTGGCTCTTCCCACGGAACTCGGTACTGGCGAACGGCACGCGCTCGCTGCCAGGCATGGCGTGCGACAGGAGCAGAAAGAATGGCCGGTCCTGACTGGCATCTATGTAATCGAGCGCCCTCTCTGTGTAGCGCTTCGTGAGCAAGTTGCGGTCCACCGGCGCCTCGATTACTCTCTCGTCCTCCATCAGCGGCAGCGGTGGCCAGAGGTGCCCCTCGAAGCGCGATTGGCTGCTGCCCCGCTCTTGAGTCATGTCGTCGCTGTAGGGGATCCCGAAGTAGGAGTCGAAGCCATGGCGGGTGGGCAGGAACTCCGCTTGGTCCCCAAGGTGCCACTTGCCGATGATGCTGGTCGTGTAGCCCCTGTCACGGAGGACCTCGGCGAGCGTGGTCTCTTCTGCGCTGAGACCGTACGGCGAGACTGGCCGAAGCACGTGAAGGTCGCGAGGTGTCCGGTGAAGTCCGACGCGTTGCGCGTAGCAGCCGGTCAATAGGCTCGCCCTCGACGGCGTACACACGCCCGCGCTGGCATAGAAGTGTGTCAGCTTCCGGCCTTCCCGGGCCATGCGATTTAGGTTTGGAGTCCGGTGGAGCTGGGACCCGAATGGCTCGGTGTCCCCGTACCCCAAGTTGTCGCAGAGCAAGATGATGAAGTTCGGGGGGCGGTCGGCCTCGCCCGAGCAACCGAGCCCGAATACCAGCAGAAGTGCAAGCAGCAAGCCACGCCTTGGCTTGGGGAGGGGCGGACCAAGCCGCTCACTCGTTCTTGGCCGTCTGGGCGGAGTGCCCGCCAAGGCCAAGGCGTCTCGCTCCCAGCCCGCTGCCCGGCCCTGCCCCCTCATCGGACTGCCTCCATCGTATGCGTGGACCTCTCTGGGAGTCCTCTGGGCAATAATCAGCGGTATGCAGTCAGTCGCCAACTTCGTGGGGGGCACATGGATGGACACCTCCACAGCCGCCGCTTCGCACGTTATCGATCCTGCCACTGGCGAGCTTCTCGCAGCTGTGCCAGTGCGCGGGGGCGATGCGGTTTCCGACGCAGTTCGGGCCGCCGGTCATGCGTTTCCAGATTGGCGCGACACGCCGCCTGGGGAGCGCATCCAAGTTCTGTTCCGTTTCAAGGACTTGCTTGAGAGGAGGTTCGAGAGCATCGCACGCCTAGTCTCCGCCGAGAACGGGAAGACGCTGGCCGAAGCCAGAGGTGAGCTGCGCCGCGGGATCGAGAACGTCGAGGTTGCCTGCGGGATTCCGACGATGATGCAGGGCTACAACCTTGAGGACATCGCCCGCGGCATCGACGAGGTCATGCTCCGCCAGCCCCTCGGGGTCGTCGGCGTGATCACGCCCTTCAACTTCCCGGCCATGATTCCCCTGTGGTTCCTGCCATATGCCATTGCCTGCGGCAACACAGTTGTCATCAAGCCCTCTGAGAAGGTTCCGCTGGCGATCAGCGAGATCCTGAGAACCCTCCAGGAGTCCGGCCTTCCCGACGGCGTCGCTAATCTCGTGCACGGCGGGCGTGAGGCCGCGGACGCTCTGATCGAGCATCCGATGGTGCGTGCGATCAGCTTTGTCGGCTCAAGTCCAGTGGCTCGCCACGTGTATTCCCTGGCCGCCCGTCACGGCAAGCGGGTCCAATGCCAAGGAGGAGCGAAGAACCACGTTGTTGTAATGCCCGACGCCGACTTGGAAACGGCCACGGAGATCATCGCCGACAGCGCTTTTGGCTGCGCCGGCCAGCGCTGCTTGGCCGTATCCCAAGTTGTAACGGTTGACGCGGCGCACCCGCCGTTCCGAGAAGGGATCGTTGAAGCGGCCCGGACGCTTAGAGTCGGGCGGGGGATGGATGAGGGCGTCGAGATGGGCCCGGTGATCACCGCGGAGAGCCGCGATCGAATCCTGGGCGAGATCGGGCGTGGTCTGTCCGGGGGTGCAACTGCGCTGCTTGATGGCCGCGGAATCCGGGTGGATGGATATCCTCGCGGCAATTTCGTGGGCCCCACAGTCCTCGACAGCGTGGATCCCGCAGGTCACCTTGCTCGGACGGAAGTGTTCGGCCCTGTGCTGGGCCTTACGAAGGTTCGCACACTCGAAGAGGCCATCGGGACCATCGCCGCCAGTCCCTTCGGGAACGCATCCTCAATCTTCACCAGCAGCGGTGCGGCCGCCCGCAAGTTCCGAAGCGAGGTCTCGACCGGCAACGTCGGAGTGAATATCGGGGTGGCCGCTCCGATGGCGTATTTCCCGTTCAGCGGCTGGAAGGACAGTTTCTTCGGCGTTTTGCACGGCCAAGGGCGCGACGCCGTGGAGTTCTACACAGAGAAAAAGGTCGTCGTCGAACGCTGGCCGCAGCAGTGGTCTCGCAAGTTCTAAGGGCGTCTGCTCAGGGCCGCATCGCAGACGGCGGTACTTCCCAGTACTGCTCATGGCAGGCGGTGCACGCCTCGTAGAGCGTTCCGCCCGTGTCGAACACCCTCTCCGCGTCCCGGTCCTTGGCGGCTTGCACAACGAGCGTCGCAGCGTCGATCAGCCCGCCCGCGTACTCCATCCAGTCCCCGGTGTCCTTGGCCCGTCCTTCAAGCATGAGAAGGTTGCCCGCTTCGGCAATGGTATAGGCGCTCTGCATTACACGCAGCCACTCATCCTCGTTGCCAGGCCGGATCTCGTTAGTGCCCTCCACGGTGATGATAGTTCCCACAGAGTCCCACACGACATCTGCGTGGGGATAGACCACGTCGTGCATGACGTCCTCGACCGTTCCGACCACCCGGAAAGGCGGCCCCTCATGAACTTGGCAACCGGCCGAAAGGCCGATCACCGCACCGAGCACGCACAGCGCGGCCGCTGCCGGCCAGGTCGTCATGGTCTGCATCGCTCACCCTCCTCAAGGCAGAACGGACTCGCGACGCGAGCTCCGCGGCACTCATGGCCGATTCCTGCTCCGCATTCACCGTAGCGCGAAATCAATCAGCAACCCGACAGGTCCAAAGAATCTTGGCCGCTCATGGACCCATCCGGCCAAGCTCTCCCACGGATCCGGCGCGCCGAGAGCGACGCCGGCCCAGATCCTTCAAGACGCACCGTGGTCCCCTGACAGTGTCTAGGGGGACTAGCCGGAAATGGGCCGCCCTTTTGATAGAGTCTGATGGCGTCGGCGCGCAGCGCCCTCTTGTTCGAGGCGGGCGCCGGCGACAGGTGTCTGGCCGTGTCGCTGCAATCCGTTCTTGAGGTATTGGAGGCCTCGGTGCCCAGCGTCGCGATCCGCGAGTCCATACTGTTCTACCCGCTCGTCGAGACGACCCACGTCCTGACACTTTGCCTGTTCCTGGGGATGACCTCGACGTGGGACTTGCGCCTGGCCGGCTGCGCGCTGCGCAGCGTGCCGGTTTCGCAGGTCGTGAACCGCCTGTTCCCGTGGGCCATCGCCGGGTTTGTTGTGATGGTCATCAGCGGAGGGATGCTCTTCCTGTCTGGCCCTGTCCGGGCCGCAGACAACCCGTTCTTCAGGGTCAAGATGGTGATGATCGTCTTGGCAGGGATCAATGCGTTCGTCTTCCACCGGACCGTCTTTCGCTGGGTCGAGGAATGGGATGAGAGCGACGAGATCCCCGGGCGCGCACGCCTGGCCGGCATCCTCTCGCTGGTCTTGTGGGCCGTCGTCGTGATCTGCGGGCGCATGCAGGCATACAACTGGTTTGACTGATGATCCTTCCCGTGGACCTGCTGCCCCTGTTCGAGTGGTTCGAAGACACTTCGGTCGGGGTCGTGATCCGGGAGTCGCTCTGGCTCTTCCCGGTCATCGAGTGCTTCCACCTGCTCGCACTGGCCATGATCGGCGGGAACATCCTCGTCGTCGATCTCCGCTTGCTGGGGCTCGGCATGCGAGGCCAGACGGCCGCCGCGCTCGCGCGCAGCATGCATCCCTGGCTGGTGGGCGGGCTTGCGGCAATGGTCGCCACCGGTGTCCCGATGTTCCTCTCCGAGGCGATCAAGTGCTACTACAGCCCGCCGTTCTGGTACAAGATGGGCTTCTTCGTCCTAGCGCTCGCGTTCACCTTCACCGTGAGGAAGAGGTTCACGGCCAAGGCACTTGCTGATCGCATTCCCATCCAGGGCAAGCTCATTGCCCTGGTGTCCCTCGGCCTCTGGTTCACCGTCGGCTTCTCGGGCCGCTGGATCGCCTTCTACTGATCCTCGCCGCTCGGCAGGGCTCCCGCTAGCGCTCTCTCGGATCGCGCCCGTCCCGCGGCGCCCCCGTGCCGGACGATCCCATGAACAGCTTTCGGCCGTCCTCGAAGGTCAGGTCGCGGCCATTGGCCTTCAGCGTGCCGTCCTTCGCCTGGTAGCCGTCCACCATGATCACGGTCCCCGGAAGCAGCGAGTTCTTGGTGAAGCCGCGGCGGAAGAGGGTATTGGGCGTGCCGCCCTCTACCATCCAGCGCTCGACATTGCCGTCCGCCATCGTCACATCGATGTGAATCCAGGCGTGAGGGTTGATCCACTCCATCTTCACGACGGTCCCCTTGAGGTTGACGGGGCGGTTTGCGTCGAACTCGGCGGCGAACGCGTGGTGCGCCGCCGCGGGGGCCGCGAGGCTTAATGCTCCAATCGCGAGACCTGACCAGACTCTGAGTTGGCCGACTGACATGCTCAATGGTCCTCCTCGGCAAGGAATCAAGTTCACTGCCCGCAAGATTCGTCCCGTCGCCGGTTTTCCGGGGCTCACTGCGAGGCTTCCCCGGCTTCCTGCCGCGCTTCGCGTTCCGCCATGCGGGCGCCCTCAAGCATTGTGAACATGCTGTAGTTGCCCTCGTGGCACGCGTACTCATACATGGGCTCGCCCGTCTTCTTCATTGGGATCACGGCCGTCCACGGTTCCTCGAATGACTCCGGATCGGTGACGGTGTATTCGTACACGAGGCGTTCCGGCCCTACCCGTGTGAAGCGCTCGGTCAACACCATGTTGGGGCCCGAGCCGCGGAACGATGTCTTGTCGGTGAAGTTGCGCGACTCGACGACCAACGTGTCGCCTTCCCAGCGCCCGCGTGCGTCCCCCCGCCATTGGCGAATGTTCTCCGGGAGGTGTGCTCTGCCGTCCAGCGGCACGACGCGAGCGTCGTTGACCATCTCGATGAGCAGGACAGCGTAGCCGGGCGACTGGAAAATGTGGACGTTGTTGTTGTAGGCGCTGGGCGTGTACGGGGGGCCCGCGTTGAACCCAAGGAGGCAGCGCTCTGCGACGCCGCGGTCCTCGGGCCCGTGCGCCGGCCGCGCCCGGGCGGCGCGCATCGCTCCATAGCGTGCCGCTGCCTCCGGCGTCAGCGCCGGAATCCTGCCGTTGTTCGGCCGTACGACCAGCGAAGTGCGCCTGTCTTCCGTGAGCTGGTCCCCGTAGTCCCACCAGAACTGGTTGTAGGCATAGCTCACGTCCCGTTGGACCGTCAGCCCGTCCGACGGCCGCCGGTCCTTGTCCCGGCGGCCCAGCTCGGCGACGCGGAACTCGGCGGCCTCGGAGTCCTCGAAGACCTGCTTCTCGCCCACGCTAGCGGGTCTTTCCAAGGGAGTGATCGTGCGGAAGTCCCACACACCCCGCAGATCCGGAACGCCCCAGGCCGTGCGCGGCGGGCTCCATTCGCGACTCTCGCCGTCGCCGTCGGCTGCCTGCATGGGCAGCGCCACTGCCACGAGCGCTACCGTTACCGCCGCGAGCAGGGACCGTCGCATTTCATACCTCCCCGGTCATTCCTCTTCCGCGTCCTTCTTGCGAAGGTGCCCGTACATCATCTCCTCGACGAATTCCACGCACTTGAACTCGAGCAGCTGCATGTTCTCGTCTATCCGCCTGTACAGCGGCAGGCTGATCTTCCAAGGGCGCGTGTAGACTTCCGGATCCTCGATTGTGGCCTCGTACAACAGGTGGTCTGGTCCCTTGCGCCTGTATCGTTCCTCGACCCGCAGCGCTGCGGAGTGGAAGTTCCCCGCGCTGTCCAACCACGTGTCCGGCACGTGGTTGGTCACATCGATCACAAGCGTTTCGCCTTCCCACCGCCCGAGCGAGTGTCCCATCCAAGCGTCTGCTGGGTGCTCGAAGTCCGGCCGGTCCATGTAGACCACCCTAGAGGCGCTGGCGAACTCGTAGGCGAACAGGATGTGGTCGGGCGTCTGCACGATCTGGAACGGAAAGGGCATGTAGGTCGCCCGCGGAACGCCAGGCATGTAGCACTTGACCACGGGATCGAGCTTGAGCCAGTCGGCCTTGTTCTGCAAGCGCCTCTCGAGGGCCCAAGCCTGGTACGGGATCTGTCCCCCTTCCACGACTCCGAGCCCCGCAGGAATGGCGCCCAAGGCTCCCATGTTGACGACCGGCCCCGCCTCCGCAGCGTGGCCCTCCAAGTTCCAGTGGGCCGTCCCGACCGCCTGCCAGATTCCGTTAAGGTTGGGATTTCCGTCCGGGGTGCGCTCGGCTCGGCCGTCCTGCGCGAGCGCTGGGGCCGCGAGTGTCGCCGTAGCGAGGAGGAGAAAGCGGGCGGCGCCCGCCGCTGGACGCTGCTTCTTATGGACAGGGGAAGGTTTGTGCATCACGCTCGGCACTCCCAGAGAATACTACCGAATCGCGGTCGGATGGTCCACTCACACTCGATCCGGGTCCCGTGGTCGCGTTCTAGGCGCTCCGCCGCCGCCGTCGGCCCGAGTCCGTCCTCCTCCCCCCGCCGAATTCCCGCCACCAAGTGCATAATTCGCTCCAGCATCGCTTCGGGCTATGCTCGGTTCGCCGGTCTCTCCCCACGTTCCCGTGCCGCCGCGCTCCCTTCCCGTTAGCGCTTGCGCAAGTGCTTGTGCTCCATGTATCTCACTTCCGGGAGCGCTGGCGTTTTGCTCAACGACTACCCACCGAGTTTGACTCGGCTCAGCATTTCGTAGCGTCGGAGATCCTCCTCATTCAGCCCCGTCCGACTCAAGACAGCACCTCCCTGCGGAGAGTGCGCCCACGAACGATGATCTTCTAGGAACGGGACCAAGACTTCGAACGGGTCATTCTCATCGGCCTACAAGATCTCGGCGTTTCGAGACCTACCTCCGTATAGGCCAAATCCCCAACCACGGGAGAGAGGTCCGGCGGCCTGAGTGACGGTATCCGTTCGATGCAGGCGGCGAGGGAGATACCAATTCCTCGCGTAGGATGTAGCGCTGGGCTGACCGGGAGCGCTTCAGCTGTCGTCCGCGCGTTGCAGTCCGCCACGGCCCAGCCTCGCCTCCATTGCGGCTAGGCGCGCCTCGGTAGCCTTACGCGCTGCCGCTTCCTGCTCGGCCTTGCGCTCGGCTTCCAGTCGGGCTGCCGCTTCTGCCCTGCGCCCTGCCCATGCCCCATAAGCGGGACTTGACAACGGCACCCCTCGTGTGGCATCCATAGGGCATGGTGGATCAGCATTGCATCGCAGAGACCCTGGCCACTCCGGCCGCTGTGGAGACCCTCACAGTCCTGCTCGCGCAGTCCGGAGCCGTCAGTCGCACTCAGTTCACCCGTCAAGTCTGCCGACACTTCGGCTTCCGTGATGCTCGCGACCGGCTACAGGTCGCCAGCTGCCAGAAGGCTTTGCGCAGCTTGGACGGCGCCGGGCGCATCGCCCTGCCCGCCGCCAGCCACGGCGGCCTGCCCTTGCCCCATAAGTCACGAGCGGGGCTCCTGCTGAGACGCGGCT
>JAPPMC010000175.1 GCA_028819235.1 Bryobacterales bacterium
GGTCAGGTTTGCCTATGTATAAGGAGCACGAAGGGTTTTGGCGCAAGCACTAGTTGCGGGTCTCATTCTCGCGGCCGCTTGTGCGCCACAACCGTCTCCGGACGGATTCGTTCGGATATTCGACGGAGAGACTCTGGCGGGTTGGCGTGCTGTTCCGGAGCAGCTTCGCCAGTCGTGGTCTGTCCAGGACGGCGCAATCCAGGGTCATGGCCTGGAGGATCGGCTCGCATATCTCGTCTACGCCGGCGACGAGGACTTGGGGAACTTCGAGCTCAAGATCCGCTACAAGATGCTGACCGATGGCAACACCGGCATTGAGGTCCGAGGCCGCCCGGACGCCACCGCGAAGCGCCCATTCGAGGGATATCACGCGGATCTTGGCCATGTCGGGATCGGTCCGGGGATCCTTGGCGCTTGGGACCTGCACTTCGCGACGAGGAAGGAGTTCCCCGGCCGCAGAGGGATGCGATTGTTGATCGAGCAGGACGGTCAGGGGCGGCTGGAGTCACTTGAAGGCCACATCCAGGTAGGGGACATTGCGGTCCGCGGCTGGAACTCCTGTCGGATCGTCGCTCGCGGAGATCACCTCCAGTTCTTCATCAACGGCCTGCTGTCGTCAGAGCTGATCGACCGAGGAGATGCCGGGAGGCTGAACCGCGGCCTCGTGGCCCTGCAGATTCACGACAAGGGCACGGTAGTGCAGTTCAGGGACATTCTTTTGAGACGACTGCTGTGACGCGCACGGGAAGGAATGGCTGGGGTCGGCCGGGTCATCGCGCCGTGGCGGAAGACACAGGTGGTGCGGGCAATCCTTCCCAGCCCTTGGTAAGGCTCGTCGCCCAGACCGCAGACCGTCGGAAGATCCCAATAGTTCCCTCTGGCGCAAGCCCGTAACCTTCTGTGGTTCTCACAGCCCGGCATTGTCGAGAGCCAGTTGCAAGCGTCCTTTTATGGTTTTCAGCGAGACCTTGTTCCCAAGGCGCTTCGTCGGGACGCAGCACCAGCCCACGAGGCGCCTGTTTCGGTATCGACGGATGTCCTACAAGAATGAAAGCGTTGGCCTGTGGCAGGCGGTGTGGGTCGAGCAGCCAAGTACGACCGGTCGTCGGGTCGTGGCGCACATAGCCCGTCGGCTGGGGGTGGTCGTGCGGGGTAGTTCGTCGCCAGAGCACAACGACCAGCTGATCGAACAGGCCGTGGATTGTCACGAGGGGCCGCCAAAGCTGTGGATGTGGAGCCGCAACGGAGCAAGGGGCACAACCCGGCGCAGCGCCGACAGAGGCGCATAGAGTCCGTTCCGGGATTCGCGCGGGACTTAGCACCTCCGTTCGCCTAGAATCAGGCGGAAGAGGACTTGCGCATGGTGAATCGGCCCATGACTAATGCGGGACAGTTCCGACCGGTCCACCGAGTGCGGGACTTCGCAATGCTGGGAAGCGTAACGGCAACCGCCAGCGGGCAGGGATGGAATCGGGGAGCGGCCTTGCTGCGACGGTCGCAATGGCCTCTGGACCAGCTGGGGTTTGCGCGGACGCCGCGCGACCCATCTCAGATGCCCCGTCCAGCACCTACACCAAGAGGGATCCTTACTCCTTTCGACGCTATGATGCAATCGTCCGTCGCGATTCAAGACTAAGTGTTGGGGAAGCCGCTCAATCTCGACGCGGAGGGAGCCCGGGAAGAGTGGATTGTCCCAAGGCGGGATCTAACGACCACACAACACCAAGCCTTCGTCGCGAGAGATTCTAGGTGCTGACACACATTGAAGTCCGGAACTTCAAGAGGTTCGAGCATCTTGACCTCGAATTGGGCAGTCCCGTTGTCTTTACCGGACCGAACAACTCGGGCAAGAGCAGTGCGATGCAGGCCCTGCAACTCTGGTATCACGGTCTCTCATTGTGGTGCGCAAAGTATCCAGATGACAGTGCACGAAAGCGTCGACTGGGAGCAAGATCGAGCCGCCATGACCTGACTTCGATTCCCGTTCCTGCTGTGAAGGACCTTTGGCACCATCAGCGCTTGCGCGGCAAGTTCACCAAGGCCGACAGTTCGATTCGGACGGACAATGTCAGGATCGAAATCACAGTTGAAGGAACGAGTGGAGGTTCGGTTTGGAAGTGTGGATTCGAATTCGACTACGCCAATCAAGACTGGATCTATTGTAGACCATTGCGCACGGGAAATGACTCGCTACCGGAGCGAATGCCTGTGCCCAAAGAGGCCTTGAATGTTCGGATTTCCTCGCTACCTCCGATGTCTGGATTGGCGGCAACCGAGACTCGCCTTGATCAAGGAGCCATTGATGTCCGGATCGGTGAGGGCCGCACTGCCGAAGTTCTCCGCAATCTCTGCCATCTTGTCCACACAGCGAACCCAAGCGGTCACTGGAACTCGGTGGTTGGATGGATCAGAGGCCTCTTCGGTTGTGATTTGGAAGAGCCAGAATACGTCCCCAGTCGCGGCGAAGTCCTATTATTCTATCGGGAAGGTGGCAGTCGATTTGATATCTCGTCTGCCGGACGCGGAATGCACCAGACGCTTCTGCTTCTCGCTTACATGTATGCGAATCCTAGCTCCGTGATCCTATTGGACGAGCCTGATGCTCATCTGGAAATCTTACGTCAGAGGCAGACCTATCGGATTCTGACTGACGTGGCTTCCCGCCAAGGGAGTCAGATCATCGCAGCTAGCCACTCTGAGGTCTTGCTGGATGAGGCAGCACGGCGCGACATGGTCGTTGCTTTCGTCGGCGTTCCTCATAGGATCGACCAATCCAGTTCCAGTGGAGTGCGGAAAGCGTTGGGAGAGATCGGATTCGACGACTACGTGCAGGCCCAGCAAACGGGTTGGGTACTCTATTTGGAAGGCTCGACTGACCTTGCAATTCTGCAGTCGTTTGCCAAGCGCTTGGGGCACAAGGAGGCATTACTTGCACTTGAGAGACCCTTCGTCCGCTACGTGGGAAACCAACCCCGATCGGTAGAGCGCCACTTCTACGGCCTCCGTGAGGCCGTCCCGGATCTGCGGGGCCTAGCTTTGTTTGATCGCTTAGACCGAGATCTCCCTGACAGGGATCGTCTCATACTGCTCCAATGGAGGCGACGGGAAATTGAGAACTATCTCTGCAACCTTCCCACACTGCTCAGATTTGCTCGCGCCACCGCTAGGACCGAATCCCAAGGGCCGTTGTTCGTGGAAATCGAGATCCAAGAGCGACTCAAAGCTATGGAGACTGCAGTTCGGACCGTTACCTCCGCACTCGAAGCTCTCGGCAGGAAGTCTTCGTGGAGCGAAGACGTAAAGGCCAGCGACGACGTCCTAGCACCCGTATTCCAGAACTACTACCGTGCTCTAGGCCTGCCCAACTTGATGGCGAAGAAGAGTTTCTACGAACTGGCCGAGCACCTTCCGGAGAGCGAGATTGCTGAAGAGGTGAGGAAAAAGCTGGATGCCATCGCTCGCGTAGCGACGAGCGTGGCGGCATAACTGCGCAGATCTTCTGGCGTGTTCAGGGTCGGGCGCCGATCCTAGGTCACTGGTGTCTGTGACCAGAGTGAGCTTCGGACGAGAAGGCCTTCGTCGGTTGCGCTGCGTCTCGCGCCAAGAGGCGCCCGAGTCGGGAAAAGGATGCTACGCCGTCCGGCCCTCATGCTGGGATCTGCCGCTCCCGGAGTCGCTTGGCTCCGTTGAGGGCACACTTCGCCCCTAGCGCCGGTGGCTGGCGTTCACCTCTCCGAAGTTTTGACGCTCCACTGCCATCTCGCCCGATCTGCAATGGACAAGTTCAGTACCCGCCGACGGTGCCAAACTAGTGTCCAATGTTCAAGTTCGTAGCCGATGAGGTGTGGGCCTTCGATTCCGAGTGGGTCCCGGACGCGGCCTCCGGGCGGGCCCTCTACGACCTCCCCAAGGACATGCCTGAGAGGGACGTCTTCCAGCACATGTGGGAGCAGGCAGGAGCGAGCGAGGAGCAACCGCAGCCATTCCTCAAGCTCGTCCAGTGCCGGGTCGTGTCCATCGCGCTCGTGCGACGCTTCACGGCGTACGACGGCACCATCAGCGTCGAGTTGAGATCCCGTCCGAAGGACCCTGATGATCCCGCCAGCCGCGACGAGGCAGCCATCATCACGGGATTCCTGGACAGCGTCGGCAAGCGCAAGCCGCAACTGGTCGGATACAACTCCCAAGGCTCTGACCTGCCGATCCTATGCCAACGAGGTGTGGTCCTCGGCATCCGCGCGGCGGAGTACTGCCAGCGTCCAGAAAAGCCGTGGCTGGGGAAGGACTACTTTGCCCGCGGCAGCGAATGGAACATCGACCTGATGTACACGGTTGGCAGCGGCGGCGCAGGACGAGCCTCGCTTAGGGAGATCGCATCGCTGTCCGGGATTCCCGC
Organism: Bryobacterales bacterium; assembly: GCA_028819235.1. Lineage (GTDB taxonomy): Bacteria > Acidobacteriota > Terriglobia > Bryobacterales > UBA6623 > VXMF01. Next base: position 4,397 of record JAPPMC010000175.1, read on the forward strand.
GAAGCTCGACGGGTTCGACGGCAGCGACACTCCCAAGGCCTGGCTTGACGGAGACGTTGCGGGGATCGTGCGGTACAACGAGCAGGATGCGCTGACGACCTATCTGGTCTGGCTGCGCATCGCCCACTTCGGCGGGCACTTCACGCGTGAGGAGTACGAGGTGGAGCAGGACCGCCTTCGGACGATGCTGGAGCGTCGGGCGGCCGGGCCTGACGGCGACCACATAGCCCGCTACTTGGAGGAATGGGCGCGCCTGTCGCGCTCTTCGGGCTGACGTCCGCACATTGAGCCTAAAGGGCGCGCACGTTACGGGCGAGTAGCCAACGACCGTTTCGCCAGCAGGTTTCTGAAGCGCGGGCGGTTGCAGCCCTATAGGCCCTGTCGTAGAGTGTTGCGGGACGGCGATACCTGATTTGCACGTCTCGCAGAGGAGACCATAACCTTGCTCAAGCTCATCACAGCAGCCTTGCTGTTCACTTCTTTGGCCTTCGGCCAGTCCACCGCCGGCGAGATTGCCGGGATTGTCACGGACCCCAGCGGAGCGGCCGTTCCCGGAGTCCAGATCACATATCTCAACGAGGGTACCGGCGAGGTGAGGGTAACCGAGTCCGGCGTGACAGGCGAGTATCTGGTGACCCAGCTGCCCGTGGGAAGCTACATGGCCACAGTAAGGTCCGAAGGATTCCGGACGGCGGAGCGGCCGGGCATCGCACTCTCGGCCCTTCAGAGCCTGAGGGTCGATTTTGTGCTCGAACTCGGGCAGGTCACCGAAACGGTGACAATCACAAGCCAAGCGCCCCAAGTCGACACCCGATCGACGCAGATCGGGATGACTGTCGACGACCGCCGCATCCGCGACCTTCCGCTGAACGGCCGCAATCCCCTGGACCTCGTGCGTCTCGTCCCCGGAGTGCAGAGGGTCAGCACGACAATCCGCCCATCCTTCGGGCAGCAGAACATGAACATCAACGGTGGCAGGCACTTCTCGGTCAACTACCTGCTCGACGGTGGCTCCATGAGCTACTTCCACAGGGGCCAAGGGCTGATCCTCCCCCCGCCCGACGCCGTGCAGGAGTTTCGCGTGTCAACGACGGGCGTCACGGCCGAGCACGGGCGAGGGTTCAGCGTGATCAGTGCGGTCACGCGCTCCGGAACGAACGAGTTCCACGGAAGCGTGTGGCACTTCCTGCGAAACGACGCGCTCGATGCCCGGAACTTTTTCTCGCGGACGGTGCCCAAGCTGCGCTTCAACCAGTTCGGAGGGACGCTTGGCGGGCCCATACGTCGGGACCGGTCGTTCTTCCAGTTCACGTATCAGGGCCAGCGAATCCGCGAGGACCGGCTCCGGACTGCGTTCCCCGCGACAACGGACGAACGGATGGGCATCTTCACAGGGGCTGACCCGATCACGAACGCGGACACCGGCGAACCGTTCGCCAACAACCGTGTGCCGGCTAGCCTGATAGACCCAGTCGCGTCCCACATGCTCGAGGGCTGGGTGCCGCTCCCGGACCGCCCCGACGGGAGTTTCGTCACCCAGGTCAGCCAGCCAAGCGACGACAACCAGTACCTGACCCGCATCGACCACAACATCAGCGACCGCAACAAGGTGAACTTCCGCCTGTTCTACGACCACAACGAAGGGGCCGACCCCCTGCGTAACGCGGACTTCATTAATTACGGCCCGAATCCCCGCTTCAATCGCATGCAGACATACACGCTGGAGGACACCCACCTGTTCACACCAGCGCTGGCCAGCACGTTCCGTGCCACATACACGCGCTTCAACTATCAGGAGAGCATTCCCTTCGACGACGATCTGGCCGACTTCGGGGCGACCGACTTTCGCCATGCCGGAGGCGTGGTGAAGAGCCGACCCTTGGTGACAGTGACGAACCGCTTCCAGCTTGGCCCGGGGCGCCACCGGCAGAGGCTGTCCCAGAACTATGCGCTTTCGTGGAACATGAGCTGGCTCAAGGGCAGTCACAACATGAAGTGGGGCATCGACACCCAGCGCAACCAGTTCCTCTACCGTGACAACCGTGCGACCGGCAGCGAGTGGCAGTTCACCGGCAACCGCACGGGTGTGCCGATGGCCGACTTCATCACAGGGAAAGCCCGTCGCGTGAGACAAGCTTCGCCGATCGAGTTCGACCACCGCTACATCCAAACGGGCATGTTCTTCCAAGACAGCTTCAAGCTGCGCCAGCGAGTGACGATGACGGTGGGCATCCGCAACGAGTTCTTCCCCCGATGGGAGGAGCAGCAGAACCAACAGACTGCACTCGTGCCTGGTGCGCAATCTTCCTTCATCCCGGACGCTCCGAGCGGGCTGATTTGGCTCTCGGACGGGCAATTCCCCTATCAAGACGCGCTGATCAATATCGCGCCCCGCTTTGGGCTCGCTTGGGACGTGTTCGGCGACGGCCGGACATCGCTTCGGACCAGCTACGGCGTCTCCTACGACCCGCTGACGGCTGAAATGGCGGGCGGTGTGCAGGCACTGCAGCCTTTCGGGGCTTCGGTGGACATCAATCAGCCGTACGCCCTGTCGGCACCGTTCCGCGGGCAATTCAATCCATTCCCCTTCATCTTTGACCCGAGCGACCCGAACTTCGTGTTCCCCGTCACGATCCCGAAGGGCTTCGCACCTGGGCTCAGGAATCCCTACATGCAGACTTGGAACCTCACGCTCCAGCAACAGTTGACTGACAACCTCATGGTCGAGATCGCCTACGTCGGCAACGTGGGCCGGAATCTGACCTACAACCGTGAGCAGAACCGCGCCGTCTTCGGTGAAGGGGCGACCGCCCGCAACACGGATGCGCGCCGAATCCACCAAGGCTTCGGGAGCATCGGGCAACTCAACAGCGGGGCTTCCTCCGTGTACAACAGCCTGCAGGTGCAGGTGCAGCGCCGGTTCAGCCGGGGGCTGACGTTCCAGGCGGCCTACACATACGGGCGAGCGATCGACGAGGTCCTGACGAGCTCGGCATTCGCGACGGTGACGCAGAACGGCCTTCAGGACCCGAACAACCGCTCCCTAGAGCGCGGCCGCGGCGACTTTGACATCCAGCAGCGGTTCGTCAATTCGGTGCTTTACGAGATTCCGTTTCCCTCTGGCGCGCTCAGCCCCGTCTTCGGGGGGTGGGAAGTGGGCTCGATCCTGACACTGCAAGAAGGGAGTCCCTTCCACGTCGACGCGGGGCGGGACCGATCGTTGACCGCCGTGCGGCACGACAGATCCCAGATCGTCGGGAATCCGCACCTGTCCCCGAACCGCTCGCGAGGCGAAAAGATCTTCGAGTGGTTCAATAAGGAGGCCTTCGCGCTGGCCCCTCTGGGAAGCTACGGGAACTCGGGCCGCAACAACCTGCAAGGCCCCGGCCTGATCAACCTCGACATCACCTTGCGCAAGCGCTTTCGCGTGGCGGAGGGCCACTCCATCGATTTCCGAGTTGACTTCTTCAACCTGCCGAACCACCCCAATTTCGGGTTGCCTCGCAGGCGCAGTGCGACAGACCGGCGGCTCGGGCGCATCACGGGCGCCAGAGCCGGGCGCATCGGCCAATTCTCGCTCAAGTACTCGTTCTGACGACGGTCCGGCGGGGCTTCAGGACTCAAGCAGGATCGGAAGGATGAGCGGCTGGCTCTGCCGGTCGGTCTTGCGCGCGAGGTAGCGGCGGCAATCGTCCCGGATCTTGTCCTCCATGAAGGCCACGTCCGCCAGCTGACGACGGCTGGTCGTCAGGACAGAGTCCCTTATGACGGCATGGGCGCCCTTCAGTAGTTTCTGTGACCCGCCTGAGACAGCGAAGCCGCGGTCCAAGATCTCAACCTCGACATCCCGGCCCGAATCGCCGTCGATGGTCACAACCGGGACGAGAACCCCAAACTCCGCGAGCCTGCGGCGCTCGCGGACGGCTGATGGCCGGATGACCTCGCTTCTGGTGCCCGAATCGATCAGCCTGCGACCGACGGGCACGCGGTCCGGCAACACGCGAGCGCCATACTCGTCAAGGTGGAGCACGGAACCGTTCTCGAGGATGAACGCTTTCCCTAGGTCGTCGCCACGCACTTCTTGGGCCAAAGCGCGGTGCTGCGCGAGCTGCCTGTACTCCCCATGGATCGGGACGAAGTACTTCGGCCGGACGAGGTTCAGGATAAGCTTGAGCTCTTCCCGGCAGGGATGGCCCGAGACGTGCAGGCCCGGGCAGACATCGCCATAGAGAACCTTCGCCCCCAAGCGGTGCAAGTTGTCGACCACCCTCAAGATGGGCTTCTCGTTACCGGGGATCATCTTGGCACTGAAGCCGACAATGTCACCTTCCTCTATACGGGCCCATCTGTGCTTGCCCAGCGCGGCGCGCGTCAGCGAGGAGCGAGGCTCCCCCTGCGAACCAGCGATCAGCGTGACCCGGTCCCGGCGCGGATAGGACTCCAAGACACGCTGGTCGACAAGCGTGCCTGCCGGGATGCGGAGCAGGCCCAAGTTCATGGCGATGTGGCAAGCGGTGTCCAGGCTCCGTCCCACCATGGCCAGCTTCCGGCGATGCGCGACGGCGCGGTCCACCACCTGCTGGACGCGATGGATCGCCGACGAGAAGCACGTAAAGAACAGTGCGCTCTCCGCCGTTGAGAAGATCCCGTCCAGAACGCCGCCGACCGACCGCTCGGAGTCGCTGAAACCCGGGACATCGGCATTGGTCGAATCCGCCAACAGGAGGACGACTCCGCGCTTTCCGTACTCTGCGAATGCCTCGAAGTCAAAGATGCGGCCGTCTACGGGCGTCTGGTCCACCTTGAAGTCGCCGGTGTGCAGCACGCAGCCGACCGGCGTGGAGATCGCCAGCGCAAGGCACTGCAGCGTGCTGTGGGTGACATGGATGCCTTCAACGCCGAAACAGCCTAGCTGCAGCTCTTGCCCGGCCCGGATCGTGCTCAGATGCGGAGGCTTCAACAGGCTGAACTCTGAGAGCTGCTTGCGGACGAGGCCAAGCGTAAACGCCGTCCCGTAGATCGGCACGTCGACCTGCTCGAGGAGATAGGGAATACCGCCGATATGGTCAAGGTGCCCATGCGTGAGCACCAGTCCGCGCAGCTTCTCGCGGTGCTGCAGCACGTACGAGAGATCAGGGACGATCGCGTCGATGCCCAGATCGTCCGTGCTGGGGAACAGAACGCCGGCGTCGACGAGGATCATGTCGTCGCCAGACTCCAGCGCCAGCATGTTCATGCCGAATTCGCCGAGTCCGCCGAGCGGGACTACTTTCAATTCACTTGCCAAGGCGCATCCTGCCGAGAGACCCAACCTATCACAGCGATTCCGAGGACCTCAATGGCCGCATGGCGCGTCTTCCGGACTGACCTCAGCGCCTGCAGCAGCGCGGCTAGATGGCTCGTCACGATTCGGGGCCGGAGGGCAGCTCGGCCGCGGCACGGACTGCACCCTCCATCGGTTCAGAGCTCGTGTGTGGCTACATCGACTTGCATGCGCAACAGGCCCGCCCCGAGCGTCTTTCCCTGCGCATCGGCCCGCATGGAGAGCGTACCGCCCCCTCCCAAAGCTCCGTGAAGCAGAAAGTTCAGGGCACCGATGTTGGGCAGCTCGAACCGCTCCACAGGGCCCGCGCAGAGACTTCCGAAATGATCCTTGACACGCTGGGGAGTGACCTCGCGCACCAATACCGGATAGTGGCGCTGCTCGCGGGCAATCAGGCCGATGTTGGCCGTGTCTCCCTTGTCGCCGGAACGTGCGTGAGCAATTTCGACAAGGCGGATCCGCACGGCTCGATTCTATCCCGCGCCTAGGCGCTCGCCGCTCGGGGCAAGCATCCGGAACCCTTCGATGCCGACGCCGAATGCCCGCCCTGCCGCCTCCACGCGCCTACGGACAACGCCCACAATGTCCCGCTGGAAGGAGAGGTCGTGCCACCGCTGGAACCCGCGCACCCGGCTGATCCTGAGCGCTTCAGGGCGGGTCACGGCACCCAGCGGCTTTCCCTGGCGAGTGTGAAGGGGATCGGCGATGACGGCCCGGCTGCTGCACTCCAATGCGAGATCGGCAAGGCGCTCCGGGTTGCAAGGCAGGATGGGGGCCAGCGTGCAATGGACGGGAATGCCGGCTTCCTCCAGCGCCCGGATGGTGCGAACACGGTCCTCAATCGGATCGCAGTGCGGCTCGTAGAAGCGACGGACGTCTTCGCGATCGGTCGTCAGGGAGAAGCTGACTCCGAGCTGCGTCTTCGCAGCCAGTTCCCGTAGCAGGCCCAAGTCGCGGAGGATGAGACACCCCCTGGTCTGCAGCACGAACGCAGCGGGCGGCGTCTTGCACAGGGCTCGCAGAATCGGCGGCATGCCGCGGACCTGCCGTTCCGACGGCTGGTACGGGTCGACCAAGGGCGAGCAATAGATCACCTGCGAGGGCCGCAGCTGCCGCCGCAGCAGATCGGCGGCATTGGACTTGTGCGTCGTATGGTGTCCCCAGTGCCTCCAGTCCGCTGGCTTGAGCCCCGCTCGGACTCGCAGCGTCGGAACGTAGCAGTATGTGCAGCCGAACAGACAGTTGCGGGCGGGACTGAGCGAGTGGGTGAAACCCGCGGACGCGATAAACCCACTGGTGCGGCTCAGGATGCTCCTCGCCGATGCCAGGGCTATGCGCGCGGGAGACGGGGCGGAGTGGCTCGCACGCTCGCCGACCGGTCCGGGCAGTGCTGCTCGGGCCATAGCCCGTCATTCTAAGGGACGCCCGGGAAGAGGCCTCCCGAGGATCCCGTGGAGGTCAATCGGCGAAGCGGACGTTTCCTGTGGCGGGCGCGGGTTCGACATTTTGCCCGGCGACGGGCCAGAATAAAGGTATCTCCGCCGGATTGAAATGCCGACCCGCAAGCCCACACCACCACCGACGACAGCTGTGCCGAGACAGGATCTTGGAGGACTGGAGGAACGCGCCAAGGGTGAGTCGCTGAAGCAGATCCTGTCCAAGCCGGTGGCCAAAGTAGCGATCGTGCTTGGACTTGCCGTGGTCGGCGTGACGATATTCCTTGAGCAGGATCCGACAACGCTCCGACTGGAGGTGCCCGAGGCGCGCTACGAATTGATGCGCAATGAGGGGCTCTCGGAAGGCGTGCCGATTGCGATCCGCATCGGGCAATTCATGGTCTTCCAGATCAACGACCCCATCTCGGGCGGACAAGGGGCCCAACGGGCGAAACAGGTCGTCGAGAACCTGACCGCGGCGCTTGAGGAACTCGCGGAGGATCCTCCGCGGGTGATCACCATCGAGAGCTCGGCGCTGGGTGGAGATCCAGTCGTAGTTCAGAAGGAGTACTCGGACTCTGCCGAGTCCCTCGAGATCGTAACTGTCACCGACCAGGACCTGAGACTAGCGAAGACCGACGATTCCAAGCTGGTGGCCCGTCTGTGGGCGGAGCGACTCACCGATACGATGAGGCTGCTGCTGTTCGGGCAGGCCCCGGAATTCTCGCGCGACACGCCGTTCGGTGCAGCGCTCGACACGCTTTTCGTCAATGCCGTAAATGCGGAGGGCTCAATGACGACAGCCACCCTGAACTCGGTGTTTGAGGAACTGCCAGTCGAGTTGCAGCTCGCGCTCACCGAGGAGCCTCCCGAGCCTCCGGCCGGGGGGGAACAGGCGAATGCGGACATCGGGGACTGACCGTGCGCCGACACCGCACATAAAGCGGCCCCATTGCTGTCGTCTTCGACAAGGCTCGCAGCGCCTCACGACCCCGTCCGAAGTGGCTCGCTGACTTCCCATACCGACCAGCCAACGGATTCGGCGGCGCCGGTCGACGTGACGGGCTGAGCCCCGGCCAGTACACTGATCCACGAACCATGCGACGAAATCACTGGCGATCCGCCTTGACCCTTCTTTCAAGGAGGGATCTGCTGGGGCTGCCTACCTTGGCGACGATCGCTGGCCTGCAAGGCAGGCTCGCAGCGGCCACGCAGAAGGCAAGGGCGCTGAACCTGAAGGTAACCGACGTCAAGTCTTGGATAGTCAACCACTCTCGCAGCAAGAATTATGTCTTCTGCAAGGTCTACACGAACCAAGGGATTATTGGGGTCGGAGAGGGATCGGTGACTTCGAAGGCGGCCACCATGAAGGCCGCGATCGACGAGCATCATCGCTATCTGGTCGGGCGGGACCCGACGGACATCGAGATGCACTGGCAGGCAATGTACCGCTGGCCACGTTGGCGAGGAGGGCCGATCTTGAACTCCGCAATCAGCGCGATCGAGATCGCGCTCTGGGACATCCTGGGCCAAGCGGTCGGTCAACCGATTTTCCAGCTGATCGGCGGCAAGGCGCGCGAGCGCGTCCAGATGTACGTGCATCCGGGAGGCGGTCCAAGCCCGCAGGCCTATGCCGAGCGCTGGGTTGCAGCGCGGGAGGCGGGCTGGACGGCGGGAAAGGGAGGCTTCATCACAACCCACAACGACGTGATCGAGCCCGTGCGTTCCGTGAGCGAGGGTATCGCCAATCTGCGCGCTGTCCGCGAGGCTGTCGGAGACTCTTTCGCGATCTGCATCGACGTGCACGGGAAGGCCACTCCCACCATGGCCAGCTCGTTCTGCAGACAGGCCGAACCGCTGAGCCCCTATTTCGTGGAGGAGGCAACGCAGATCGAAGACTTGGACGAGCTTGCCCGCTTGCGCGCGATGACGACGATTCCGCTGGCGACAGGGGAGCGACTGTTCACGAAGTACGGCTTCTCCCAGATCTGCCATCGCCACCTTGTCGACTACATCCAGCCCGACGTGGTGCACTGCGGCGGCATTATGGAAATGAAGAAGATCGCGGCGATCGCTGAGGCCTACCGGATCGAGCTGTGCCCCCACAACCCCCAGAGCGAGGTGTCGACAATGGCCTCCCTGCACGTCGACTTCTCAACGCCAAGCTTTGCGATCCAAGAGATTTCGTCCGGGCAGCGCGACCAGTTCTGGGAGGACTTCTTCCTTGGGGGCGGGCCACAGTACGAAGATGGTTTTGCGCTCCCGCCGGATGGGGCGGGACTGGGCGTCACGTTTGACGAGGCGTTGGCTGAGCGGCGACCGTACGTTCCAGTGACTCGCCAGCAGCTTCGATTCCTGGACGGCGGCGTCGCGGACCACTGAGGCCGGGACCCACTCTCCTCTCCAGACGTTTAGGGCGAGAAGGCAGGGACTGGATCGGACCAAGGCTCGACGCCGGCAACGGCCCCGTGTTTGGTCCCCAAGGGAATCGGGTGGGCGGGCAATCTTGTCCTAGCATCATCAGTCCCATCGGCTTGGAAACGATTCTCGGGCATGGACACGACAGGCCCTCCGGCTAGCGGGTATGCCGGGTAGGGCCGGCTGTTCTTGCCAAGAAAGCCCGCTGTGCAAGAGCTAGTTCCGGTAGGCGCATTGCGGTGCACAGCGCATAGACCAAGCCAGCTCCGAGCGGGACCGAGACGAGCAGGGCTGCGGCTCGGCCCAAGAATGTCCCCTCTCCGATCCATCCTTCCACGGCTCCGGCGCAAGCCCAGCAGCAGACCCCCATTGCGGCGGAGGCTACGCAGATCCGGAGTGCTGCATAAGCCAAGCGCCGACCTTGGATGCCTCCGATCTTGGACCGCATGAAGCCGGCGAGCAGGACGAAATTCAGGGTGGCTACTACTGAAGTCGACAGCGCCAGCGCCCAGTGCCCGAGACCCAGCCTATCGATGAGGACGTGGTTGAGCGCAAAGTTGATGGCGATCGACGAGACCGACACGCCCATGGGGATTCGGACGCTGTTGAGCGCGTAGAACGCGGGCGCGAGCACCTTCGTGGAGGCGTACCCAACCAGGCCTATGCAGTAGAAGGCCAGCGCCAACGCCGTCTGCTCCGTGTCGTGGGGCAGGAACCGACCACGCTCGTAGACTACGCCCACCATAGGCTGGCTCAGCACAAACAGGCCCACTGACGACGGAATCGTCAGCAGGAACACCAGTCCCAGCGAACGCGCCAGTGTCTCCCGGAATTCGTCCACTCGACCGGCCCCTGCGTCTCTCGAGATGACAGGCAGCGTGGCCGAGGCCACGGCGACGCCGAACAGCCCCAGTGGAAGCTGCATGAAACGGAACGCGTACCCAAGCCACGAGACCGGGCCGTCAATGATCTGTCCGGCCGCGTCACTGATCCTGGAGGCGAACACGCTGTTGACCATGACATTCACCTGAACGGCAGCCCCGCCAATGGCGGCTGGCCCCATCAGGCGCAGGATCTGCAGCACTCGCGGATCTCGCGGCGCAACTTCGGGGCGATAGCGGAGTCCAGTGTTCCGCAAGCTCGGAATCTGACAGACGTACTGCACGATGCCACCGAGCAACGTTCCGAGAGCCATCCCCGTGATGGGCGCGATGCCGAGCGGTGGCCCGGCGACGAAGCCAAACAGCAGGCCCGCTCCTACGGAGGTCAGGTTGAAGAATGTGGACGAAAGGGCCGGAATGCCGAACTTCCCGTGGGAGTTGAGAACACCCATGGCCTTGGCCGCCAGAACGATGAAGAGCAGGAACGGGGCCATGATCCGCGTCAGCAGCACGGTCAGCTCAAGCTTGCCCTCGATCTCGGCATATCCGGGAAAGATACGACGAACCAAGGGCTCCGCCAGGAGGATTCCGGCGACGCACAGCACGACGACAAACGGCACGAGCAGGGTCGTCAGACGGTTCGACACTTGTTGCGCCCGTTCCCTGCCCTCCTCTGCAAGTGCCTGCGAGTACGTCGTTACAAAGGCAGCCGAGAGCGCCCCTTCGGCAAGCAGGTCGCGCAGCAGGTTCGGGATGCGGTAGGAGGCAACGAAGGCGTCGTACACCATGCCTGCCCCGAAGAGCCCGGCAAACGCCACCTCGCGTACCAGGCCGGTGACGCGGCTGAGGGCTACGGCCAGACTAACGACGCCGGCCTTGCGAACGACCTGGGTGTGGGCCTGATCGGACCCGACAGCGCCCTCAGGAGGGACTTCTGCCCTGCCGTTAACGGTCCTTTGCGGGCCACGGCCGGTGCGGGACGATGGCACTAGCATCGGCGCAGCAGCACCGTCAGATCTGGGCGAAGAGGAAGCTCCAAATGTCAGCCCACTCGTCCGCGATCTTGTACAGCGGCTTGCCCCTACCGTGGCCCGCAGATCTCTCGTAGCGCAGCAGGATTGGGGCTTCGCCGGCATCTGCGGCCTGCAGCCGGGCGACCATCTTTCGCGCATGCATCGGGTCCACCCGCGAATCTGAGTCAGCGGTGTAGATCAGCGTTGCCGGATAGGCGATCCCTTCCCTAACGTTGTGGTACGGCGAGTAGGCTCGGAGCCACTGGAAGTCCTCGGCATTCTCGGCGGTCCCGTACTCGGAGACCCAAAGCTTCGCCATGCGGAACTGGTCGTATCGCAGCATGTCCAGCAGCGGAACGCCAGAAACCGCAGCCATCCACAATTCAGGCCGCTGCGTCAGCGCCGCCCCCACCAACAGACCTCCGTTGCTGCGGCCATGGATGACGAGGCGATCGGGGTCAACAATGGCCTCCGCCTTCAGGTGCTCGCCGGCCGCGATGAAGTCGTCGAACACGTTCTGCTTGTTTGCGAGCATCCCGGCCCTGTGCCACTCCTCGCCGTACTCGCTGCCGCCGCGCAGGTTCGCAATCGCGAGCACGTGGCCAGCCTCGATCCACGGAAAGATCCATGTCGAGTAGCTGGGCGTCAGGGCGATGTTGAAGCCTCCATAGCCGTACAGCATTCCTGGCACTGTTCCGTCGGCCGGCGTACCGGTCTTCGCGATGAGGAACATCGGGACACGAGTGCCATCGGTGCTCTCGTAGAACACCTGCCGGACCTCGAAGTCGTCCGCTTGGACTGGCGAGGAGACGGCCTGCCATGCCTCCGGCTGCGTTCCGCCCACCTCGATGCGGAAGATCGTGGGTGCCTGCACGAACGTGCTGAAGGAGAAGAACGCTTCATCGCTTGTCTGCTTGGAGGTGAAGCCCTCTACCGTCCCAAGGCCCGGGAGCTGGACCTGCCGCTCGTCGCTGCCATCGAGCGCGTAGGAGTGCAGTTCAGAATGGGCGTCGCGCATGCGTCCGACAAACAGCCGATCGCCGGCTATGCTGGCAAACTCGATGACCGCATCGCCTTCCGGGATTACCGTCGTCCAATTGGCGCGGTCGGGTCGGCGGAGATCCACCGCCACAACTCGGTAGCGGGGAGCTTCGGAGTTGGTCAGGAGGTAAAGGGTATTGCCAACGATCTCCCCGAAGTAGCTCGACTCGCCGTCCTCAGCGATGGTCGTCTGCCTTCCGCTGGACACATCCCTTACGTAGATGTGATTGCGGCCCCAGCCGAGGAAGGTGTCGAGAAGCAGGTACCGCTCATCGTCGCTCAGCATGCCGTCAGGGATGTGGGCCTTCTCCAGCCCGTCGCCGAACACCTCAGGATCATCCTCGAACGAGCGGCCAAGCTCATGCAGGTAGACGCGGCGGTTGTAGAGTTCCTCGCCCGGCCCGATGGACTCTACGTCCACCGGTCGTGAGTAATAGAACCCGGAGCCATCTCGGAGCCACTGAGGATTCGCGAAGCGCACCTTGGGAAACACGTCGTCGAGGGTGCGGGCCGTGTCGATTTCCAAGATGTACATCGTGCTGGTCTCGGTGCCTTCGGTCGACTTGCCGTAGGCCAGCATCTTGCCGTCCTTCGACGGGACATACCAGTCCACCGTCGTGGTCCCGTCGCTGCTCATTTCGTTCGGATCGAGCAGCGCAACGTCCTCACCGTGCAGCCCTTCCCGCATGTACACAACGGGCTGGTCCTGACCGCCGTCGCGTCTGGAGTAGAAGTACCGTCCGCCCGCTTCATCTGGCGTCGAGATCGAACCCGAGGCGAGTATCTCCGCCATTCGATCGCGGATTGCCTGTCGGTGCTGCAGCCCGTCCAAGTAGTCCCGGGTGTAACTGGCCTGGGCATTGATCCAAGCCTCACTCTCCGCGGATTCCCCGTCTTCGAGCCAGCGGTAGGGATCTTCAACCGTGACCCCGTGAAGCTCTTCCCGGACGACTCTCACCTCTGATTCCGGCGGGGGCCCGAGCGACGGTCCGCCACAGCCCAGCAGGAAGGCCAAGCACAACACGACAGCGATTCGAACACGGATCCTCGACACCATCTGCCTATCGTATCCCCGAGGTTGGCGCATGCGTGCCGAGCGGTCCGGAATTGTTGTGAAAGGCTCGCGACCCTAAGGGCACGCTCAGTGCCATCGAGGCCGAGGTGCGCCCTTCGAGGCCGCGCTCCTCCCGGAGGGAATGCGCGATCCGCTCACAGGCATGGTTGCCAAAGCGGCCCCCAGTTTCCGGCGCGCCGAAGCGGAGGCTGAGTGCGACTGTGGCAGCGGCGACGCCTCATGAGGGTCGCGGCGCAAGTCGAACAACTGACCGTCGGCGTACAGCTTGTAGCGCTTGTCGCGCACGTAGGCAACCTCCGGATGCCGGTAGGGATTGTCGAACTCGGCGGCAAATGGACGCGGGAAGTAGTAGGTGTAGTGCCATTCGCGTGGGCTGCCGGGCCCTCCGCGCAATCGATCCCAGAAGCTGATGCCGTCCAAGGCAACTCCGTCCGGGATGGACAGTCCGGCGGCTTCCGCGACAGTCGGCAGGAAGTCGGCGAAGTCGATGAGATCGTCGATCACCCGGCCTCCTCGTATCGCGCCCGGAGCGCTGACGATGAGCGGCACGTGCGTTCCAGCGTCCGTGAGTGCTCCCTTGTCGCCCCGGATCGTTGTGCCGCCGAAGCTCGAATCGATCCGGTGGTGCGTCCCGTTGTCAGAAGTGAATATGAACACCGTGCTGCGTACCAGTCCGAGAGCCTCGAGGGCATCGTGGAATCGGCCAGCTATGAAGTCGGCGTACGCGACCATGTCTTCGAAGTTCCGCTGCTCGTCCGCGGATTGCCTGTCCTTCGAGTGGGGAGTCGGCAGGAACGGTGAGTGAACGAGCGCCATCGGGTAGTAGGCAAAGAACGGTCGATCCCGATTAGCCGAGATGAAGTCGAGCAGGAAGTCAGTGAAGATGTCTGGCCCGTACTGGTCCTTGCGGACCTCGAGGATTTCGCCGTCACACTCGATCGAAGGATTCCAGAAGCGCCTGCCCTCCGTGTTTCCCGTGTTCCACAGGCAGTAGGTGTCGAACCCGTGGCCCGGAGGCACGCCCTGCCCATGCCCCATAACCGGGACTTGACAACGGCACCCCTCGTGTGGC
>JAPPMC010000244.1 GCA_028819235.1 Bryobacterales bacterium
GCCACACGAGGGGTGCCGTTGTCAAGTCCCGGTTATGGGGCATGGGCAGCGCGCGACGGAAGACGCGGCTCAGGAGCACGCTCGACGTGGCCGAACTGCCCAAGATCACGGAGTTCGTTCAGGCATTTGCCGCCCGCAACGGTCTGGAGGCAGTCGTCGGGCGGCTTGAAGCCGCCACCGAGGAGACGTTGCTTACCCTCTTGCAGTCGCGCCGGGAAGCCGAGAAGGTGGAGGAAACGGCGGAGGGCGGGGGAAGCGAACTGCTCGTGACCGCTTACAAAGAGGACGACGAGGCCGTCCTCGAATTCAGGATAGGAAAGGGGGACGGCGAGGAGCTCAATCTTCAGGACCGCCTCGTGTGGCTCGGCGCTCCGACCGGAGCGGACCGTCTGGATCAGGAGATCTCGCTGCGGCTGCTTAGACACTTCGCATCCTCCGTGCGACACCAGCAGTTTCACAACATGGACGTCCTGACCTTGCGTGTTTCCGCCACTCCGTCGCGTGGGTCCTGAAGTGGCAAACGTGAGGCGGATTCTCGTTTTCGCGACCGGATTGCCCGTCGCCTCCAGATGCGAGGGAGCGTCCGACACCAAGGATCTGTTGCTAGCGCATTGACTGCCGCTGGATCACACTCTGACCTAGACCGTGTTCAGACCCTTGGTGGAGAGACTTGCAGAACTCTCCGGCGGCAAACTGACCGTCACGACGTTCCCAGCGGGCGCGCTGAACTCGTCTCCCTCATCGCAGTATTCGCTTCTGCGCAATGGCATGGCCGATATTGCCCTCACCGTGCAGGCCTACACTCCCGACCTCTTTCCGAATACCGACCTGATCGGTTTCCCGGGCGTTCGCAAGATCCGCTCAGCGGCACTACGTGGATATCCGATCTAGTGTGGCCGTGCCCCCAAGTTTGCTGCCCATCGAAAAGTTTGACATCCGTTTGCAAGACAGACTATGCTGATCCCTCGCTAGTGTCCAGCGCGCACTCGGCCGTCTATTGGACTCGCGTCGATCGTGCGATCGAGCCCCCGACATCGACATCTATGGGCATAGGGAAGCAGGTCGCGATCTCTCCCGTCCCCTTGCTGGCACCGCTTCGCCATTTCGCAACGCGTCGGTCTGCCGTTGCCCGTCAAGCTCTCCTGCGTGTTCCGGTGGCGGGGCTCCGCAGCCGGATGGCCGAACTCGCCAATCCGTGCTTCGCGCAGTCGATTCGGCCCCTTGCGTCGGGCCTCGGTGCCGACGGCCAGAACGGCGGATCCAGATCCGTCCTGCTGGCGCGTTAGCTGGCATTCTAGGGCCAGGTGTCGAAATCCGGCAGCGAGCGGTCCGCTGCCCGGTGGCTCAGTCGCCGCTTTGCGTTCAAGCTGCACGGTTGGAGCGGATTCCTGTTGTCGATCCTGCTCTTCACGATCTGCTTTAGCGGCACCCTTGCAGTGGTCGGCAACGAGATTGACTGGCTACTCAACCCCGCCCTGCGTGCCCCGGCGCGCAGCAGTTCGATTGAATGGTCGGCGATCCACCGAAATGTCCAAGCACTGCATCCGGAGGCGCAAATCCTATGGCTGCAGGCGCCCATCGAGCCCGGTTTCGCTGTGGAAGTCGTGCTTCAGCGCCACGACCTCAATCAGTTCTGGCGAGTGTACGCGAATCCCTATTCGGCCGAGATCCAAGGCCAAGCGAGCTGGCTCACCGCCCAGCGCTTACTGCGCAACCTACACATGTACCTGTTTCTGCCGGGGTCGGGCAAGTATGTGGTCACATTCTTCGGACTGACCATGCTCGTTTCGATGGTCACGGGGATCATTGTGTATCGCAAGTGGTGGAGAGGCTTCTTCATCTTTGATCGCTCGCGAGGATCCCGCATCCTCTGGGGTAGCGCCCACAAGTTACTCGGGGTCTGGTCCCTGTGGTTCGTCGCCGTGATCGCGATCACAGGAGCTTGGTACTTCGTCGAAGAACTGATGTTCGATTTCACGAACTTCAGGTACACCAGCACGCCGAGACTCGACAGCGACCAGCTGAGATCGTACGGTCCGGCCGTGCCGCTGGCCGACCTCGATGCGATCGTCGCGAGGTCTAGGCAGGAGGTTCCGAGCCTGCGCGTGGCCGTGATCAGACTGCCGACGTTCGGCACGGACGTGATTAGCGTTCAGGGCCAGACCGATGCCATCCTAGTCCGCGACCGCACGAACAGGGTCAACTTTCACCCCTTCAGCGGCGAACTGGTCAACGTCCAGTTGGCCCAGGACCTTTCGCTCGCTAGGCGCTGGGTCGACACGGCCGATCCCCTGCACTTCGGCGATTTCGGCGGATTGCTGACCAAGCTGATTTGGCTCGTGTTCGGCCTTGCGCTCAATGCCTTGATCCTGAGCGGGGCCTGGCTGTACTTGCGCCGCGTTCGGCGGCTCGAGGATCGCCGTGAGGCTGCAAGAGTCCTCAGCGGGGTCCCCAACGAGCCGCCATCTCCTACGGGCGCATTGCTGCATGGGTAGGTGGAAGTACCCGCAGTGGCTGCTCTTGGCAGCGGTCCTCGTCTTGACCGTCCAGTTCTGCAACGACGTGACGCGCTCGCCGAAGTCCGTCGAAGCGTTCAACGGGGCGTTCGGACCATGGCGGCTCCGGCTCACGGCGCGGGAGCGGGTCGCGCCGGGCGAGCACCTGGTGCTCACCGCGTGGATTAGCAGCCCCGAGGCGCGTCCCAACTACAAGCGGCTCCTAATCAGCGTGGCAGGGTCGGGGGAGGCCGCACCGGTCACGCTGGTCGGAATAGGGCTGGCCCGTCGCGGGCGGCTCCGGGTGCCCGCCCGGGCTGGACGCACTACGAAGCTCGTGCTTCGAGCGGAACTCTGGGACGGGACGTCCGTAACAAAGACGATTCCGGTCGCCCCGTTGGTGGGGCCTGCGGGCCGCTAGGCCAAGGGACGACCAATGCGCAACGTCAGGCGGCGTTACACGGCTCGGCTGGCCAGACCAGAAGGGGGCGCGCAGGCCTGCTGGCCAGTGTCGATCGCAATCCGCCTAGTGTCCTTGATTTGCTATGGCATGCCGCGTGTGGAGCAGATCGACGCGAATGCCGCCCGACGAGGTGCCCAGCGCGAGGCTTATCAGGGTGCGACGATACAGAGCGTTGGGTAGAGCTGGACCGTTGCGCACCGCAGAGGGCCAGCCAGATCGGGGCTCCAGAAGAACAAAGCCCGCTATCGCCGACGCTTCGGTTTGGCTACGATACGCTGTCGAGGCTGGTGGTCCCGCTACGGGGACTCGGCGCCCTCGGACTCCGCTCCTTCAGACTCCGCTCCTTCAGACTCGGCGCTCTCGGATTCCATTCCTTCGGACTCCGCTCCCTCGGATTCGGCTTCTTCGGACTCCATGGCTTCGGATTCCATGGCTTCGGATTCCGTGGCTTCGGGCTCCATGGCTTCGGAGTCGGAGCTGTCCGCGTCCGTGCCACCAGCGCAAGCCGCGGCTACGGCGACGCCGACCGCGACCGATCCGGTCGCTACAGCACGCGCGAGAAACGATCGACGGTCGACCCGGACTGTTGTGATGTCCTCGTCGGTGAGCGATTCCCCACTGCTCTCGATTGGCTTCAGGTTTTCCGGTTTCGGCATCTTAATCTCCTCGGTGTTCCCGACAGTTCCGGCAACTATAGCATAGAAACCATGCGTGCCATGCTTGAGCGTGGTGCGAATTCTGAGACCTTTGCCCTAAAAGGGCCTACGATTGGTCCCCTCGCAAGGAACACCCATCCCTTGACGGACCGGGCGAAACCCGAACTGGCGGTTGACCGCGACTGGTACGCGTGGCTCATCGATCCGCTGCCGACCGCGGATTTCGAATGCGAATACTACGAACAACGGCCAATTCACATTCGGCGCGAGACGTCACCGTACTACGCCGAGCTTCTCTCGGTCGCCGACCTTGACACGGTGCTGGGCTCGCACTCGGCCAGATATCCCGAAATCAGCCTTGTCCGGGGAGACGGCGACGTGACCTCCAGTGAGTACACGAACGAAGACGGCAGAATCCAGCCGCTCGAAGTAGTCAGGCACTTTGACCGCGGTGCGACGGTCATCTTTCGCCAGCTCCAACGACGTGTTCCGACGCTCGCGCGGCTCTGTGCCGAGCTCGGGCGACACTTCTCGTCGCGTGTCCAGACAAACGTTTACCTCACACCGCCCGAGGCGCAGGGATTCGCCCCGCACTGGGACACGCACGACGTATTCGTGTTGCAGATCAGCGGTACGAAGCGCTGGTCGATCTACGACACCAAGGTGAGATTGCCGCTCCGCGGACAGCGCTTCAAGCGCGGCACTCCTCCGGGTGACGTCAGCGACGAGTTCGAGCTCGGTCCAGGCAGCGCCGTCTACCTTCCGCGCGGATTGATGCACTCGGCCCGTTCGACGGATAGAGCTTCATTGCACATCACGCTCGGGATCACTGCCTTCACTTGGGCCGAATTCCTTCTGGAGAGTGTTAACGCGGCGGCACTCGAAGAGGAATCGCTGCGTCGGAATCTCCCCCGTGAGTTCGCTCGTGAGGGATTCCCCGTTGCAGAGAGATCGCGTCTGTTTCGAGAGCAGCTGGCGGTCGTGCAGTCCCGGTTCGACCCGGAAGTCGTGTGGCGCCGATTCATGGACGAGATACTGGCCATCGACGTGCCGCTGTTTACCGACCTCTTCACCGAACGTCTCAGCGGAGGCCCGCTGACGCTCTGCTCTCGGGTAAGGCTCCGAGGCGGGCTGCTTACTGAATCCGTGACTCAGGGCGAGACTTGCCTGCTGCGGTTCTGTGGCCGGGAACTCAGATTGCCTGTCAGCGTGTGGCCGGCGCTGCGATTCGCCACGACGACTGACGAGTTTGCCGTCCGGGACTTGCCGGACTGTCTGGACGCCGACGGAAAGTTGACCCTCGTGAGACGCTTGGTCCGCGAGGGCGTTCTGCAGCGGAAGTCGGCCCCGCCCGCGGCCCGCTAGCGGTGAGGACGTCTTCTTGATCTCCGATCCGCGGTTGGCAGGCCCGTCGTTACGCCCAGGAATTGTCGAGTAGTGCGCGAAGGAGTTGGCGCGCGAACGCCGCAGTGCCCGAAACGAATCAGCGCCGAAGCGGACCCGAAGCGACTGGCGAGGTGGCCCGGCCGCGCCGGGCGCTTTCCAAGGCTTCGACGGCCGGGAAAAGCGACTGAGCCAGTTTCCCCTCTGACAGCGGAATGCCGGGCAGTTGGCAATGCGGTGGCGGACCAAGCCCTGCAGCCTGAGAGCGGCCCAGTCGGCGAGGATGCGAATCTTCACGGAAACGCCCCTGACGGCATTGTTTCGACCGGCACAGGCCTGATCGCAGGTGTGCACATCGGGACAACGTGGATGTCGGCTAACCGGACGCTCTGGACATGAAGTCTGTCTAGCATCGGCGTTCGCAGCACCGGGTTCTAGCAAGGGGAAAATCGGCCTAGCCCTGATCGTCTGTGATCACGACTATGTCGCTCGGTGGCTACGGAGCGGGACAGAGGGCAGCCAGCGAGAATAGGGTTGCGAAGGCGGGAACGAACACCGCACAGCAGCTCCTAATGCGGTGCAGCCTTAAACATGCCTGATTTCGCCTAGGCTGTATTAAGGGATGGTTATTCTACAGACAGGCATTCTGCTCTGGACAATACACCCGTCTTGGCCGGAGCATCTCCTTCAACCTGCAAGAAATCTACATCAATCTCGCCCGAAGCGTACGAAGGGCTTCCATCGCAGACTGCGCAACCTGTGCATTCGAGTCCCTAGTCCGCTCTTCAAGGTGAGGCAGGGTGTCCTCGCCGCCGCTCGCTCCGAGGACCACGGCAAGATGCTTCCTCTGGTCTTCCGTGCCCGCCGACAGTGTGGTGTAGAGCCACTGGCGCACTCCCTGCTCGCGGGCGAGCTCCTCCAGATACGCGCGCGCCTCGAAGCGGTGGGTCAGCGAGTTGAGCGCACGCAGGAGGTGCTCCAAGCCCGCCGGGTCCCCCAAGCGCACCGCAGCAAACGCCAACGCCAGCCGTGCGCTGCCGGCCTTCTCCCTAGAGAGCCGCTGGCGGATTCTGGCGACGTCGGCCGGATCGCCGATGCGGCCCAAGCCCTCTGCCGCCGCCCGTCGCATGAACCTGTCCTTGTGTTCCAAGTACTGCAGGAAGCGGTCCCTCCCACCGCGGTCCGGAATCTTGGCCAAGGCCTCAAGTGCCTTCGCGCGCGTACCGGACCACCGCGAATCTTCGACGACCCGAATCAGCGATGGAATCGCCTCGACCGTCCGCAACTGGCCGAGTGCCTCGCAGGCAGCCTCCTGCACGGATCGCTCTGGATCCCGCAGCAGGAAGACCAACTCGGGCCCTACGCTCTCGTCCTCGATCTTCTTGAATGCCAGCGAACTCTCGATAACCACAGCAGCATCACGCGATCGTACGCCGCTGAGCAGAGCGTCCCGCTCCCCGCCGGCCCTCAGGACCCCCAGAGCGCGGGCGGCCGTCGCCCTAGCGTCGGCGTTCCTGCCTTCCTGGAGCACGGCACCGATGGCCCGCGGCACATCCGCGTCGACATCGACGTATGTGGGAAGGACGGTCGGCGTCGGGTCCGTGAGCCGTCCCCTCACTGATGAAGCCAGTGACCTGACGCCCGACAGTCGGCCCGTCCGCACGTAGCCTGGCATGTACGTGTTCACGAGCGCTTCGACCGCCATTGCCTGCAGGGCCGGAAGCGGGTCCCTGGTCGCCTCAATGAGCAGCGGATGCGTGCCTGGCCCGCCGACCCGGATCAATGTCGAGATGACCGCCTCCCTTACTTCGTCGGAAGGATCAGCGATGAGTCCCGCCAACCGGTCCAACTGGTTCGCGGCGTCGCCCGATTCCCGAAGCGCGCGCACCGCGCGAAGCCGTTCGGCGGGATCGCGGGAATCCAGGCCCGTCTCCCAAGCGCGCTGTGCGAGCACGGCCCCGCAGGCGCAAAGCGCAGCCGCCACGATCGTCAGAATCCTGCCCGCTGCTCTGGTCGCCATTCTTTAGCCTCCCTTCCCGGGGATCCGTCCCTAGACGTACTCTAGGCGCACGCTCCGCGGTATCAGCCCGGCCGAGTGCCCCATGTCCAGCAGCCGCTGGCCGGACAAGAGCACCTCTGGGGCCATGTCGGTGGTGTGCTGATTCACGTACATCCCCACAAAGCGGTCCGCCAACCCTGTCTCTAGGCCCCTGGAGAACTGCAGGGCGTACTCCAAAGCCTCCGCGCGGTTGTCCAGAGAGTGCTGAATCGTCTCGGCGAGCTTGGAGCGCGCCTCCTCCTGCACGGCCCGCGGGAGATCGCGGCGGATGCAGTTGCATCCCAACGGCAGCGGCAGCCCCTGCGTGCGCTTCCACCACTCGCCAAGGTCGACCAACTGATGCAGCCCGGCGGCACCGAAGGTGAGCTGTCCCTCGTGAATCACCACGCCCGCGTCAACCTCGCCGCTGCCGACGGCGTCGAGGATCGCGTCAAACTCCACGACTACCGCTTCGATCCGGGGCTCGTAGAGCTTCAGGGCCAGATATGCGGTAGTCAGCATGCCGGGAACCGCCACCCGCCGGCCTGCCAGTCCGTCCAATGGCGCTCGGGAAACGACCACCGGGCCGTACCCGTCCCCCACGCTCGAGCCGGCGCCCGTCAGTATGTAGCGGTCCGAAACGTACGGATACGCGTGGTAGGAGATGGCAGTCATCTCGTACCTGCCAACGCGGGCGTCCTGGTTCAGGCTCTGGATGTCCTTCAGGACATGCCGGAACTCCAGCAGGTCCGACTCGATCTTGCCCGTCGCGAGCCCGTAGAACATGAACGCATCGTCCGCGTCGGGGCTGTGCGCGATTGTGAAGCGCCTCTTGGCCAGCGTGCCCATTGTTAAACTCAGCCTATCAGAGGCATGCGAGCCCCGAGTAGCCATGGACGTCCGTCCGCCAAGCGCATCGTCGCTGGCATTCCTGACCTGTTCTTCGCGTCAAAGGTGTCCGGGGCCGCCAAGCGGCTCGGAATTGCGGTCCAGCTTGCCACCTCGCGAAGCGCGCTTCTCGAGGGGGCTAGGAGCGGGCCCGACCTGATTGTCACGGACCTCGACGCCCCGACCATGGACGCGGTCGGCGTCGCCCGAGAACTGCAGGCCGAAGCGGACCAAGGCCGGCCCCGCATGATTGCCTTCGGCAGCCACGTCCACGGCGAACGGCTCGCGGCGGCAAAGTTGGCGGGATACGACGATGTGCTTACCAAGGGTCAAATGGCAGCGCGCATCTCCGGAATCCTCGCCTCGCTCTGATCCCGCCCCAGCGGGCCGGCCGCCGGCCTCAAATGGCGGCCGGATAGACCGGAATGGGCGTCCGGTTGCCCTCGACCAGCACGATGCCGGTGTCCGAGATCAGGTACCTTTCCCGGTCTTCTTCGGAGTCGTACCCGATCCGGGAGCCGGGCGGGATCGTGGCGTTCTTCGCGATAATGGCCCTCCGGATCTGCGCCCCCTTACCGATGTGGCAGCGGGCCAGAATGATCGAGTCGTCCAACCGGACGCCGGACTCCAAGTGGACGTTGCGGCCTAAGATCGAGTTGTGGACAGCGGCACCGTTCAGAACGCTGCCCTCCGAGATCACCGAATCCACGACCTCGCAGCGCCTCCCGGTCTCGTCCGTGCAGTAACGCGCTGGGCCGGTCGGATACTCGGCCGTCCTCAGCGGCCACTTCCGGTTGTGCAGGACCAGCTTCGGTGAGATCGAGCGCAGATCCATGTTCGCGTCATAGAAGGACTCGATGGTCCCAACGTCGCGCCAGTACCCATGGTGCTCCGGCCGCACCCCCGGGACCTTGTTGGTCAAGAAGTCATAGGCGTATATCGGATATTCGCGGACCATCTTCGGGAGTATGTTGTGGCCGAAGTCGTGAGAGCTGTCCGTCCGCTCAGCATCCCGATGTAGCGAGTCCTTCAAAGCCTCCGGCTCGAACAGATAGTTCCCCATCGAGGCTAGGCACCATCCCGGCCGGCCAGGGATCTCGGGAGGGTTCGGGACCTTCTCGTGGAACCGCAGGATGCGCCAACTGGCATCGACTTCCATCGTTCCGAACCGCCGCGCGTCGCGGGCCGGGATGGGCAGGGCCGCAACCGTTCCCTTGGCCCCGCAGGAATGGTGGTGCTGGATCATTTGGCGGATGTCCATGAAGTAGATGTGGTCCGCCCCGAAGACCGCGACCAGTTCCGGCTGCGAGAGGTCGATGAGGTGGATGTTCTGGTGGATGGCGTCCGACGTCCCGCGGTACCACTGCGGGCCCTTCCGCATCTGGGCCGGCACGGGGAGGATGAACTGGCTTCTGAGGAGTTCCGCGAACTGCCAGGCGTTGCGCATGTGCTGCAACAGCGACTGGCTCTTGAACTGGGTCAAGACGTAGATCGAGTAGATCCCCGAATTGACGAAGTTGCTCAGCACGAAATCGATGATCCGGTACTTCCCGCCGAACGGAACGGCGGGCTTGCTGCGCTCCTTGGTGAGCGGGTAAAGGCGAGTGCCCTTGCCCCCGGCCAGGATCAGGCCGAGAACCTTGACGTTTTCCATGGGGTTGAGTCCTCCGCTGCCCCGCCGATCGGGGCGGTCTCAGGCAGCTCGCTGGAGCCGCCCGTCCAAGAGTTCCGCGCGGGCCGGGAAGCGGGCGGCGAGCTCCGCGCTGTGGGTGACGGTGATCAGTAGGGCGTTGTGCTCGCGCTGAAGCTCTAGCAGCAGGCTCCCCACTTTCTCGGCACTGGCGCGGTCCAGATTGCCCGTCGGCTCGTCGGCCAGAATCACCGGGGGAGCGTTGATCAGCGCGCGAGCGAGCGCGACTCTCTGGCGCTCACCGCCCGAGAGCTCTGACGGGAGCCGATCCATGTGATCGGCCAATCCAACCCTCTCCAGGAGCTCCCGAGCACGCTTCGGAGCCCCGGGAACAGCGCCTCCGGCCAGTGTCGGCAGCAGTACGTTCTCCAAGCTGGAGCATTGCGGCAACAGATGATGGTCCTGCAGCACGAAGCCGATGGTCCTATTGCGGAAGGCGGCCAAGCTGGCGGAATCCAGCGCAAAGGGATCCTGCCCGCAAACGCGCACGGTACCGCTCGTCGGGGTCTCGAGCGAGCCAAGAATGTAGAGCAGGGTGCTCTTGCCGGAACCCGAAGGACCCATGACCGCCAGTGCCTCACCCAACCGCATCTCAAGAGACAGGTCGTCCAGAACGACGAGACTCCCCGACGTGTGGGGATACTCTTTGCGCAGCGAGCGCACGAGCAGGTCGGCGGGCATGGGTGGCCGGGCGCGGCCAAGGCCGGGGCGAAGTACCATTGTCCCACACACGTGCGTCGGTGGTAGAATCTGGCCGCCGGCGCTGCAGGATTGACGGCACTTGTGCGGCACGGCAGCCGGCATGCATCCTCACGAGGCCGCCGAACCTAGGCCGAGGGCTTTCGCGTGCTACTGATCGGCCCACCCGGCAGCGGCAAGACCAAGCGCATCCTCTCAGATGTGGAGCGGGCCGTCCGGGGCGGGCGGGGCGACGAGGTACTGCTGCTGGTCCCGACTGCGAGCATGCGTGCACACATGCTGAGCACGCTCGCCCGGCGTGGCCTGACGACGCCGGCCAGGACGGTCACGACCATTTCCGAGTTCGTGACCTGGAATGCTCCGGACCTGTCGGAGCCCGGCCGTGCCTGGGAAGACAGGCTGCTGGCGCAGGTCCTTTCGGGCACTGTATCCGCTTGGCTCCGCGGCTGGGCCGGGTCGGCGCGCCTCCGCAGCCGGATCTCGGCCCTGATGCGTGAGCTGTGGGCCGTCGGGGCGGACAGCTACCAGCTCGAGCCCGCCGTGCGGGGTGCCCAGCAGGCCGCGTTCCTGGAGGTCTTCCGGGAGTTCGAAACTGCCCTGGCACGCGAGGGGCGCGTCCACCAGAACCAGCGCACCGCAATCGTGGCGGCCAGTCTGCGCGAACGCGGTCTCAGGGATGTGCAGTCCGTGTATGTGGACGGATTCGAGCAGTTCACGCTCCAGCAGGAAGAGCTGCTCTCTGCCCTTGAGGAACAGGCCGAGGAATTCGTCCTCGCAATGCCGGAAGGCCTGCCCAGCTATCCCCCGTTCAATCCGCAAGTCGTGCTGCCGCCCGCGCCTTCGAGGGAGCGCGTCTGCACGCACTTGATTCGAGCCGCGTCCCCTCGGGCCGAAATTCTGGAGATCGCCCGCCGAATCCTGGCCAGCGGGCGGCCGATGCGGGAGCACGCGGTGATCGTCCGCTCGCCGGAGAGGTATGACGACCTCTTGCGAGAGGTGTTCGAGTCCCTTGAGATCCCGCATCGATTCTGGGGGCGCGGACCCGTCTCGGGCCATGGCGTCGCACGGCACTTTCTCGGCTGGCTCCGCCTCATCCACCGTCAGTTCCCGGGTGAGCAATCACTGGAGGCCATCACGTCCCCGTTGTCGCCGGTGGAGTCTCCTGACCAAGCCGACGCCTTTGACTTCGCGGCAAGAGAGCTCCTTCCGGGCTCGGGGCTCAGTTTTCTGGATGCAGCCGCCGCAGAGTTTCCTGCGATCCGACAGCTCATCGGACAGCTTCGACCCTGCAGGCAGTGGTACCGCAGGCGTGTCGGCGCGAAGCGCTGGGGACGCGACTGCCTCGCCCTGCTGGACCGCCTGCAGGCGCTTCGGCCCCCGCCGGAACCGGGAGACTTCCGCCGGACCCTCGACTGGCGGGAAGCGCTCGCCGCCCGCCGGGCCGTGCGCAGGGCGATCGAAGAGGCCGTCTCGATGCCGGACTTCAAGGGCCGCAAGAGGCCGTCGCTGGCAGCATTCGCCGACGCGGTCGAGGACGTGCTGCGATCCGACGGCGGACGAGCGGCGGACCAGCGCGTCGACGTGGTCCACATCTTGCCCGTGGGGGAGGCGAGGCAATGGTCCGTGCCGGTCGCCTTCGTCTGCGGTCTGGCCGAGGGCTGGTTCCCGAGGACCCGCTCGCAGGACGTGTTCTTCAACGACCGCGACCGCCAACGGCTGCACTCGCAAGGCATCCACATCCGAACCACGATGCAGCTTGCGGAGCAAGAGCGCCTGCGCTTCCAAGTCGCCTCCACGAGGGGCTCGCACGAACAGGTGCTGAGCTACCCGTGCCGGGACAGCGCCGGGAGGGAACTTCAACCCTCAGACTTCTTGCGGGGAATGGGCGAGCTGATGGACTGCCCGCACAGCCTGCTGGGATGCGCCGGGCAAGCCGTTCCTCCGCAGGGGGCCGGCCAGTTGCGGGAATCCTTGCTGAACTCTGTCGCTGCTCGCAACGCCAGCTTCAGCGCCTCGGGGATCGCCGACTACCGGCAGTGTCCCTACCTATACTTCTCGTCCAACACTCTCGCACTGCGCGGAAGGCCGCCGGAGCCCGCCGAGCGCCTCGACCGGCCGGCCGTGGGCCAGATCGTGCACAGGGTTCTCGACCTATGGAACAGCGGTCGGGGAGACATCGGCGGCCTGCTCGACGAGGCCTTCCAGGCCAAGCTCGCGGAGCTGCACCTGCAACCGGATTACGGGACTGAGCGCATCCGCCTGGCCGTCCGTGCAGACTTGGTCCGGTTCGCGGGGAAGCCGATGGCCGCTATGGCACTCCCGCCCGAATCAAGTGCGCGCTTCGAGGAGAGCGTGGGCTTGCGCATCGACCGACCCGACTCGCGGCCGCTCGTGCGTTGCCGGATCGACCGCTACGACGTAGACTCTGCGCAGCGCTGCTTGGTGACCGACTACAAGTATGCGCCGTCGGACCGCGTCAAGAAGCTGCTCGCGCGGCACCTCAAGGGCGAGGAACTGCAGCTCTCGCTGTACTTGGCGGCCCTTGAGCAGGAGCGAGGGTTGGAGCCCGCTGGAATGCTGCTTGTCGGCCTGCGCGGCGAGACCAGCATGGCCGGCGCCAGCGTCAGCGGTACAGGCGGCCTCCGGTCCCTGACCGAGAGTGACCTCCAAGAGCTGCTTAACCACGCCACCGAAGAGGCTAAGCAGGCGGTGGGCGAGGTGCTCGGAGGCAGGATTGCGGTCCTGCCACGAGACCAGCGCTTCTGCCAGCGATCGTGTCAGTTCAGGGCGGTCTGCAGGGTGGGGTGGAAGAAGCCGGATGCGACGGCCAGCAGACCAGCGGCTCCGACATGATGCGTCTGACTGAGGACCAGCGGCGCGCCGTGCAGAGTTGGCAGCGCGGAGACATTTGCGTGATAGCCGGGCCCGGCTCGGGCAAGACGCGTGTCCTTGTGGAACGCCTCCGCTGGCTCGTCCTTGAGCGGGGTGCCGAGCCGGAGCGCATCTTGGCCATCACGTTCACTGAGAAGGCTGCGCTCGAGATGCGCTCCCGGCTGGTGGGAGAGGCTTCCCAAGCCGGCGAGCCCACGGATGGGCTAGAGGCCGTGCAAGTGTCGACGATTGACGCCTTCTGCAACCGGCTCTTGCGAGAGCACGCGGCTCTGGCCGGGATTGATCCCGGCTTTGAGATTCTAGACGAGCAAGAGGCCCGCCAGATGCTTCACGATGCTCTCGGCGAGGCCCTCGATTGGGAGTTCCGGAAGCGCGGCCGGGCACTCGCGCGATTCCTCCAGGACTACTCCGGCGGTTCGGTGGGCGGCCACGGCGCGGTTCTGGAGGAACTCGCCTCCTTGGCGACCCAAGTCCGGAGTCACGGCCGGGGCCCGTTCCTGGCACACCGGAAGGGTCCATGGCACGCGCTGGCACGCGCCTTGGACGAACTGGCGCAGGCAAAGAGGGCGCCGACTATTGCCGCAACTGCTGCCAGCATTCAAAAGGCGCGCGTCGGCAATCCGCGGGAGCTTGCCGACTTAGCGAGACGAGCCGCGGCGGAGGTGAAGCCGTTTGTCCGCAGGGGAAAGCACAAGGAACTGGTGTCTCGCGTGAAGTATGAGCTGCTTCCGGCCTGCGAGGCAGCGGCCACGGGAAACCACCACCGCACTGCGAGGGTCTGCCTGCTGAGGATTCTGCGGCGCGCCCTTCGACGGTTTGCGGCCGCGAAGAGAGCGCAGAGCCGCATGGACTTCGACGACACTCTGGCGCAGGCCGCCGATCTGCTCGGATCCGCAAGACCCCCGAGGCTGGGCTACGAGCATATCCTCATCGATGAGTTCCAAGACACCAACCCGCTACAGATCCGGCTTGTCGAGCGACTCCTGGAAGCCCACGGTCCCCTGCGCCCCGTCCGATTCGTTGCGGGGGATGTGAATCAGTCCATCTACGGCTTTCGCCATGCGGTGCGGGAGGTCTTCCAGGCATATCGGGCCCGGGTGGAACGCGAGGCCGGCGAGGTGGTGCAACTGCTCGACAACTTCCGCAGCCGGCCGGAGATCCTAGCCGCCGTCCACCGCATCCTGCCGGGCGGCGGGAACAGCGGTGTGGAGAAGCACCGCCTGCGCGCCGCGGGCCAGTTTCCCGCAAAGCGGGTGCCGTGCATCGAACTGCTAATCGCCTCGGAAACGGGCCCCGAACGGCTGGGCATTGAAGGTGCGCTGCTCGCGGAGCGCTTGCGCTCGCTGCATGGATCGCTCCAAATCGCCGACCGCAGCGTTCCGGGCGGCGCTCGACCCCTGCACTGGGGCGATGTCGCAGTCCTCGCGCGGACCCACGCAGTAGCGCGCGCGGTCGCGGCAGAGTTCCGGCAGCAGGGCATTCCCTGTGTCACGGTGGCCACCCGAGGACTATTCGATGCGCCCGTTACGGCGGAGGTGGCGGCCTTCTTGAGGGCATTGCGCAACCCGCGCGACGAGATCAGCCTAGCCGCCGTCCTGAAGTCTCCCCTGTGCGGGATCAGCGACTCGGCGGTCCTCCAGCTGCGCCTAGAATCCGACAACCTTGCCGATTCGCTGGGCACCGAATTGGGATGCACCGGCCTGGACAGCGACGAAGCCATACGGTTCGAGCGCTTCCGGGCGGAATTTGCCCGCTGCCGGGAAGACCGGGCGACCGTCCCTGCGGGCACCCTGCTGGCACGGGCGCTGGCGGCGTTCGGCTACCGTGCAGCGCTCAAAGCGGGTGACGGCCACGATCAGGCGTTGGACCGGCTAGACCAACTGCTGGACTGGATCGGAAGGCAGCATGCGCGGGGGCTGCATGGCGTGAGCGAAGTCTCGCGAGCACTCGACACTGCTCTTAGGGAGAAGCCGCCGGCCGAGGCCGCTCCAGCCGACGGGTTCGCGGATGCCGCACAGGTCCTCACAATGCACGCGGCCAAGGGTCTGGAGTTCCCCGTGGTGGCGCTTGTGTCCCTGAACACAGCGGTCCGTCGCCGGAGGCCGGGGATGCTCTTCTCGGACCGGCACGGGATCGGCGCTTACTGGTCGAGCCCTGGCGAGACCCGGCAGCCAGACGCCGCGTATGTGCTCACGGCAGCCGATCTGGCCCGTCGCGATGCCCAAGAGGAGGAGCGGCTGCTCTATGTCGCCATGACCCGAGCGGAGGAGCATCTCATCCTGAGCGCCTCGTTCACAGGGAAGCCAATGCTATCCGGCTGGCTCAAGCTGGTCTGCCCAGGCTTGGGCCTCACCAGAATGTCCCTGCTCGCCGCCGCGAGCGGCGAGCCGACAGAGGCGAGCACGGATGGGCTGCAGTTCCTCTTCCACAAGACATCGGGGAAGCCTGACCAGCCTGTGCGAGCGGGCTCCTCCAGAGCTCTCGCCACCAGCGAAGTGCTGCTCCCGAGGGAGGCCGAAGCACAGGCCGACTATGCGGCGGCCGTCACATCGGTGGCCCTGTTTGCCGAATGCCCCCGCAAGTACTACCTCTCACGCTATCTGGGCCTTGGATCGGAGGGGTGGCCCGGCTTGGATGACATGGAGGCCCAAGAGCCGCAGATACGACGGCAACGTCGGCGGCAAGACCTGGATCCGTCCGAATTTGGCCGACAGGTGCACGCGTATCTTGCGGGTGACAAGGACGGTGCCAAGGCCAGTGTGCGGGAACTCGCGCGCAAGTTCGAGCGCCACGAATTGGGCAAGCGGGTCGCCGCCGCGTGGAGCGTTGAGCGTGAGGCGGAGTACGTCTTCGCAGTCGGTGGCCACGTGCTGCGAGGAACGATCGACCTCCTGTTTGAGGATGGTGGCGGACGCGTTCTGGTGGACTACAAAACAGACCGCCGAAGCCGTTCGAGGCTGCGAGAGTCCGCTCCCGAGCATGCCGGACAGCTGCAACTGTACGCTGCCGGCCTCAAGTCCGGAGGGCGCACGGTGGACAGGGCCGTTGTGTTCTACCTGCGGCACGGCGTCCCTGTAGACATCGACATCGGGGACGCCGCGATGGCGTCGGCTCGCGACCAAGTCACGAACCTGTTCCGTGCACAAGCGACACAGAGCTTCCCGCTGCGGGAGGGCGCGCACTGCAGCCGCTGCCCGCACTTCCGGAGGAGCTGTCCGGCCAAGGGCCCCTAGAGCGGATTCCGGCCAGCCCGACACCAATGTCCAAGCTTGCCGTCGCCTGAAGCACGGGGAGGAAGAACGCAACGATCATGTCCTCAAGGACGGACGGATCGCGGCTTCCATCGGCCACATTCAACAGCCGATCGTGATCGTAGTCAAGCCGGTCGACCGTGTGGGCACAGATGGCGCAGCCGCAGAAGTGGATCAGCACGTCGGAGTGGGGCTGTTAGTCACACGCGAGAATCGCGCTGCCTATCTCGGCTGTCCTGACAATCTCTCCGAGCGACACGCCAAGTCCGTGCGCAGTGCAGAGTAATTCAAGGAAGATGAACGAGCGCTGCACACTCGTAACGCCCCACGCCGCGACCTGCGCTGTGCTGCTCCCCCACGCGGTTACGCTGAACGCCACCGCCACCGGTAGGGCACGTCCAGGATTGCGAGAGAACTCCGGCCCTCTAGTAAGGTCTAAGCGATCGTCAGTTTGGCCGGAGTTTTCGGACGCCAGTCACCCTGCCCGACACCGCCGCAAGCCGCAAGCGGAACGGACTTCGACAGGGAAACGAAAGGGAATTATGGGGCGCCAGCTCGATTGATATGGTCGGGGACGACACGCACCCGAGAACGTTTGAGGCGCCGGCTGGCGGGTGTTCGAGTTTCCATCGCAGCTCAAGCCCAACTGCAACGCAAAGTTCCGGGTCACTGTACGCTAGGGTCTGCGACGTCGAACGCGCCGATGCCCCGACTCACCGACTACCGCGTCCTGACCTTCGATTGCTACGGCACTCTGATCGACTGGGAATGCGGGATCTGGGATGCCCTGCAGCCGCTGATCATGCGCAACAGCGGCGTTGGCAACGAGGTCACGCGGGACTCCGGACTGCGGGCCTTCGGGCAATGCGAGAGCCGACAGGAACAGGCTACGCCCGGCCTGCGCTACCCGGACCTGCTCACCCGCGTTCACCGGAGCATCTCGGAGAGGCTGGGTCTAGAAAGCAGCACCGATCTGGACGAAGCGTTCGGAGCTTCCGTTCCGCACTGGCCCGCGTTCCCGGACACCGCCGATGCGCTACGCACCCTCAAACGGCATTACAAGCTCGTGATCCTGTCCAACGTGCACCGCGACGGCATCGTCGCGTCGATCCGCAAGCTCGGGGTGGAGTTCGACGGCATCTACACGGCAGAGGACATTGGCTCCTACAAGCCGTCGCATGCAAACTTCGAGTACCTGCTGACCCACCTCCAGTTGGAGCTGGGGCTCGGGCGGTCGGACGTGCTGCACACCGCGCAGAGCCTGCATCACGATCATGTACCGGCGAAGCGCTTCGGCCTCGCCAACGCTTGGATTGATCGGCAGCGGCTGTCGGAAGGCGGAAGCTGGGGCGCAATCGAGCGCGTCGAAGAGGTGCCAGCCACCGACTTCGTCTTCTTCTCGCTGGGCGAGATGGCTGAAGCCGTTCGGCGCACGGTCGCATCGGCGTGAAGTGAAGCTGACCGATCCGCGCGTGAAGTAGATTGCCGCCCGGTCTCGGATCCCGAATCGGTCTCGACTGGCAGCCAGAGTAGACCGTCCTAGAGCTGTCG
This sequence comes from Bryobacterales bacterium, assembly GCA_028819235.1. Lineage (GTDB taxonomy): Bacteria > Acidobacteriota > Terriglobia > Bryobacterales > UBA6623 > VXMF01. The sequence goes on from JAPPMC010000244.1 coordinate 18,007, forward strand.
GAATTGCGTGAAGTACGGTCGGCTATAGAAGTCTGAACTGCTCACGTCTTTCCTCGCGGTCCCTGGCAGGGGGATGCCGTGCAGGCGGCGCCCGTCTGCCGGCACGGAGTGCTGGGTGCGGCAGACGTTCAGGCAGCGAAGCGTCGAAGATCGCTCGATCGGGGCCCAGTCCATGTCGCGGTCCTCGAGAGTGCGCGGAAGGCTGTCCAGTGAAGGGAGTCGTCCTTCGTACACCAGAGCGGAGTCCCCGGCCGATTCCGAGCCGTGTTCCCCGCGCGCGGGAGCCGAAATAGTGCTCGCGCCAAAACCCCTGCCACGACGGGCCCGGCGGCCCACTGGTAGCG
>JAPPMC010000050.1 GCA_028819235.1 Bryobacterales bacterium
ACCAGCTCAATCGACGCGCCGCGTTAAACCGCATCAAACATTGAATCTGCCTGGGTCCGTACTGGGTCCGGGAGCCGGCCAAACGCCTCGGAGCCTATCAGGTAGCTGCAGGGGAACCGGAACAACCTAGACTCCAAATCTAGGTCCCGCAGAGAGCGACCCTCGGCGTCGCGAACGCCCCGGGCTTGGAAGTCGTGGGCAAACCCGGAATCCCCTCGGACCGGCTGCGTGAGGACTGCCTCACCTGCGAGCAAGAGATCGCGGGCCAACTCTTCAGCCGGCGCTCGAATCCGCCGCTCGACCGATGCGAGGAGCTCCTCCGACGGTTCGCCGAACAAGCGCACCATCTCCTCGCGGTATGCCAAGGCCCTCCTCGCTTCGGACCCGGCCCTGGCGATTGAGTTGTGTACGCGCGTCTGGTGGGCCAGAACTAGGTGTGCGACCACGTCGCTGTAAGGCGTCAGATACTGGCGCGGGTCGAAGTACTCGCGGTGGTCGCGACTCAGACGACCACTGGCAAATTCCCCGTATGCGCCATCCGAACCGATAGCATTCCCTCGATGGACCGTGCGCGGCGAGCCGGATACGAACCAGCCACCCCATCGGTCCGTCAGCGGCGTACGGTAGTCGACGTTAATCGTGCCGTGCCGGAAGTGGGGCAGCCCGTCTGGTCCAGGAAACACGGACCGTGTCAGGTGACCCGGCACCCTGAGCGTTCGGTGACTCTCGTGGCACTGCAGGCACGCCCCGTTGTCGCGAACGATTTCCGGTCGCGGAACCGACCGCTGCTCCAGCGTGTAGAACTCCCCGACGCCGCTCCCGCCCACGGTCGAGATTTCGATCAGAGGAGCATTCGGAACCCAGCCGACGTACGTGTCGTCATTGAAGTAGATGGCCCTCGGTGTCTTCGGCGTGATCCAACGGAACTGGGCGCTTGTCTTGGAGAACACCAGTAGCTGCGAAGAAACGGGAATGTCCAGCGCCTCCAGCAGAGACCGCAAGTAGCCCCATTTGGCCTCGAATCCGAGCGTCCGCTCGCCCTCCTCGAGGCCTCGGGCCAGCCGAGCCACTGGATCCAACGCATGGAGCGGCACGCCAAGCGCCAATAGCAAGGTGGCAGACGCGACCCGTCTGGTCAGCTTAGCCAGGCGGTCTGCCATACTGGCCCCTCATGCATATCAGCCGCCGCGCGTTCACCCGATCCGCTCTGCTGGGTACCGCGGCCACTGCCATTCGTGTCGGCAGGGCGACGGACGCACCTCCCAATGTCCTGTTTATCACAGTGGACCAGATGCGCGGAGACTGCATGGCGACCGTGGGACACCCCAATGTGCGCACGCCAAACCTCGACCGAATGGCCCGCGAGGGAGTGCTATTCCGCAACGCTTTCGCCAGCGGCCCGGTGTGCGTGCCAACGCGGAAGTCGTGCTTCTCCGGGCAGCACCCCCACCAGCATGGTTCGCTGACCAACCGGCATGGCGACCAGCTTGAATGGCGAGGGTCCATGCTCGACTATTTCGCGCAACGTGGATACCAGACCGCGTGGGTCGGAAAGAACCACACGTTCACTCGGAAAGCCCTGCAGGAGCTGGACTACGCCGACATTCGCGATCGCGAGCCGTTCCGCCGCTACAACGGCTACGTACCGCCGCACTGGCACTCGGTAGTTTACTGGCCGGAAGAGGCCTGCTACCCGCACATCAACACAGAGTCCGCCATTCGTTTCCTGAGACGTGCCGGCCAGACCGACCCTTTCTTCCTGCACGTCAGCTATTTCGACCCACATCCCCCGTACATGGCGCCCGCGCGGTTTGCGGCTCGCTACGACTCCAGCGACATGGTGATGCCGACCCGAGTGGATCCCGCGGCGCTTTCGGCCCGCCTGGAACGGTATCACCGGGCTATGGGCTTCGGCGAACTCGACCGCGAGGATCTCGCTGAGACAATGCGCTACTACTACGCCCAAGTGGAGTGGGGCGTCGATGCTCCGGTCGGCCGCCTCCTGCGCGCTCTCCAGACAGCGGGTCACGCCGAGGACACAATCGTTGTGCTGACTGCCGACCACGGGGACTTCATGGGCGATTACGGCATGGTGCGCAAGGGCATGTACCTCTACGACGCTCTGCTGCATGTGCCGCTTCTGTGGTGGAGCCCGGGACGGATTCCAAGCGGCGTACGCACCAATACACTGACGCAGTCCGAGGATTTGTTTCCGACACTTGCGCAGTTGACCGGCGGTGACCCCCCGGAGGACGTTGCCGGCGCATCGGTGGCCGGCTCCGTGCTCGGCTCCTCCTCCAAACGGGGGCGGCTATACACGTCCGCAGCATACGGAGATCTGGCGCCGGACGTGCTACCTCCGGATCTCACGCCCGACAACCCGGACGCGAGTCCCCGGCACACACAGGTCCTGCGCCCAACCATGGAGCCCGAGCATCGAACAAAGATGATCAGGACGCACTCGTGGAAGTTCATCCTGAACGAGACGGAGCCGCCAGAACTGTATCGACTGGCGGAAACTCGCCCGACCGAAAGGCTCAACTTGGCTGATTCCCGAGAGCACTCGCAAGTGCGGGGAACTCTGGAGCGCCAGCTCAGTGCCTGGTGGCCTTGGTAGCGGCAGACTTGCGAGATCCAGGCCTAGGCAGCTTTCGGCGGCGGCCGCCGGTAAGCGGCAGAACGCCCGAAGTTCCGCAGAGCGCCACACCCGTGGACCGCAATGCATGCAGGAAGTTGTAGAGCATCGCGTAAACCACCTGCTCCGAGAGCCCGCGCTTCCCCGGAAGGCGGAAACCGGCGGGCAACTCGGTGGACACCGACACGCGAAGACGCTCCCGGTCGATCCCCGAGCCCTTTATGCAGTTCGCGACGACCAGCGGAGTCTGCAGCACGACGCCAGAGACGGAATCCACGAAGAACTGGCACCTTGAGAACCATCCCAGATTGGCCGGATCGCTGGCGTCGAACAGGAGCAAGGGGCCGTCAGGCTCCCGCGGCCTGACCTCCATCGATACCCGACGCGCCTCCTTCGTGATCCGGCCAGAGTAGCCAGCCTGGTGTACCACCTGCTTCAGCGTCTGCTGGTCCGGATCGAGCACGATCAGTCGGTGCTCGCCTGCCTGCACGTAACGCATCGCGCTGGTCGAATGATATCACCCTGAGGAGCCCTGCGCTGCCTCGCACAGGGCTCGCGCAAGACCGTCTGTCGTGAAGGTCTCCGCCTCCACGGCCACATCCATTCCGAACTCGCGAGCCGTCGCCGTTGTCACGGGCCCGATAGAGGCGATTCGGGATCTTCGGAGCCGATCAGGCGGAACGAGTGCGGCAAGGTTCCGCGCTGTAGACGAGCTCGTCAGCGTTACCCACCGGGGAGGTGCCTGATCGATCCAGTGCTTCCGGGCCAGCCCGACGGAGGAATCCGGAAGAATGGTCCTGTACACGGGCGCCACATCGACCTCGGCTCCCAGTCGCGCAAGTTCCTTGGGCAGGACATCCCGAGCTCGCTCGGCCCTCGCAAGCAGCACTCTGTTCCCAGCGAGACCCCGGCCTTCGAGCGCGCCCGCCAACGACTCTGCTACGTACTGCTCCGGCACGAGATCCACACGCAGATGGAGTGCCCGCAGGCGGTCGGCCGTCGCGGGGCCAATGGCGGCAATTCGTCGGGGAAGGTCCCGCAAGTCCCGTCCGCGCCGCTCGAGCCGCTCAAGAAAGTGGTTGACGCCGTTGACGCTCGTGAAGATCAGCCATTCGTAGTTCCGCAGCCGCGAAATCGCCCAATCGGCCGCGGACCAGTCGCTGGGAGGTACGAACTCGAGTACCGGGAGGGGCAGCACTAGAGCCCCCAGTCTGCGCAACTGACGGCAGAACGGCCCCGCCTGGCTGGCGGCCCTTGTTACGGCGACCGAGTGCCCACGCAGTGGAAGACGGTCGAACCATTCGACTTCGTGGCGCAATCCCACGATCTCCCCGATCACCACGAGCGCGGGAGGCTTCAAGCCGCAGCGCTTAACCTCTTCGGGCAGCCGCGCCAGCGTTTCCGCCACCACCTCTTGGTCTCCCCGGGTTGCCCACCGTACAGCCGCGGCAGGAGTCTCAGGACACAGGCCATGCTTTATCAGCCGCCGGGCGATGCGGGGCAGCGAGAGCAGACCCATGAAGATGACTAGGGTCTGGCGGCCGGCCAGACTAGCCCAATCCACGCCCTCTACGTCATGGCCCGTGACAAACGTCACGGCTTGGGTGTGGTCGCGATGCGTCAGCGGCAGCCCGGCATAGGCAGCCACACCGAGTGCCGACGAGACGCCGGGCACGACCTCGAAGGGGACGCCACGGGCAGCCAATCGCTGCGCCTCTTCCCCGCCCCGCCCGAAGACATAGGGATCGCCACCCTTGAGACGAACCACGAGCCGCCCTGCCCCGGCGGCTGCAACCATGAGACGGTTGATCTCGCCCTGCGAGCACGCGTGCACCGCGCGCTTCTTTCCGACATAGCGGACCTCGGCGTGAGGTGCGGCAAGGGAGACCACTTCCCGCGAGGCGAGATTGTCGTACAGGACGAGATCCGCCCGCCGCAGCAGTTCCAGCGAGCGAACAGTCAGCAAGTCCGGGTCGCCGGGACCTGCTCCCACCAAGTAGACTTTGCCTGCGATGGCCGGCCCGGACTCTTCGGCGACGGGCACCGCACCCATCTTACGCAACGCCGAGAGTCAGACTTCTCCGTCGGATCTTGGCAAGCCTCCGGAATCCCGCTCTGCACGCCGCAAAGGGCACGTGTTGCATACTCGGCATCTGGACAGCCTGTGGCGGTGGTTCTCTCGGTCGTGATTCCTGTCTTCAATGAGGCCGCGACCCTGCGGCAGATCGTCCAGCGCATTCAAGCGCTGGACATTTCGACCGAGATCCTGATCGTCGATGACGGATCGACGGACGGTTCGGACCGCATCGGCGACGAGTTGGCGCGGCAGTTCGAGAACGTCCAACTCCTGACCCACCGGCGCAACTTCGGCAAAGGCCGGGCGCTGAGGACGGGTATCAGCCACGCCACAGGGAAGTACGTCATCGTTCAAGACGCTGACCTAGAGTACGATCCCAACGACTACAGCAAACTCCTGCGGCCCTTGATGGGAGGCCGTGCGGACGCCGTGTTCGGTTCCCGGTTCCTAGCGGGAAGCGAGCACCGTGTGCGGTACTTCCGGCACTACCTCGGCAACAGGTTCCTGACCTTCCTGTCGAATCTGACCACGGATCTCAACCTGACGGACATGGAGTCGTGCTACAAGGCGTTTCGCAGGGACCTGCTGCAATCCATCGAACTGGAGGAGGACCGCTTCGGGATCGAGCCCGAGATCACTTCAAAGGTCGCGAAGGCAGGAGCTCGGGTCTACGAGGTCGGCATTTCCTACCATGGCCGCACCTACGCCGAGGGAAAGAAGATCCGTGCCCGAGACGGAGTATGGGCGATCTGGTGCATCGTGAAGTACGCGCTCAGGCGCTCCAAACGGTGGCACAGGGGGACTGGTGACGGGGGTTAGGCATTCCGGTCGCGTAGGTCGTCCAAGTGGGCGCATTGAGCTCATCCGCCAGACGGACGGAGCTCGCCGCGCCCGGGCGTGACCGGCATGGAAGCCTCGATTCTGGAAGCGGCCGACCAAGTCGCCGGTGTCTTGGCTGGCGGTCTCGGGACGGTGACCGCAGCCGTTCTCATCGGGAGAACGCTCTTGGGGTCTCTTCGACCGTTGCGGGGCCGGCTCACCAAGGCCGAGGGATGGTTGCTGTCCTTCTGTTGCGGCGCAGCCGTGCTAAGCGCGGCCGTGTTCTGGATGTGCGCACTGCATCTGGTCTACGATGCGACCCTCCCGGCCATTCTCGTCGTTGTCTGCCTCTGCTGGCACCGGTGGGGGCGCTGGGCATGGCCGGCGTCAGAAGAAGCTCAATGCGGGCTCAAACGGCCTTGGCTCGCCATGCTGCTGATTCCCAGCGCTGTGTACGGTGCGCTCTACGTCGTGCACAATCTCGCTCCGGAGACGCGCACGGATGCGATGGGCTACCACCTCGGTCTGGTGCAGCGCTACTACCGCGCTCACGGCTTCGAGACGATCACCACCAACGTCTACGCCCATATCTCACAGGGAGCCGAGATGCTGTACCTGCTGGCGTACACCATCGGCAGGGAGGCCGCGGCAAAGATCGTCCACTTTGTTTTCTTGGTCGCAGCAACAGGAATGCTCGTGACGCTGGCGCAACGGCTTCGGGCCGCAACCGCGGGAGTATTTGCGGCGGTCGTGCTCTTCACCTGCCCGGTCGTGATTCCGGACGCCACGTCGGCCTACAACGACTGCGCCTTGGCCTGCGCCATGCTGGCGACCTTCTACCTGCTCGTCCTTTGGCGACGTCACGGACACCGCGAATGGCTGGTGCTGCTCGGCCTGATGATCGGATTCAGCTTCTCAATCAAGTACACGGGCGTAGTTGCAGTCGCCGCGGCGGTCCCCGTGGCGATTTCGGGAGCGGCCAGCAAGCGCGGTTGGCGACGGGCGATCGCAGGCCTCGCGTGCACGGGCGTTCCGGCCGCCGTGCTCGGGCTGCCCTGGCTGGCCAAGAGCGCCATCGTGACCGGCAATCCCTTGGCGCCATTCTTCAACCGGTGGTTCCCGAATCCGTACATCAGCGTCGAGTGGGAGGAAGCCTACCGGTTCGCTATGCGGGCTTACAGGGAGGGCCCGTTCAGCCGCATCGAGCAGCTCGTGCAGGCACCCTTTGACCTAGTGCTTGGCGAGCGCTACGCAGGCTCGCTGGGCTGGATGGCCCTGCTGATTCCGGTGGCGCTGCTCGGTTGGAGGAGACCCGCAGTTCGGGCCCTGCTGGTCGCCGGCCTTATCGCAGCCCTGCCTTGGGCGGCAAACGCCGGTGCGCGTTTCCTGATCCCGTGCCTGCCGTTCTTTCTCTTGGCGGTCGGGATCACCCTTCAGGCACTGCCGAGCCGGGCAAGGCTCGCCACGGTAGCCTTGCTGCTGGCCAGTCAATGCGTCACCTCATGGCCCGCCGACCGCGACCGCTGGTACTACGCGGGCCTGTGGAGCGTCGAGGGCTTCCCGTGGCGTGCCGCTCTGCGCATCGAGCCCCAGAAATGGCACTTGGCCAGGAACGTCGAGTCCTTCCTGTTGGCGGACCGGATCGATCAGATCGGCGACGAGCGGACCAGAGTCCTCAGCACAGCCAACCTTCCAGAGGCGTACTTTCGCGCGGAGCTTCTCGTCTCTTTCCAAGGGCTGGAGAACCAAGAGCTCATTGATGCGCTGATCGCCCCGCTGGGCGAAGGCAACGGTCCAAGCTTGGCGTTGAGGACCCATTGGCCCGAAGCCGAGATCCGGGGCGTGCGCATCGAGCAGGCACGCGAGCACCGAGCGCGTTCTTGGACAGCCTCGGAAGTCCGGCTCCTCCTCGGCGGGAACAGGATCGCCCCTGCGAGCGGCTGGACTTCCGATGCCGAGCCGCACCCGTGGCACGCTGGACGTCTGCTGGACGGCGACGCATTCTCGACTTGGTCATCCCACGAGCGGCCCGTCCCCGGGATGTGGATCGAACTCCGCCTGCCAAGAGCTGAGCTCTGCGATGGCCTCGAATTGGTCCACTTGGAGAATTCCGCCGCTACGCAGACCACCCTAGAAGTTCGGATCCTGACACCGGATGGCGAGTGGGTGCCGGCCCAGCGCACAGACACCGAATTTGTGAGCGTCCCGTACGATCCGCAGGATGGCCGGGACTGGGCTGCCGACAAGCTGCGAAGGCACGGGATCGGCTTCGTCGTGCTGAGTGACCGTCCGCGCAGGCCATTCTGGCGCGAATCGAGGGCCATCGCGAGCGATCCGGCCAGCTGGGGACTGCGCAAAGTCTTCGTGGACCGGAGCGCAATGCTGTTCGAGGTACTGCCAGTGACGGACCGGACAGGAGACCACGCCCCGACCAATGACCGGAGCGGCGGCTGAGCACTAGTCCCCTCCCTTGCCAGCGAGGGCAGTGTGCAGCACTCTCGGCTCCACGATCGCCAGTTGGCCGCGGGCAAGGATCGGGCTTGGGGCCAGTGCGGCGAACCGGCCCAGCCCACGCTGGTCCAACGAATGCCGGGGGCGGAGGCAATCAGCCGCGGCAACGGAATTGACGAACCGGCACGTCGATGTCAAACAAAAACAACGTTATACTATTCTTGAAGGTCAAGTGATATCACCTGAAAAGCCATCCGAGTCTGGCCGCTTCGTGATTCGCATGCCGCCGGCGCTTCATTCAGCCCTCAAGGACGCTGCACGATCGAACGGGCTGTCCCTCAACGCATACTGCGTTCGACGACTGTCGGCGGCGGGTCTTAGTCCCGCAGTCGAACGAGATGCGGCCGCGCTCGTGGCGCGTGCTTGGTCCGTAGCTGACGGCGGCGTATCCGCGGTGGTCCTGCACGGATCTTGGGTGCGAGGCGAGGCTATGGCGGCGTCCGACGTTGATGCGCTTGTCGTTCTGGACGAGCACATCGCTGTGTCCCGGTCCCTGTACAGAGCATGGGACAAAGGTCCCGCGGTGACCTGGCGAGGACATCGGATCGACCCACAATTCGTTCGCACGCCAAAGGACGAGAGCTACAGCGGGATGTGGGCCGAAGTGGCGCTTGATGGGATCGTGCTGATCGACCGCGATTGGCGAGTCTCTGCTCATCTGTCGCGCCTGCGCCAAGCTATCGCGGCCGGCCGGTTGGTGCGCGGCGTCGTCCACGGACAGCCGTACTGGGTTCAAGAGACCTGATGCGCAATCGAAGCCTGGCTGGGGACTACGTCAGGCGCGCCACGATCCGGATGCGGGCTGTCGAAGTGCTCTTCGATGCGGGAAGCTGGGCCGATGTCGTGAGGGAATCGCAGGAGGTCGTCGAGCTGGCGCTGAAAGGCCTACTGCGCTCCGTTGGAGTGGACGCTCCTCGGGTCGTCCACGATGTGTCCAGCGTCCTCGAGTCCGAGCGGAGCCGTCTGTCGCCAGGCCTCGCGGCAGATGTTGGCCAGCTCGCCGCAGCATCTCGCAACTTACGGCGAGACCGCGAACTGGCCTTCTACGGAGCCGAAGACCTTGTACCGTCCGACTTTTATTCAAAGGCGGATGCGGAGGCAGCGCGCGAGGCGGCGGCCTTTGTCGTCAACCGGGCACGAAGCCACGTGCCCTCGAGGACTCGGCGCTAACCTTTCGGTCCGTGACTGTTGCATCTACTGAAGCCTGCGGCGGATGCCGCGGCACGCCTGAAAATCCTCGAGGGGCCAGCTTGCGCCCGCCAAACGCCCACCGGGATGGTTGGCCTTGCCACTACAGTCTTACGGACATCCTGTATTGCCCTGAGGAGCGTTTCTGAGGCCCGTGCGACCGCTCGCTTCCGTTACATGTCCAAGGGAACGGCCACGCCCCTAGCAGTAGTCCCAGCGTCGGCGGTCTAGGAAGAGAAGCATGGCCCGCTCACGCTCCCCACGGCGATCAAGCCACTCCTTAGTCAGTCGGCGCGCAAGTCGTAGCAAAGTAGCCTCGGCCCGGTGGGAGGGTCGATCGACCTAGAGTTCTGGCTGACGTACAGCAAGCCCCTGCTGATCACTGGCGGGCTCCAGGTCTCGCGCGCCAAGAAGAGGCGGGACCGGCTCAAGATCTTGGGGCCGTCCGGCGACAGGTCGAGCCAAAGCAGGTGCCCGTGCTCCCCAAGTGCCAAGAACGCACCATCCACCTTGAGCAGGTTCCCCCGGTAGGGGCTGGCGTAGATCTGCCTGGATGTTCCTTGAAGCTGAACTGTCTCCCGCCACTCCAGCGCCTCGCTCCAGACCGTCTGCCCCGTCTCGGCATTGACACAGGTCAACTTCGCGTCGGGCTCATTCCGGCCTGAGAATGCGTAGAAGTGCCCTTTGTGGTACACGGCAGTCGTCCAGTGCAGGTCGAAGTCCGAGTTTTCCCATAGCTTTGAATACCCACCGTCCTCGTCCACGCGCAGGAGCGCGGCCCCTGTGCGGTAGCTAGCTGAGACCAGCACACGATCTCCCGTCACCACGGGACAGGAAGCGTTGACGGACTCGTAGCTACGGCTCCGCCACGGAAAGCGAAAGTCCAGCTTGCCGTCGGTCGGATCAATTGACAGAAGTCCGCCGGAAGGGGGGCTGCTCTCGGCCCCGGCGAGGACGAAGAGCCGCTGCCGCCCATGAACGCGCGCCGTCACTGGAGTGGCGTAACTGGCTCCCCACTGGTCTCCAGCGGCCCACCGCATGCGGCCCGTGCGCTTGTCGAAGGCGGCCACTTCGGGGCCTCCGGGCGCACCGACGTTGAGAATCAATAGGCTGCCGACGATCACAGGCGTTGTCGCCACGCCGAAGAAGTCCTGAGGAACGGAGAATTCGGTCGCGATGTCGCGCTTCCAGACCAGCTGGCCTGTCTGGAGCGTGAGACAGTGCAGCTTGCCTTGGGCCCCGTAGGTGTAGACACGCCCTTCGTTGATGACCGGACTTGAGCGGGGGCCGTTGTTGTAGCCATAGCGGTCTTCGAAGTCGGTCGCGTAACGGTAGTTCCAGTACCGCTCCCCTGTCGAGGGCTTCAGGCATTCCACTACCTCCTCGGAACCAACTCTGTGCATATACACCAAATAGGCACCTTGGATCGACGGCGAACTGTAGCCCGTACCCTTGGCCAGTTCCCACAGCAATCGGGGGCCGGTCGGGCCGAAGTCCCGCAGAAGCATGGTCTCCCGCGAGACGGGTTCGCCGCGGACGCCCAGAAAGCCGGGCCAGTCCTCTGTAGAGGCCCCGTTAGGGAGCGCTCGTGGGCTGCGGTGGAGGGTCACCTCCGGATGGCGCTCGGCCTCAGCGGCAGGGCCGTCGGTAGGCTGGTGAACCTTGGGCGGTCTAGGGTCCTCGGCGTCTGGCGCACCGAGCAGACCGACCGAAACAAGTAGGACTGCAGCCCGCGCAATCCGCAAGTCGAGATCTTCTCACACCTTGCCAAGCCGGATGCAAGCGTCCGTCGGAACCATCGCCGGGATGCGACGAGTCTTCTGTGGATCATTGTCACCGGCTGCCGCGACACCGTCCATGAGTCGCTGCATTCTAGACGGGGCATGGATTCCCTTTGGGCAGTGCCCCAGCGGCCTAATCGAGGTTTGCGCGGCGGTAGACCTACGGTCCGTGTGCACGCGCCATCTGCAAGGACTCGACCATAAACGTTAGATCCGGCCTGCGCCTACCCGAGCCCGAGAGCCCCACTGAGTCACTCCCGATCCCGCCTCGCGTTGCCTCCGGAACTCCCGGGCGGCATCCCGCGACTCCGGCATCCAACTCTGCTCACCCGACCCCAAACCGCCCGAACTCTCGGCGCCCACTATGCAGGAGATTGGGCGACACCGTGCTTGCGCCTCATCTCTTAGGCAATATGCCCGATCCGTAAGACCTGTCTCGGGCTCTGGTCTATCCCTGAGAAGTGGATGATCACTTAAGAAGTGCGACCGAACACGATCTTCTCCCTGCGAAACTGGTGCGCAGTCAGGGCCAGAAACAGTACAGCCGCGGCTACCGTAGCAGCTGAGGCGATCACGAGCGAGAGTGGCTCAGGGTTCTTGCCCTCCAAGACATCTGTGAGCAGGATGTGCTGGCCAAGCAGCGGTACGGCAAGCTTCCATGGCGCTGGCTCGATAGGAGACCCCACTGACAGCATCATCGGGAGCATCGGCGCCAATACCAGGAAGGAGGCGTAGGTCTGGGCTTCCTTGTATGACCGTGCAAGTGTCGAAACGGATAACAGAAGCGCAGAGCCGAACATTGCCAGCGGAAGCACGGTAGCAAGCATGCTGCCGAATTCCGATAGGCCGATATCAAGATCAATTCCGACTCGCTGCATGGGGGAGCGGTCGAGCACGATCATCAGCATTCCAGCCGTCATCACCAAGCTTGCCCCTGCGAACGAAAACGAAGCCAGCCATTTCCCGCCAACGATCGATAGACGGGGCACCGGGTTGAGCAGGAGCGGCTCCAGCGACAGGCGCTCCCGTTCACCTGCTGTCGAATCGATCGCGATTTGCTGGCCGCCTACGAAAGCAATCACGAGCAGGAGGATCGGAATAAACATGAACGCTACCGCCGCCTGTTCTTGGCTGCTCGCGAGCTCGATCGTCTCGACAGGCACCGGCCGCATCAGATCCGGACTGACCCCGCGGGCAATTAGCCGCTGGGCGGAGACCTGTTGGGCATACGCCCGGATGAGAGTCCGAAGGCGCCCAGCGGCCAGCCGGGCCCCGGTTTCGGAGCTGTCGACGACGATCTCAAGGTCTGCTGGCCGTGCTTCCTCGAATCTTATGCCGAAGTCCTCCGGTACGACCAGCACGAAGTCGTGCTCGCCTTCGCGGACGGCGACGCGAGGCTCACGGATGCCGGGCTCGATCTCGACGCCCCACTGCTGGTCCAGCCAGTCGGTGAGCGCCTGAGCGTGCTCGGCACCGGCCACGGGCACCTTGATTCTTTTCGCCTCCTCAAGCTCGTCGGAGAGAGCGTCGAAGCTGAACAAGATCAGCAGGGGAATGACGGCCAGAGGCACAAGGGCGGATAGGATCGAGCGCCGGTCTCGGAGGCCATCGATCAACTCTTTGCGCAGTACGACGGAGAGCGAGGCGAGAAAGTGGTTCATTCAGTGGCTCCGCCATCCGCGGTCAAAGAGACAAAGGCATCCTCGAGGCTCTCGCAGCCGGTCAACGCCCGCAGGTCGTCGGGTGTCCCTCGGGCGACGACCCTTCCATCGGCGACAATCACGATCGAATCGCAGACCGCCGAGACTTCGTGCATGAGGTGGCTCGATAGCAGGATGCACTTCCCTTCCCCGCTCAGGTGGCGGACCAATCCCCGGATTGCCCGTGTGCTCATCACGTCTAGCCCGCTCGTCGGCTCGTCCAGCAGGACGTTCTGGGGACCGTGCACGAGTGCTCTGGCCAGTGCAACTTTGGTCCGCTCGCCGTGCGAGAATCCCTCGGTCCTCCGATCGGCGATCTCGCCCATGCCGAGGCGTTCCATCAGTTCCTCGCAGCGTTGCTCCGAGTCGCGTTCTGTCAGTCCCTGAAGCCGGGCAAAGTACTGCACGTGCTCGCGAGCGGTCAGCCGGGGATATGCGCCTCGCGCTTCCGGCAGTGCCCCGATGCGCATCTGGGCCGCCATGGGATTCGCAACGACGTCGATTCCATCGATCGAGACTTGTCCGCTATCGGGCTTGATCAGACCGTAGATGGCCCGAAGCGTTGTCGTCTTTCCCGCTCCGTTCGGACCTAGCAGGGCCGTCACTTCCCCGTCCTTCGCCCGCAACGAGATTCCGTCCACGGCAATGACTTCTCCGAATCTCTTCTTGAGATCGTGGACTTCGATCACTGGGCACCCGTCATGGCAGGCCCCCCGTGGGTCACGAAAAACGGAGGCCTCTGCAGCTCCTGCACGCACGCATCGTCAATCGCGGCGGCATCGGCGGCGGCAAGAAAGCTCTCGATCAAGTCAGGAACACAGCCCATTGCGCCCGTACCGTGGCCAAGGCCGGGCGCAACGATATGGCGAGCGTTCGAGAGACTCTCCACCAGCTTGTCTCCCCAACGTGGCGGAGTGACTGGGTCGAGCTTGCCCGAGAGCACCAGCGTTGGGACGTCGGAGCGCACGGGCTCGTGGTAGTCCTCCGCCACGACTCCCCATTCGCGGCCCGAGCAGACTCTCTCAAACAAGTCCGCCGTTGAATCTGACAGGAACGTGCCCGCCGCATCCCGGCGCAACTCCTGGTCGTCGATCCACGGTAGGTCCTCTGCGCAGATGACGGAATAGAACATCCCCCAGTAGTTCTTCGCCTCAGCAGGAAGCACTCCACCGACAGCTAGTGCAAGCACGCCATTGAAGTCTCCGCCATGCATTTGGTCGATCAACAGCGGGACGAGCGAAGCCGTTGCGGAACTGTAGAGTGCCGCCCGCAGCACTCCAGCAACAACATCTCTCGACAGTTTGACTCGCTCGTGCTCTCCGGTTCGAGGATGCCTCACGTGGGCAGTCACCGGTTGCCGCTCCAGGCGATCCAGCAAGTCGCCGAACTTGAGCCGCAAGTCGGGGAATCTCTTGCGGCAGCGATCCTCTACCTCGCAAGCGTCGAACGTGAGGTCGAGGGCGCGCTGTGCGTCCACGGCAAAAGAGGCGGGCAACTTCATCCCGAGCGGAGCGACCGCATCGAGCACAGCGCTCCGAACGTGCTCGCCGTGCCGCCGCAGATAGACTAATGCCGCCCGGGTCCCGTAAGAAACACCCCACACATTGATCGTCGAGTAGCCAAGCTGCTCACGGACCTCGTCCAGATCGTCCATCGCGACCGGCGTTGTATAGAACCGTAAGTCGGCGTCGTAGCCCTCAAGGCATTCTCGAATGGTCCTTAGGGCATGATCGATGGATCCAAGCAACTGCAGGTCATCCGATTCCACGTCGCAGGGAAGGCCGTTCGACTCGCCTGTGCCTCGCTGGTCGACAAACACCAGATCACGGTCTTGGCGAACGCGGTCCAGCATTCCCACGACCAGCGAACTGGTCTCGGCTGCCGCTTGTCCCGGACCGCCGGCCAGAAAGAACACGGGGTCTGACTCTGCATCTCGGCGCCTGGCCGGATACACGACGACCTTCAAGTCAATCGTACGGCCGGACGCCCGCTCGCGATCCTCGAAGACCCGGACCGTTCCACAACGGGCGTCGCCAGGTCCGCACTCCTCAAGGAGCACGTGTCGCTCGACCTCTTGGGGCGCAGTAGCACAGGCAAACGAGAACGCAAGAACGGTGCCGCAGAGGAGGGCGTGTCGGAGGCCCGGCAAGAGCCTTACTATAGCCACGTAGTCACATGACCCTTGGCACGAGTCCGCATGCAGTCCCGTTCCGCTTGTTCGGGAGGAATGCGGTCAAAGTGTCGAAGTTGACTCAGACCACCTCGCCGGTCACCGCTGATCCAATATTTGTGCAGGGGGAGAAGCCGTCGGCCAGTTCGTCCATTCGACCAATCACGAGAAACAAGAATCAAGCGCCCGCGAGTGAATCGGGACCCTATCACCGAACTGAAATGGGTCGCTTTCGAGATGCTCGTCTGCACAAGATCGACGCCGACAACCCATTTCAGGAACCTTTGGTGAACTTTCGATATCTAGTTGCACTTGCCCTCGACTAAAAAAGACACCTAGCGTACTAACCTCCGGTCAATTGAGATCTCGTTCTAGCTCTGGAGCGGACAGCAATACGCCGTGGAATTGGGCAGACTGCAGCCCTGTCGATCGGAATGAATGCCCGATCCGCGGGACGCCTATTCCTTGATTTGAGGATTGCCGACGTAGCGCTTTGTCCGGTCGTCATCGATCACTCCGCCCCAGCCAAGTCCGAACCCGAAGTCATAGGCGTTCCCTTCGGAGTCGACATGGACTCGCATGTCGTGCGGCGTGTCCTCGGCCTGTTCCTCCACGGTGCGCATGTAGGCGGGCATCTGGATCGGCAACAATCCGGAAGGCTCGGCTCTGCCAGTCAACACGTCAAAGATCGCCTCTTCTTGCACACCGAAGCTCACCAAGATCGCATCGGCACTCGCCTCGAATTCGGACACAACCGTTGGGTTCGCGGCCTTGAGAACTACAATCAACGGCTTATCCGGCATCTTCTGGCGGGTTTCCAATACCGAATTGAGATCTGCGACGTTCGACGCCGCCGACCGCTTGCCGCGGTAGGAGCGATTGGTGAAGCCCTCGAGCGGATCCCCTCCGGCGATGCTCTCGGCTCGGGCCTGCACGGCGGTATAGGGACGGAATTGCAGAGTTCTTGGCAGATAGCCGTTCCCTCCGGCCCTGGCATCGGCAGCGTCGTAGCCGGGGCCCGACATCGGGCTCTCCATCACCACAACGGCGGCGTCGGCATCGTCAGGAGTCGTCGCAACCGCGAAGGACTGCGCCGCGATTTCAGCATCGAGACCGTCTTCGACGCGTGCTGGCGTGACCATACCGAAGAAGGTGCGACCTGCGGGCAGGTGACGCTTGGGGATATAGGCCCTTACCCCCTCTGCAAGCGGTAGGACGCCACCACGATTCTTGACCAGCACCAAGGATTTGACCTGTGCGTCGTAGCCGGCAGCCATGTGGTCCGGATGGCCGACGGTGGCCTTCGTGCGCTCCGCATCCAGATACGGATTCTCGAACAGGCCCACTCGAAAGATGTTTGTCAGCAGCCGCACAGCCGACTGCTCGAACCGCAGTCGCATCTCCGCTTCCCCGAGCTCGGCAACTCCCATCCGATAGGCCTCCAGCACTGGTCCGGCATCGTTGTTGCCTCCGAATTGGTCAACTCCCGCCACTAGTGCCCTATAGTGCCGCTCCCCCTCGGTCAGGCCTTCGACTCCCCATGGCGAGGCGCCGAACCGGTCCACGCCGGCGTAGTCGGCCGTTACTCCCCAGTCCGTGCAGACCACCCCGTCAAAGCCGTGCCGTTCCCGCAGCAGGTTTGCAATCACATGCCTGCTGAACGCACTGCCCACGTTCTCGCCGCCGTCTTGCCGGTGGGGGATCGTGTAGTTCGGCATGATCGCGGACGCCTGGCCCGTGCCGCCCTCCAATTGGAATGCCCCATCTGTGAACGGCCGGAGGTGAAGGTCGAAGTTCCCACCCGGGTACACGGAGTACTTGCCGTACGAGAAGTGCGCATCCCGACCGCCTTCGCCGCTCCCACCACCAGGCCAGTGCTTGGCCATCGCGTTCACGCTGTCGAGACCCCAGCTGCCCTCCAATGCGGCGTCACCGACGGATGTCTGGAATCCGTCAACGTACCTGCGGGCCATGTCCGTCGCCAAGGCAGGGTCCCCGCCGAACGTTCCGCTGAAGCGCGACCACCTCGGATCGGTGGCCAAGTCGATCTGCGGCGAGAGCGCCGTAGCGATGCCCAAGGCCCGATACTCTCGGGAGGCGATGTCCCCAAAGTTCCGGACGATCTCGGGATCGAACGTGGCCGCGAGGCCGATCGCGTTCGGCCAAATTGAAACTGCCCTTGAAGCGCCGACCAAGAACTCGAACTCCACACGGGCACGATGGCGAGGATCCGAGCTCGTGTTGACGGGAATTCCAAATGGCATGCTCTCCGCCAGCGCTTGGACGTTGTTGTTCCAGCGGGCGGCGACCTCCGGACTCTCCGCCGACGTGATCAGGACGTGTCGCACCCTGTCCTCGGTCAGGAAGCGCTTCTGCTCATCGGTGAGGTCCCACGCCTTCGCGCCGCTGTCCGCGTACGGCTTCCCGCCGTAGGTGGCTCGCCCGAAGAATCCACCAGAGGCAGGCACGGCCTGGTGCGAACTGTAGAGCATCAGGCCAGCGATCTGCTCGACGCTCATCCTCGAGGCGAGATCCTTTGCTCGGTCCCCTGATGGAAGCCGCCAGTCCTCGTACGGCTCGAGGGCACCGTTCCGGTTCAGGTCCTTGAAGGCCAGCCGGTCGACTGTCAGCAGGGCGACTCCAGAGCTTGAGTTGTATCCCAAAGTCTTCCCGCCACGGTTGTCGACGATACGCAAATCTCCCGACGCGTCTTCTGCCCACTTCTGGCCGCAACCCGCAAAGCAAATCATCCAGCAAAGGGCTGCCATCGAAGCGCTCGTCGCAGTGTTGGTGGTCATAGGCATCATCTTAGGCACGGGCATTGCCGGACCGGATTGCACCGGGCTACCGCAATGGGCTCGCCAAGATCTGGTCGTACGTGCGCTGCCGGAATTGCACAGCCTCCAAATGGGGCAGCGCTCCGTGCTTGGTGGCCTCCGCCCACCAGAGATCTTGCATCTCGCGCAGCTTTTTCGGATGGGAGGCCGCCAGATCGTTCGCTTCGGTGAAATCCTCAGAGACCTTGTACAGCTCCCAGTGGTCCGATCCGAAGTCCGAGCCCGGAGTATGGAAAGCGACGGCCTTCCAACCCCTGTGATAGATCCCTCGGCTGCCCCACAGTTCGAAGAACTGAGTGTCCCTCGGTGCCGGCGCGCTCGCATCATCGAACATCGCGCGCGCGCTCTTGCCGTGCACGGGCATTTGGCAGATCCCGTCAAAGACCGTAGGCGCTTCAATCCCAACGTAGTCAAGCACGGTCGGCGTGATGTCGATGACATCGATGAACTGTTTGCGAAGGCCTGTGCTCTTGATCCGGTCGGGCCACGAGACGATCATGGGAGTCCGAACGCCCCCATTGAACGGCCATAGCTTGTGCTTGCGCCAAAACCCTTCGTGCTCCTTATATATGGGCAAACCGGAC
>JAPPMC010000073.1 GCA_028819235.1 Bryobacterales bacterium
AGGCTGAGAACGGCATCCACCATTCGCTACAGCACGAGTATTGGCGTCTGGTGCTTCGCGCCGCAGCAGACAATGACGTCCAAGTCATCGCAACCACTCACGGCTGGGACTGCATCAGGGGATTCGCATCTGCTGCTAGCGAGAACCACGATGTGGAGGGCGTCGTGGTCCGCTTGGAGCGCGAGAACGGCGGTCTCCGCGCGGTCGAGTATTCCGAAGAGGAGCTCCAGACGGCCACAGGCCAGGGCATAGAGGTCAGGTGACGGCCGGGTGGCTCTGCCTGGTGGAACCTCTGACCGTGTGCTGCTCGTAGAGGGGCCGGATGACGAGCACGTCGTCGTGCATCTGCTCACGCAATCCGGTTTGGTGTGCAACTTTGGCATCGATCAGAAGGGTGGATTCCCTGAACTCTCCAAGAGCATTTCCGTCGAGTTGGCCGTGCCGGGTCGGTCGGTTCTGGGAGTGGTAGTAGACGCTAACGACAACCCCGCTGGTCGTTGGCAGGCCGTTCGTGACCGCTGCAAGCGCCGGGGCATCACGTTGCCGAGCGAACCCGATCCCGGAGGAGTCGTGGTTGAAGGTCGCCCCCGCGTCGGTGTGTGGCTCATGCCAGACAATCAGAATCCCGGACAGCTTGAAGATCTTGTAGCAGCCATGATCCCTGCGGAGGATGTCGTCTGGCGCCTCGCCCAAGCGTTCGTCGACCGCATCCCTGAGCCAGAGCGTCCCAGGCCGGCCATCAAGGCGCAAGTGCATGCCTGGCTCGCCGCACGGGCGGCGGCGCGTCCCATGGGCTCCGCAATTGGAAGCGGGCATCTGGACGCTTCCTCACCAGCTGCAGCCAGTTTCATCAACTGGCTGCAGCTTCTATTCCACGATCCGGCGACCAGCAGCGCATAGCCTGCGCTGTCGACGACCTGGTAGTCCTCCTGCCTCCTGAGAGGATGAGAGACCACGCTTCGTTCGCGAGACCGGCCAAAGGGAATGAGCTGAGTAGTCTTGGTCGCCAACTTGTCATGCATGGTGCTATTGTGAGACACTTACATGTCAATATCAGGTTTATCATGTCAAGGGGCCTATCAGCACGAGAGGATTGACCCGTGACCACAGTGACGCAGCGGCGTAAGCACGACGAGACGAAGGCTTCATCCAAGCCGAGGGGGCCATGCCCCTCCCTTGTTGACCCAGCCAATTTCCTGGTCGCGACGCGCGATACGGGTTACGGCACAACCGCATTCGCCATAGCTGAGTTGATCGACAACTCACTCCAGGCCGGGGCAACGGAGGTGCAGGTCGAAGTTGCAGCTAGTAGAGATGACGAGTTTCCGATGGAGATAACTGTTTTGGACAATGGGTCTGGCATGGAACCTGATACCCTCTCCGCAGCCTTGACTTTCGGTGGCTCGACAAGGTTCGGTGATCGGGCATCGCTGGGCCGCTACGGGATGGGACTGCCGAACGGCGCCTTGAGTCGAGCAAGGCGTGTCGAGATATACTCGTGGACAGGTCCAACCGTGTGGAAGGGCCGACTGGACGTTGATGAGGTCGCTAGAACTCGGAACGGGATGCTGCCGCCCATCTCTGAGCTCACCGATCGCACATTTCTCCCCACCACGTCAAGTGGCACTGTTGTTCGGCTATCGAGATGTGACCGCGTGGAGTACAAGCGTGTATCCACCGTCGTCCGGCATCTGAGTGAAGAACTGGGCCGGATCTACCGCTACTTTATCGCAACTGGGGTAAATCTCGTTGTGAACGGGTCTTCTGTGACGCCCTTGGACCCGCTCATGCTGGACAGCGAGGGTCGGCTGGCAGGGGCCCGCCAGTTCGGCGACACGCTGGTCTACAGCGTTGACACGCCCGCGGGTAGCGGCGAAATCAAGGTGCGCTTCAGTGAGCTTCCAATCGAGCGGTGGCACACCTTGACTTCCTCGGAGAAGCGTCAACTTGGCATCACGAGTTCTCCGTCAGTGTCGGTGCTGCGGGCGGCTCGCGAGATCGACCGGGGCTGGTTCTTCATGGGGGCGAAGCGCCGTGAGAACTACGACGACTGGTGGCGGTGTGAGGTCTGTTTCGAACCGGTGCTTGACGAGTTGTTCGGCCTTACGCATGCCAAGCAGTCCATTGCGCCCACGCAGGACCTGCTCGATCTGCTCGCTCCTGACCTCGAACCAATTGGCCGTGCTCTCAACAACAGGGTCCGGCGCCGGTTTGAACTCCTCAAGGTCTCTGCGCCTCTCGGCAACGCCGAGAGACGGGCGGCCCGCGCGGAAGTCGCCCTGCCGCCACTACCGAGGAACCCTGAAGCGCCGCCACCCGAACTCGAACAGGCTCTCGCACCGATGGAAGCCACGCGCTCCATCGACTGCCCATATCAGCTAGTCGTCAGCGACCTGCCAACCACGGCAGCATTCGAGACAGTCGTACGAAGAGGCAGATTGGTTGTGGCACTAAACAGCCGCCATCCCCTATACCGCGACCTGTATGGACCGCTCGCCACAAGCGAGACGGAGTCGGACAAGGATGTCGCTACCCGTGTGGCGTTGACGGTTCTCGCGGCCGCGCGGGCCGAATGGCTCGACCCCCGGAAGGCGGGCCGTGCCGCGCGTCGCAGATTCCGGCAGGCTTGGTCCGATGTCATGGCGAGCTTCTTCAACGCCCCGGCATGAGTGACACCTGGCACTCGCTTCCTATCCCGCTCGCCGCGCCACGGGCCACTCAGAGGGCCTTCCTAGCCGCTGCAGGTGCGTTGGCGCAGCCGGCCTCGACTCACATGAGGCCTTCTGTCGGTGACACCGCGTTGGATGCTGCTCTCAGTGTTCTCGCGGATCTAATCGCTCAGGGTTGGAGCCTCAAGGTGGACGGGGAGAGTCTCTCCGTGCTCGCGCCGGGTGTTGAATCCGACCCGATCGCTGAGAAGGAACGGGTACGCGATCAGGAACTCCTTAAGCGTGACGAACAACTCGCAACTCCTTCCGTGCGGCGGTTCATCGAACGCATGGAACGGCCTCGGGAGTACGGGGGCAACTTCGTGTCCATCTTTAGCCTCATGCGGGACGGGGCCGAACTCGCAGACTCCCTTACATCGAAGGGAGCGACGGCAGAGGCAATAGACCCCTACGTCCAAGTCATCCACAGAAGCGACCGATGCGACCACACTGGACTGCGGCTGCTCGACATATGGCGCTACTTCCGTCACACCTGGACCAACCAGCTCGCGAGCACGCCGGGACGAACGATGTTGATTCTGGTGCGGGATGGTGCTGCGCGGTTTCATCCAGTGATAGGAATCGCGGCTCTCGGCAGCGCGATCATCCAAATCGCCCAGCGCGACGACTGGATCGGATGGCAGCCCCGGGAGGTTGTTCGTCACTTGAGCGCCAACGGCGATCTCAGGTGGGCCCGATGGCTGATGCGCCGGCTGGATGATGGTCTGGATGGGATTCACCTAGACGACCTGATTGAGGACGGTCTGTACTGGCCGAGCCTGTGGGACCAGCCGACCGAAGACTGCATAGAGAAACTCCAGAAAGAGGCCGCCGCGCGGCGACGGGACCACGAGCGGTTTGCTCGGAGGTCGGACTTCTCCAGCCCGAAGGATCCCAGCAGTGTTGACGCATGGATTAAGCGGGCTGAATCGGATCTGTTTCGAAGTAAGCGATGCCTTGCTCTAGCTGAACTGCTCTCAGCGCGCAGAGCACTAGGCCCTTACTTGACTCCGACACCGACCCGCTTGGGGCTGCTGTCAGCGCTTGAGGACAAGATGGCACAGAAGGCCATCTTGGTGATTCTGCGCCGCGCTAAGGCTGAGGCCGTCGGAACGGAGATCGCGGACCTCACCGTGTGCGGTGCGCTGCCCCCGTACAACGCTCTAGTCGGCGGGAAGCTAGTCAGCATGCTGGCAGTGAGTCCCACCGTTGTTCGCGCGTATCACATGCGGTACTCCGATTACGCCAGTCAGATCGCATCGTCACTCGCCGGCAAGCCGGTCAAACGACGTTCGAACCTGGTCTACGTGGGAACGACATCCTTGTATGGGTCCCACTCCAGCCAGTACAACCGGCTACGGCTCCCAAGCGGGGTGCTTCACGCCCGGGGGGACATCGTCTTTAGGAGGCTCGGCCGGTCCCGGTCGTTCGGTACCGCCCACCTGTCTGTCGAGTCCGTCAGGGCTCTCGTGAAGTTGGTAGAGGAGACCAGGACAGGGGCCCGAGTCAATAGCATTTTTGGGGAGGGGGTGAATCCGAAGTTGCGGAAGATCCGGGGGGCGCTCGACATTCTCGGGTGGCCCTCAGACGAACTCCTCCGTCACCGCAGGCCCCGGCTCGTGTACGGAGTGGTGCTCGTCGACAATCTGCTCCCCTATTTGCTAGGGGTGGACCGGGAACCGCGCTACCTCTTCCGGCGCAACGTGTCTAACGACATCAAGCGCATATGTGTCTGGTGGTATAAGCGATGGCTGGGCAAGAGAATCCTCTCGACGGATGTGCTCGCCGAGCTTCGAGAGCATCGCTTGGATCGACCCGTGTGCCACGGCGCACGGGTCAAGTTGCCAGACATCCCGGAACCTGCCGATGATCTGTCGTGAGCGGTTCAGGGCGTCGCTCGCCTGTCATTGACCGGACCAAAGACTTCAGAGCCTTGTGTGAGCGTCAAGATCAGTCCATCAAAGTCCTCGCTCCTGCTGGCCAGCAGATCCAAGATCCGCACGCTCGTTCCGGGTTGAAGGCTGGCGTCATGGCTCGTGCGCAGCAGCACGTCCGTGCCATCTACCCCCAGCGCGCCCCGCCAACTGGTAGGCCCGTTTCTTGACAGGATCCTAACTTCGGCATCTGTGACGGTCACGCCAGGATCTCTGTCCACGAATGCTGATCGCCAGTACTCATCGCACATCTGCCGGACCGGGCAGTGCCAGCATTCGGCGGATGGCGACGCGAGTGGCGGCCGCTGACGCACGAGATCGTCAGCAGCAGCGATCTCTTCGTGGAGTCCCGTCCGTAACGCTTCCCAATCGTCGGGTACCGTCACGGTCGCACCGTCGGTCACGTAAGTGAGCGTCAGTGACCGGACCGGGAGGCGGTCGGGGTTTGCTTCTTCGTCGAGCACCCAGAGGAGTCCGTAGAGCTGCAACTGTCTCGTGTGGCGCTGAGAGCGCTCGCCGGTCTTGAAGTCGATGATGTCTACGTGGTCTGCATGGACGGCGAGCAGGTCGATACGGCCTGTGAATCGGTCTGCTTGAGCAACGAGCGTTGCTTCAGGATGCGTGCCAACCGGGAGGCGACTGTTGACTGGGCGATCAGCTGATCGCTCTCTAGCGACATAGGGCTCGGTGTGGATGATCGGGCTCTGCGAGACGAGCGCCTGAATCGCTTGCCGCATCTCTGCGCAACGGTGCCCCAATCGCTGACGCAGGCGGTCAACACTTGAGGACATCCGAGGATTGGTCGCTAGTTTCTCGAGATGCGCGTCGAGTGCCCTCGTGGCTATCTCGGTGTAGCCACCTAGCTGGCGAATGACTTCAACCGCCTTCGCCTCGGCAAGCAAGGCGCATCCGGCTCGATTAAGGGCCAGCAGGACCGCCTGGACACCTTCGTGCACGACCGCGCCGACGAGGCCGGCTTCCCTGACGCGCTCCGGGTAGCCCGGCCGATTCCAGAGATCCGGGTATGAGGCGCGCTTCAGCGCGTATCGCCGCGGACACAGCTTTACTTCCTCGAGCGCCGAGAAACTCCAAAGTGTCGGCGGCGTAGGCCAGCCGCCGGAGACGTTGATCGCTGTTTCAAAGGAGCCCGGCTCCGTCATCGTCCGAGCGCGGCGAGGACAGATTGGCTGGCCCGGGGAAGATTCCGGGCGATCAGGATCTCGTTAGTGAGATGGACTGGAATTGTGGTGCTGAACTCGGCAGTGTCCCGCAAGCGCTCCTCGGAAGCGAAGCCCGGGGTCAGCGGAGGGTGGACGCCCACAATGAGATCTCCGGCTGCATGGCGGGCGAGAATCGGAGCCTCAAGCTGCCCGATCCCCGGCACTTCCACGATGGCGTTCCGGGCGAACTCCACCCCTTCAGTCCCCAGACGCTCCAGATCGGCGAACAGACGATCGGTGGAGGCCTCGAGCCGAGTCATGTCGAGGGAGGGCTCAGTGCCGTCAAGCAGGTAGCGGAGCAGACTCGCGCCGACGTGTCGATCAAGGAGATCGTGTTCGAAGCGATTCTTGAAGCTCCGCAGGCACCGGTAGCACGAGTGATCACAACTCGACGGGCATTCTTGCAGCAGCAGGAGTGCGTCCTCGAAGACCTGTCGTCCCGTTTCTCCTATGCGTTGGGAGAATCCCGCACCCCCTGCGAGCGTGTCATAGACGTAGACCTCGGCTTCGAGGCCAGCATGCCCACCGGGAGTGAGTGCCGGGCGGTATTCGGCCTGCAACTCGGCTCGTTCGATCTCAAGAGCCTGTGCAGCAGCAATCGTCAACGCCTCTGCCAGCGTGCGGAGGGCTACATCGGTCGCGAGGAGCCCAGGTTGTAGTGTCACCGGGCTCGCAGCCTGAACGCCAATGAGAAGAACATCGGAGATGAAGTCCGCGCCGAGCACAAGGCCGGACGTGGCTGCCGATCCCGGGCAGTTGGGCCGACGATCGTCGGGATATGGCTTTGGATGCTCGCCCGACGAGTGGCTCGACGGGTGGGCTGTAGGTTCGATGACTCCGCACCGTGTGCAGTAGGTGAAGCCCTCTCGCCGGGGTCCACTGTTCGTAACGAGCAGGTGGGTGCGGTGGAAGTACTTCCTGAGCCGAGGGGTGATCGCTTGCCATCGCTCTGGGTCAGCTGGGCCCTCGGCTACGAGCCTCGCGCGGGTCGCGTAGCTCCTCTCTGGTTGATCCTCGGGCGATGTCCCTTCCTCCAAAGCCTGTGGATGAGCGAAACCAGGTGGCCTCATCCAGTTCTTGGCAGGTCCGAACATCCCTTCACTGCCGCAGGCTGGACAGTTGCGCTTCTCGCCGCGGTCGGTGTCCTCATGGCTTGCAGTTGCCGCATATCGGCAGATGCTGCATTCGAAGTACAGGCGGCGTTCCTGCCAGGCCTCGAAACGATCGGATTGCATCGGCGAATAGAGCGCACCGGATGTCCAGAGTTTCCCGTCGATCCATACTTCCTTGCCTGGCGCGTACTGCGTGAGAGCCACTGGCAGCCCTTGGTTCGGTGCGTATTCGAACACCGGCCGAAACCGACTTGACCGGTTGCGGTCGAAGACGTGGAAGGACACAACGTCTGTAGGGAAGGCGTATCTCGGCAGGACACCCTTGTAGAGCAGGCGATCTAGCAGGTTTGTCGCGGACCGGACCGCGGTGCTGGGCTCCTCATCGACTTCTGGAGGAGCCTCAATCAGCACTTCGATGGCCTGGCCGTCTGCTTCCTCGGGCACCCCCGTACTCGCAGGTGCGCCTTCGGATTCGCCGCTTGCCACGTCGTCGGACGGCAAAGCAGAGTCAACCACCTGCAGGGTCCCGTGCACCAACTGGTTGAGCAGGTCCTCGCGGTCATCCTGCGTCAGAGACTCCGGAAGCCAGTTCTGTATGGAATCCCTCAACTCGCTCTCGTTCTCGCGGAGCCATGCTTCAAAGTCTCGACGATTGAGTCTCGAGTCATCGCTGAGGAAGTCTCGGACCGTTCCTAGTACCTCGAACAGATGAGGCTGATCCTCTGGGTCGACCCGAGGGAGGCGGGACTCGTGGTACCGCTGGAAGAGATAGGCGGTCACGTGCCGCCGGGCGATCGCGACGTTGTCGAGTGTCAGTGTTGGATCCTCGACCGGCCCCCGCACCATGGCCTGTGGTTCGCGGAAGTACTGCTCGTCGTGGCTGTCCGCGCTCCCGAAGGCGACCACGGTGGCTACCGCGTTGCCTCGCCGGCCTGCTCGACCAGCACGCTGTTGGTAACTCGAGCGAGCTGGCGGCATGTTCCGTAGAGCCACCCCTGACAGCGCGCCGATGTCGATCCCCACCTCCATCGTGGTGGTCGATGACAGAACATCTACGGCGGTGCGTGGTTGCTCGCCCGGTGCAGGCAAGCCGATGTCCACATCCTGGAACAGGAGTTCGTACTGCTCGGCACGCGAGAACACCTCGTCAGCCTGAGCCGCATTCAACTGGGCCGTATGCTCCGCAGCGATGAGCGCCACGGGTGGCTCTTGCATGGGTCCGAGCGCTCGACGAGAACTAGCGCGGTAGTAGCCCTTTCTGGCGGCAAAGACGGGATCTGAATCGGGATCGATAGCCACCACCGTGTCCGGACGGCCGCAGGCCGTGCACTTTGTCAAGCCAGGGAACGGTCGCAGCGTCGAGCGGCACCTTTGGCAATACCCCCACTCGGGGCTGAGGTCGAGTGCCAGATTCTGGGCCAACAGTCTGTACGAGTTCGACGCGACGGTCTCGGCGAACAGCCCCAGCAATGTCGGTAGCCACCACTTCTTGAAGTCCTTGACTGCACTACGATCGTTCAGCCAGCGTTCGACTGGCCGGAAATTGCCGGAGTGGGGTCGTACGCCCTGGCTCGTCCTCCAGAAGCTCTGCGGCATGCTTCGGAACCAGTATCCGTTCCTTGACCAAGCGGTGAGCCAAATCCGAGCTAGAGCGATCTTCTCAGCAGAAGTTGTGATCCCAGGAAGGTCACGGAGATCTCGGAATTCCGGGGTGAGCGTTGCCTTTTCGCGCAGGCTTGCGAGAGCAAGCGATTGAATTCCGAAGTACTTGCTGGTGAGAGTCTCGTGGATTGCCCATAGCAGCGCTTCAGGGGGATTCTCCGCTCGGACATCCATCATGAGATCGAGCACATCCGCGGGATTCGACATCACGCCACGCTCGAGAGCCCGAGCGACCACAAGAGCGACGTTCAGAGACTCCGTGCTCTTCAGCTTGGGGCGCAACCGGACTCCCATTTGCTGCGCAGAAAGCAGCACCGCGAGATACAGGTCATCGAGGCTCATTCGGCCTTCAACGCCAGGAACTCCCGCAAGATCCGCCCAGCCACTCAGGATGAGCGGGCGCAAAGCGTCGCGCATCGACGTGTCTTGGAGGTTCGGTGCCAGCCGAGCAGCGGTCTGGCGCGAGTCAGAGAAGACCAGGACCTTCCGACCCTGCAACGGAGCAAAGCTGCTCGCAGCCTTAGGACTCGGCGGCTGAACCTGCAGTTGCCGCGCGACGAGCGCCTGGAATGGTTGATCGCCCTTCGTTTGGTGGTCTTGAACTGAGGTGCGCCTAAAGGCAGCGGTTTCTCCGCAGACTCCGCACGGCCGAAACTCTCCAGGGCTGGCGTGTTGATCATCTTCGCTTTGGGATGGCTCGACAAGTCGATCCCGGCGAAGGAAGACCTGCCTGACCCGCTCACCGAGCCGCGGAGTGTTGAGACGACCGGTCATCAGGTCGAGATCGGCCGGCTCGACATCAGAAGTCGTTGGAGACTCAAGAAGTAGATCAAGCGCGAAGAGTTGACTGACGTAGCCTTCGGCCGCCTCGAACGCCCCGCCCGGCTCGGACCATAGGTAGTCGGGTGATTCCACGTTGTTCGTGTATGCACGGGCGTACGCAGCCCCACAGTTGCGGCAGGTGAACAGTTCGAACACGCGGGCGCCGCAAGGGCACGAATCGCGAGGTTGGCTCCAGGACCGTCCGACGGGTCCGGGTGGAAGATCGCCACGAACTGGGCATGCCTCGTCAAGGCAGATCCAGATGCCGGGTAGCCCGCGAAAGAAGGCGTGGATCCGGCACGGCAACAGTCCAGGGTCCGCAGGACCCGGACGTGCGGAACTTCCAAGCGCGATGAGGGCTGTGAGCGCTCGGTCCGCCACTTCAGGATCGCTGTCGGGAAAGAGATCGCTCGCCAACTCTTCAAGGGGTGCGGCGCCTTGCATTGTCATGTTCACAAGGCTGCCCATCGGCGGAAAGTCCTGCAGGGCCTGGAAGAGGGCCGCTGAACTGCTCGATGCCGACGGGACACCTCGGTATGCCAGCAGGTCTGCCAGCACCTCGTGTCTCTGCTCGTCCGAGTCGGCTTCATAGAAGTCAGCAATCGAGACACTCGCGAGAACTGATGCGTCCTCCTTGCTCCCTGGCCCTGACCGCTCCCGGAGCGCAAGGTCGCCGGTCAGCGTCACGAAGGAGTCTGGGTCCGTGCCGCAGAGTTCGGCGGCGAACTCCGCCGCGTAGTCCCGGTCGTTGAAACTCGCGCTTGTGCAGACGACCTGGAGTCGGTCCCGCGGAATGCCAAGCCGGTCCCGTAGCCTCCGCAGGAGCAGTCCCACCTCGGCTCCCGCAGCGCCTCGATACAGGTGCGCCTCGTCGACCACGAGCATCAGGCGCTCGTCTTCATGAGCAGCTAGCCAGCCGCGCGTGCGCTCGAAGATTGGCCGTTCTAGGGGCCGCATGAGCATGTACTCGAGCATGGAATAGTTGGTTACGAGAACGTCCGGTGGGCTAGCGAGCACTTCATGCCTGGTGATCAACTCGGCATCCCGAGCTTGCATCACTGCTCGCTGGTATCGCCCTGTCCGGTCCCGCCATCGCTGGCCTGGTCGCCCATACCAAGACCTGAGGTCTGGTTTGGCCGGCCACTTGCCGCGTTCCTGCAGGCTCTCTAGGAGGTGAGCCGCGGCCCCAGCGTCGGAGTCGTCTGGATCCGACGCCCTGTCCATCAGATCGACATAGAACTCCCCGATGGGCCGAAGTCGGTCCTGGTCCTTCGCAGTGGTCCGAACTCCCGGGTACGGGGTCCGGCTCGTGTAACGGGCGAATCTGGCCGGGCGCTTCGACCATTCCATGAACATGCCCGAGACCGCGGCGTCACCAAAGAACAGCCTCAGGCGACCCAGTTGATCGTTCACGAGCGCGTTCATCGGATAGAGCAGCACCGCCCGGACGGATGGCTGACCAAACGATTCCGGCCGAGTCGCTGACTCGATCGCCAGCTTCGACAGGATGGGTAGGAGGAATGACTCAGTCTTCCCCGAGCCCGTCCCGGTAGTGAGTGCGAGGCTCCTTCCATCGGACACGATCGCCTCGATAGCGGCTGCCTGATGTCGATACGGCGGGTCATGGATGAGAGCGCCGCGATGCTCGGTGGGTTCGGCCATCGCCAGAAGCAGTTCCTTGGCTGCATCGTGGATGTGCAGGTCAGCGAGCGCCCTGCCCGCCTCGTAGCGAGGTGTGCTCTCAAGAAACGGCGTCTGATAGATGGCGCCAGGCTCTTCAAGCAACTGCTTTCGTTGCTCCACAAGGCTCGGATGGCTGATGTGGTAGGTCGCCTCGATGTAGTCCTTGAGCGCGCTCCTGATCTCGCTGATCGTCTCCCCGATCGTGAGTGCCTCGGTTTTCACGACGCCTCACCTTCTCGCTGTACATGAAGCCACATCGTGTCTTCGAGGAATGCAAGTTCCTGATCAATCAGGTCGTCGGAGAGCTTGTAGGCGAAGAGACTCCCCGGCTGGCGTCCCAGTGGTTGGCCAAGAGCATCAAGTCGGCGTTGACCCCACGACGGAATCGGTGACTGGAACTGCAGGATGACTTCGCCTGCGATCCTCCCAGGTCGCACTCGCAGAAGCTGGGGAGTCCCCGCTACTGCGTCGATCGCAGCCTGCAGGCGCCATGCTTCGTCGCATCCGCGGCCTAGACGGTCCACCGCGGGGAGATCAACGAGCCTCATCAACTCCCCGTCGGCAAGGTCGCAATAGCACCACTGATCTGCTCCGAACTGGATGGGACGTTGTCCAACGAACTCGCCAGTGTCACGTTGCGTGGGGGCGCGCCAACGGCCCCGGTAGTACGTCACTGGAGTAGTGGTGTCGAGAATCTGGACTCCTTCCACCGAGCCTGACGGGCCGGCTGCGGCAAGCCGGGCTGAATGCTGTTCGACAAGATCAGCCGCTTCGCCCAGTGGCGGATGGTGGAGCCACCCTTGTTCGCTCAACTCGCGAAGCCCTAGGCCTCCAAGCACATCGGCCGGTTCCTCATCGCTGCCGAGCGTCACCCGCCGCGTGTGGTTGTAGTAGTCAACTCGGTCATCGAGCGACCCATCGTCGATCGAGAGGCCGTCTGCTCTGATACCGACAAGGAGGCAAATCCCTGAAGCGAGCGGTACGTACGAGGGCTGGGCGAGGAAGAGCAGGCGTCGAAGGATGCCGCTCTGGTCGTCTTCGATGGGGGCCTCAATGAGATCCCCGTATGCGACCAGTTCCTCCAGCATGGCCCTCACAAGCGAGCCGCGAGTCTCTGGATGATCCTTGGCAACAAGTCCGTCGAGGCACTCCCCAACGCTGCGCGCCAAGGCACCTGGCGTGATCGGACACAAGAATGAAGCGGCTCGCCGGACGATGGCGGCAAGAACCTCCGGAGTCTCTAAGTCGGCGATCGCTGCGTCTAGGCCAAGCGCTTCCACGGTCGCCGCCACGACATCGTCACGTTGAAGCCTCGCTATTCCCATCGCCACTCCGCGAGCAACGAAGTGTCCCGATCCTGATCGGAACTGCAGATCGCCACAGCGAAACACCGCGCGAGGCGCACCAGCACTGGCTTCTGGATGGCCGTGTCGATAGCAGCGGCAGCGAGGGGGTCCTTCAGATCGATTGACCCGGGAGCGGTGCAGAGCCGGAGAATGGGCTCAGCGAACTCTGTGAAAGCCTGCCAGCCGTAAGCATTAAGTGACTGGGCGAACTCGATGGTCCGATCACCTAGGCTCGCGCCAACCTGATCCGCGACATCAATGAGTTGATTCGCTGCAGCACGCTCCGCGGATGAACGCCCGAGTGCTGAGAGAAGGCGCTCGCGCGACACGCTCCGCTCAGATAGCACTTCCCGTTCAACTTCCCACCACGTGCCGATAGCGATCATGCCGCTCGTACGTGCGACTATTGCATCGTTGACCTGCGACTGCAACATGGCGGCGTACTGGTTGGCCGGCACCGCAAGCCGCGTCCACAACCTTGCGAGCTCGACCATGCGGTGAACGGAGGCAGCCGAACGGCGTCCAGTCTGTAGGGATGGTCGTACGCTGAGCTTGCGCAGCGAATCTGGGTGA
The DNA here is from genome assembly GCA_028819235.1 of Bryobacterales bacterium. Lineage (GTDB taxonomy): Bacteria > Acidobacteriota > Terriglobia > Bryobacterales > UBA6623 > VXMF01. The sequence continues at coordinate 13,061 of JAPPMC010000073.1, forward strand.
CCGCTCACATGAGGGGGTAGTACCACGGCTGTCTCGATGTCATCGGCGCGCGCGATGAATAGAGCCCCGTCGTTGGCTCTGATCTTGTCCCCAGCGGTGTGGCGAGTATCAATGAACTTCGCGGGTGAAGCGACGGGTGAGTAGCGGACTTGAAGGTTGTTGCTGTCCATGTGATCTATAAGGCGGGCATACGGACCTTCGCGGTCGTGGCTGGTGCTCCACCTGAGCGGTTCAAAGGGGCGCTCGGCTCTGATCTCAGCGTGTCCGAGGACCGGGTTGGAAACGACAACGAGTATCTCCTCGGCTTGACCGATCTTGGACGAGAGCGCCGACTCGCCTTGAACTGTGCGAAGCAGTTCGTGCCATCGGCCCTCACTAACAGGCAGCTTGGACGAGAATGGCCTCGTGGCGAGAGTCTTCCGACCCCCATGTGTCATCAAGCGCACCTCGAAATGGGCCTTCTCCCCTTGCGGCCCGTCGACCGCGAGGGTCGCGTGCCCGCGCCACAACTCCTCAAGGGTTGGACGCGCTGGATGAACCCACGTTTGAATCCCCTGCCGGGCGCTTGCAGCTGTCGTACTGTCAACGGGCTCCAAGACTCTGACCATGATCTGGCCTTGTGCGACCGCTTGCGGCGGCGTATCCGCATCCTGTAGGACAACCTCAACATGATGGGTGCCGATCTCAAGGCCCGTTAGCTGGACGAAGGCCCTGTCGTCCGTGTCTGGCCACGGGAACTGGATGACCTCCTCTGATGTGGATACAACGCATCTCGCAACCTGTCTCTGGCTTCGGACGCCCAGGATGGGGCTGTCGCCGGCTGGCCATGCTGCGTGTCCCTCGCCGTCCCACGACGACGGTGTGAGTCCTGCCGGCCAGACAGCAACCTTCGATACATGGCTCAGTCCCATCTGGCGCATCGTGTCAAGAAACGAGTCATCAACTTCAGTCGGAACACTGAACCGGAGGCCGCTGACGCCCTGCGTGATGAGATCGATCGCCGTCGCTTCCGCCAATCTGCCCGCCCTCTGTGCTTCACGCTGGAGCATGATGTAGTCCTGGCCTGGCCGGACGCAGTTCGTCCGTACCTGCGTCGCCAGACCTGCCTCACTGATCCGAAACAACCAGGGCTCAGCGGAGATCCGACACTGGTCAACCAGCAACTGGGACAACAGCTGGGAGGCACCATCGACGGTGACGGGCGACAGCATCTGAGGTGGTATTGTTGTCAATGCCAGTGGCCCCTGCTCGTACATCAGGCTTCCCCGAGCACGGAACCCTGGTACCCCCTCGACGCTGCATCGGAGCCGTTCCACTTCGTCTCGAATGGATGGGAACTGGCGGGCAAGAGGCTCGAAGCTCGGCACCGTCACGTAGACGGTCCAGCCACTGTGGGATTGGCGAAGCGACAGAATCAACTCCAACCTGACCCCTCGCCTGGGCGGGTCACTCGACTTAGGCGGTGCTCCGGTTGATCGACCAAGGAACCCTTTCCTTCGCACCTGAACGGCTGTTCGCTTTGCCTTTCGGAACCAGGCGCCCGCCTGCCGTTCATGGCTCAGGTCGGTCACAATCCGGCGCAGCACGTCCGTACTGAGCAATGGCGTCTCGTCTTCGTCACCTAGCAGAAGGGAGCCTGCGACCAGCCCCAAGAGCGATGTGTTCTCCGCGAACTTCCGAAACCGGGACGAAGTACTACCGCTGTAGGCAGCTAGCCGCTTTCCCAGCGCGTCATGATCCTCCAAGAGTTCCGCGGTGAACTCATGGCGATAGTCAGAGAGCAGGCGGGCTAGGTGCCTTTGGAGGTCAACCGGCAGGATCGCGTGGGTGATCGGCCACGCGATGTTCTTGAACCACCTAGCCCACGTTCCCGACGGGCGTGCTCCGCCGTAGGTCGTTGCGAACAACTCGTACTTGTTGCGAATGTACTCACGGCCTGCCGATCCGCGGTGTTCCCAGCCGGGTGTTTCAGCTTCGAACACAGGCCAGTACTCGTCCCCCTCGTATCCGTAGCCGATCTCTGCTGCATAAACAACGAGCGGCAGCCACGGCTGCGCTGGTAGCCGGCTGCTGGCAACAGCGACGCGGACGACCTCCTTGAGCCTCGGGAGCTGCTCTTCGACATCCAGACCATGTTCAAGCGCGAAGATCGGGCTGCCCGAGCGGAACGAATCGCGGGCCTTCCGCAATTCGCTGAAGTGGCTATGAAGCCGACCGTGCCACTCACCGCTTGTGTCATCAGTCACCTGATTGCGCTCCCGTGAAGCCAAGCAGAGGTTACCGGCAGGGCGGCGCTCATCCCCGCGGATATCCGCTCCTCGCCCGTTGATTCTAGTCTCGTGTGCCGGTGTGGCGCTCGCGGACTAGGAGCGACGCCGGTCGTGTGAGGGCACGCCGCAGTGGCCTGAAGGCCCGACGGGCTTCCCGCACGGCCTGCCGTCCTTGGTTGGGCAGGGGTGCTGGCAGGTTGTCGCCTGCGTCTTCGCGGGCGCGGCGGGGCTGACACGGGCCGCGGCACGGCGCGGTGCTGCCCGTTCGGCGGCGGTTTGGGCGATCTGTTCGCATCGTCGTGCGCGCTGCGCCTGCTCGACGATGTAGTTGGCGACGATCGGTCGGTCCTGATCGACCGCGGGCAGCGATGCCACCGTCCGGTGCAGCGCGTCGGGAAGCCCGGCAGCGAGCTCCTCGACACGTCGAGCGGTGGCGCGCTTGCCGAGCCGCAGCGCGTCCGCCAGCCTGATGAGGGCTTCGGCACGGTCGGCGGCGCTGATGCGGTAGTCGCGTCCGATCTTCATGGCGATGCGCAGCTTCGGGATCGGGGTGCGGCGCCGGTAAGGCAGCCAGGTGCAGGCGTCATACAGCGGAGCGAGGGCCCGGTTCCCGCTGGCGAGCAGGATTGAGAAGTTCTTGGAGTGGGCGTCGTTGTGCACAACCAGCCACTGCAGGATCAGCAGGTCGCGCAACCGCTCGACCGCCGAGGCGTCCCCGGATGCCCCTACCGCCCGCCTCAGCAGCGCCGCGGCCTCTGCTGGGGAGGGCCCGCCGTCGCGCTGGTACTTGTAGTCGGGGTGCAGCCCGGACGCCTGGCAGAGGTCCTCCTGGTGGACACGCACCAACTGCCCATCCCGGAGAGCCCTGTCGTATCGAGTGACCACGATCGCCTCAAGATCGCCGTGGCGGACCACGCCCGTGGCCGGGACCCGCAGGCCCAGACGGCGGGCCGTGGCCATCGTCACATGCTCCATCAGCGCCTCGTGCGCGTAGGTCTCTTGGCGGGTGATCTTGATGATGTGGCTCGTTGGCTCGGCACCCCACGGCAGCGCCCAGCCCGAAGGAGTGCGGCGCAGAGCGATCTTGGGCTGCATCCCGGCGAGGCTGAAACCACCTGCCGGGTCGTACCCCTCGGGCCTGTAGGCGGGATCACGGCGGATCTCCTCGAGGCACTCGATCAACTGGTCGTCGCTGAGGGGGTGCAGCCCGCCCCGGCCCGCGAGCAGGTCGCCGGTGCGCTCGGGCGGGCAGAACTGCACCGCGCCGGCGCAGTCCTCCCCGACCGGCGTGCCGAGGAGGTCCAACGGACGCGACTTGCGGGTGCCGTAGCGCTCCCGCATCGAGTCGAGCACACGTTCGTCATCGGGCAGCAGCCCGACCAGCCAGTTCGACAGGCTCTCACCGGAGTGCTCGGCCAACTCGGGCACGAACAACGTCGACAACGGAGTCACCGAGTCCGCCTGGGCGTATGTGGCACCATAACGCAGCCGCGGCCACCCGGAGTCAGGCAGATCCAAAGAGCCGGCGAGGCGGCCCTCTATGAGGACGTCGAGGCTCACCATCGGAACTCGCCGTCGGTCGAGCCGAGACGGTCGAGATGCGCCTCGAGGTCGAAGTCGTCGGGCCGCGGAACGAACTCCGCCTCGTATCCCAGAGCGTCGAGCACCCCCAGCACCAGCCCCAGGCTCATGGCGGCCTTGCCGCGCTCGGCCTCAGAGAGCCACTTTCGCGAGACCCCGGCGGCCGCCGCAACCTCAGCCTGAGCCAGCCCCAGACGCTCACGCGCGGCGCGCAACGCTGCACCAACCTCGTTTGGCCGGCGCAAGTGCCGCAGCGGCCGACGTTCATCCGGGCGTGCCACACCGCCATTCTACCGGCGTCACCGAACGGTGACGCCGAGACCATGTAACCGATCAGTTGCCGTGTGTGTTGTGGGAGCGTCCGATTACTCCGCCTCGCTCCTGCCGACCGATGCGAACCCGCTCCTGAGCCGCCGAGGGCCGGCGGCAGCGGGCGTTCAGTCCTCTCGGGCAGCGGGCGTATCGGCGTCGGCCGGGTCCACCACTGAAGCCTCGATGATCTCGTCCGGCGAAGGCGCGGGAAGGCCTAGGTTCTCCCTCATGTGATCGAGACGAGCCTTGGCCTCCTTGTTGCGGGCCGCTTCCTCTATCGCGAGCATGCTCACTTCAGGTCCTCCCTCAGCGAGTTCGGCCATGCCTTTGGCCTTGGCGTAGCGGGCCTCGATCTTGTCCCGGATCTCGTTGAAGGTGGGCAATTCCTCCCCGGCCGCCTCGGAGAGAGAGGTCATGGCCTCGTTCATCTGCTCCTGCATGCGGGCTTGGTCGAGTTGGCCGAGCAGCCTCTGCTGCTGTCTCAGATTCTCCTGGAGGCTCAGCGAGTTCTGCGTTACGGCCGCCTTGGCCTCGTCTGATGCCTGCGATGTCTGCAGGTACAGGTCCTTGAGGCTCTCGATCTCCTGTTCGAGCGTGATCATGCGTCCTGCGAGCTGCTCGGCTGAGGAGTTGTACGACGTGGCCTTGGGCTGGTCCCCGTCCGCGACCGCCTCCTGGGCCATCATCAGGGCGCGGCGGGCGTTGACGTTCACTCGCTCCAGCTCTGAGATGGCCCGGTTGAGCCGCATCTCGGTCTGCTTCTGGTTGGCGATCACGTTTGCCGCCTGTTCCTTGAGCCGCTTGTGCTGCTCCTTGGCCTCTTGGATTGCCTGCTCCAGCTGGGTCTTGGGGTCGGCGGTCTCCTCCCAGCGGCCGCCCAGTCGGGCCGTCAGATACTTCCAGCGGCGCTTTAGGAGCTTCCACATGGCTCCAACTGTACTTCCTCAGCGGCGGAGCGGGTTCAGCCTGACTGATTGCGGCGCTGCCAGATGATCCTGCGGGCCGGCTGGAGCAGCAGGTGGGCTTCGGCCAAGCCGCGGCGGTAGGCGACCACCGTGTACACGC
>JAPPMC010000315.1 GCA_028819235.1 Bryobacterales bacterium
GGTCCGGTTTGCCCATATATAAGGAGCACGAAGGGTTTTGGCGCAAGCACTAGCTTAGCTAGCCGATCTGCGTTTGATGGCACTTGTGTGGTCTCCTTGGAATTGGGTGCTTTGGAAGGCGCAGCGAATCATCTCGTCTGGCGAGAAAGTGCGCGCTACGCCAAGCGAGAGTATCTATCCTACACAGTCTAGCGCTACATCAGAGCGGACTCACTATCGAGTCTGACGCTGCAGGGATTGACGAACGGTGGCTTCGCCACCACGGAGAGAACCCCGGGTCTCCTGGGGTTCGTGCCGCTTCCCGCCCTGCTCCCCATTCTTCGGCCCCGATGCGCGTAGATGATGGGTAGCGGTCGTCGCAGACGCATCTGCTAGGGCGGTCCCAGTGGCGCATGGCCAGCGCAGGGCCGCATCTGCGCTGCTTGGGGCGGGCGGCGGGTACGGGCCGCAGTTACGCACATGCACGCCGCTGCGGCGACCTCGCCTGCGGCCCTAGGAACTCGATCCGTGTAGCCCCCAAGGTTTGCGTTGCGTCCACCTCCCGCCACAAGTCCACGCAGGGTCGCCAGAGCACTCCTGCCCCGCGAGGGCCGACGCTTCGAGGGCCGGAACTCGCTCGTGGGGCCTGCAGGACCGCCCACGTTGGGATGTCGCCCGGCGGCGAGCGTCCCCGCTTCCGCGGCGGCCCCAGCGGCTTGGCCTGCACCTGTGCCCAGATCACGCGCCACTGTGGAGCACCCGGAAGAACTCCTCGATCCCCGGCGTGCTCAACGGCAGCCACTCGAGGGGCTTCCACCCCGGCTCCGGGGCGGTCTGCAGCACCTGCGCCAGCGAGGCCTCCACCCCGCGCTCGTTCTCGGGCTCCTGGACAGGCCGCGCCCAGGCCTTCAGACCGCTCACCCCCAGCGACCGCCGGTGCAGCGCGAAGTTCCCCCGCCGCGTGAACGTGCAGCCCCGCGAGCCATCGCTGCGCTCCTAGAGCGGCCCCAGCCCGCTCGTGCAACCGCGCAGCCGAAGGGTCGGTGCGCCGAAGTCTGGCAAGGGGCCGCGTGCGTCGAGGGGCGCCTGTTCCCGACCGCGGCGCCATTCCCTAACGGCGCCGGCCTGATGGGACGGTCAGGTAACAGGATCCGCCCGACCAAGCGTCTGCGAAGCCGAGCGCCGGAGCACACTCTGTGCGCTGCGATCCTTGCGTGGGCCGGGGAAGATTTCCTCGCCGGGCCACTGCAGCGCCAAGACATGGTCCGCCGAGACCCGCTTCCGAAGACGCTCTCCGTCTCTTCGAACTTCGCCGCACTGGGTGCCTCGCCGCCGAGGCGCACGTTCCCGCAACGGGCGGGCGAGCGCCACACTCACTAGCTGCGCAGCGCCAGCATGCGTCCCGTGGTGGGGGATTCGCCGCCCGCGCCGTCAGGGCACGGAGGCCGTGCAATTGAGGGCCTAACTCGGTCCGGCACCCTCAGGCTCGATCCCGCGTGCCCCATGCCGCAACAGTCCAGTTTCTCCGAGAAAGTCGCGGAGGATCGCAGCGCACTCTTCTGGTTGCTCCAGCTGAAGGTAATGGGTGGACTCAGGCACAAAGTCATAGTCCACGGCCATCAGGCTCGTCAGATCCATGGTCGGCAGGTAGGAGTAGGGCAGCGTGGGATCAGCGCCTATGACCTTTGTCGGGCAGCTGAGGTCATCCAGGTCCACTAGCGGTGCGACGCTCCTGACATATTCCGAGATTTGGGCTTCGTACTCGCGCGGGCATCGAAGCTCGTAGTCCTGTCTCTCGGGGGACTTCCGCAGGGTGGTCTTGGCCACCAGAGCGTGCACTCCGGGAAGGACGCGGAGATAGGAGGGCGAGTAGTGCAGCAATTCCTCGTATGCCGCTTCTGACTCGAAGCGCCAGCCACGCCGGCGAGTCGTTGCGGCCAAGCGCTCCGCAGCGGCATCGAACTCCTCTTCATCGAGCGGGGGCCTGCATATCGGCGGATCGAAGAGGACGAGCGCCGCGTACCGCGGCGAGGACGAGATCAGGGCGACCAGCGCCGCGAGGGAGTGAAACACTCCCACGGTCGGCTTCGTGCCGAACCTGCGATCGATCGATTCTAGAACCACCTCATGGTCATTGGCCAAGGTCGGCAGGTTGTGGCTTTTCCTGTTGCCGACGCGATTCCAGCCATGATTACGCAAGTCGTAGACCATCAGGTCGAACTCGCCTGCGAGCAGTGACCAGAATGGGTAGTAGAGATCGATTGCAAGCCCGTTGCCGTGGCTCAGGACCAGGCGGAGACCGTCGGGGTTTCCGTGGCGCCGCACTCGGACTACGGTCTCCTCGTCCACCTGCACGTCGTGCTCCGACAGCGGCTCAGGCACATTCCATACCGTCGACTCTGACATTTGTACGTCTAAAGCTCCATCCGAAATCGGCGAGCGGATCAGGACAGTCCCGACCTCGCGCTTCCTGGTGCGCCCTAGCCAACCTCCTGCGCGTGGGCAGCGGCGAAGCGGGCATCTCCACAGCGTTCGAGTCGCCACGAAGTGAGCGGCCGGGCCGGGATCTTCAGCACTGCACTTCTTGAGCCACGGACCATGGCTACAGGTAGCTCGAACCGGGCTGTGTCGAGCGCAAGGCCAGCGCCGTCGGCCTTAACCAGGGCCTCCTTCATGGTCCAGAGATCGTAGAACAGGTTCAGCCTCTGGTCCCGGTTCAGCCTCTCGAATTCGTTTCGCTCGGCAGGAGCGAACAGCGACCGGATGTCCCGGTCCAGGTCCCGGCGGGGGCGGCGCTCTTCCGCATCCACCCCGATGCGGCCCTCCGACGCAACTGCGATCAGCCCATGGTCACCGCTATGGCTCACGTTGAACGAGACCTTCGCCAGAGTCCCGCGCACAAGCGCATACGGCTTGCCGTAACGCGAGGTCTTGAAAGCCAAATCCCTGTTTCGGCAGCCCAGCCGAAGGCAGAGAAGACGCCTGACGGCGGCGCGACACACCGTGAACCGCCGCCGGGCGCTGGGGTGTCGGAATCGGCACCGCCGGTCCCGTTCCCCTTCGTCAAGCCATGCGAGAGCGTCGGTTTCGCTGCAGGCTTGGGCTCTGAGGTCTACGTGGAATACGGCGGAATCGCCGATTGTGCGCCACTCACTCAACAAGTTCCAGCACCCCAGCGTGCCGCCACCTGCCCCATGAGGGACGGAATCGGGTCGGCTCCGCACTCGACGTTGCTGATGCTCCGGGGATGATCCGGCCGTGGGCCACGCTGACCGTGGCACGCCGACGAGGATTGCGCGTCCATATGAGCGATGAGATCCCCCAAATCGCTTAGTGGCTTGATCGCTTCGGTGGGGATTTCGACTCCAAGACCCTGCCCGACCCTCTTCACCAAGGCGACCCCGTCTGCGGACGGAACTCCCGACTCATCCAATCCCCTATCGAACTGCGCTGGTCCTCCGTGGTCCAAGTGAATGCCCCCGAGCTCCCTCCCTCGATCTTCGGTGGCTGGCATTACATTGGCCCACATACCCTCTCAATTCAACCGGCGTGCCGAGGGAATCACGCAGCCTATCGTACTAGTTGAGCCGTGCGAGGCCGCCTCGTGCGATCTCAGATGCCTCTAGGCTAGATCGGCGCGCAAGCCTTCCGGATCGATACCGGGCCTCGCAAGGGGTGTTCCCGAGAACCCGCTTGGCACTTTGGGACACCGCGCCAGGACGTAGGTCCTTCGATCGGCCGCTGCTGGCAGTGCTGGGGAAGCAGACCGGGGGACAGCGGGAGGGGACGCTCGAGCCGCAGGTCCAGTGACGGCCGAGATTCCTCGGCGTGTGGAACCCGGGAGCACCAAGCGGCCCTGTCCCGGTTCAAGTCGGGCACATGAGCCGGAATCGGAGTGGCCGATGCAGGAAACCCGACAGCCGCCGTACCGCTGTCATCACGGGAACTGGCCAGTCTCCGCCTTCGCCGCCGGGCGGTCCGGGGTCTTCCCGGGTTCGTCCGTCTCCGGGCCGGGTCGCAGTGCGCGGAGTCTTCGGTTGAGGTACGCCAGCCCCAGCAAGCTCAGGCCCAAGCCCAAGAACGACCCGGCCCGCAAGAGCCCAGTCAGCCCCGACATGTCTACAAGAAACACCTTGCAGATAGTGGTCACGAGGAGAGCCATGCCCATGCGGTAGACAGTCGGCCCGAACCGCAGGCCGCCGGCCAGTACGGCACCGACGGCCATTCCCAGCCAAGCAACCGAATAGGTGACCATCTCCGCGTCGCTCGCCGGGAGGTCCCAAGCCACAGCGCCTTGCCAAAGATGCCGGATCTCGATGGTCACGAACGAAAACGCCGCTATTCCGGAGGTAAGTCCGGCTACGCGGGCCCACTTGCGCTCCCCGAACCGGACGGCCAGGATCGCCAGCAGGACCGGGGCTCCGTAGGCCAGCAGCAGCACGTTCCAGACCTTGGTCGCGCCGACCGACTCCGCTCCCCAGAACGGGTTGAGGACGGCCAGCACGAAGGCGTAGTTCGCGAGCGACATGGTAAGCAGCGTCCTGGACACCCACCGGTAAACGTCGCCGATACGGGCGCTGGCCCGTGCGCGCCAGAGATAGACCAAGCCAAGCGCCGCCCACGCGGCCGTGTTGATCGCCGCTTCGGGCAGCCGGTATCCCTGCACGAACATCTCCCCGCCGTAGAGTGCCTCCCTGGAGGCGAACCAGAGGCCAAGGGCAATGAGATGGACGGCCGTTACCTCGATCCAGCGCCGAAGAGCGGGCAGTCCTCTCGCGACCCGGCCGGCCAGCAGGCAGGCCAGGGCGGACCCGCCGTACGTCCACCAAGTCCACGCCGTCGCCTGCTCGTACGCCGGCAGCCAAGGATTGAAGGTCAGGCGGACCACGGTTAGAGACAGGACACCCTTCGCCATCCACGCGACGACTTTGGCGCGATTGCGGACTGCGAGCCAGGCAAGCGGGACAATCTGGCACGCCAAAGCCACGCTCAAGCCTGCTTCCCGCAAGAGGATCGCCGCAGTCACCGAATAGGCGCCCGAACAGCCGACGATGGCCCATTCGGCGGCCGCTTCGAACTCTCGCCGCAGGAACCCCCAGCCGAGCCCCGTGAACAGCAGCCCGATCGCGACACCGGCGCCGGCCCACTCGCCGGAAGGTGTCCTGTCGGACGCGACCAGATAGGCCACGCCGAGCCAGATCGGCGGTGCGGCTGCCGCCAGCCCGGCCCAGAGCGCAGCAGGCCGGCGAACACGCAGGTTCCAGGCGGAGAAGGCGAAGTACGCCGCCGCCGTCCAAGCCGCAAAGACCGGGAATCCCGCCTGCAATTCCGGGCTCGGGGATGCCCAGCGCATCTCGAAGGTACGCACCTCCAGACCGATGCCGATGCAGGCGGCGGCCTGCACCGCAAGGGAAGCCCATGCCACCGGCGCACACCTCGGATTCCAATGGCCGGCCAGCAGAATGATCGCCGCCAGCGGCGTCCATCCCGCAGCGGAGAGAAGGGAGAATGGCTCGTTCAGCAGGGAGATCCCGTGAGCCAGGACTAGAATCACGAGGCTGAACGCGACGGGAGCGGCCGCTGGACCACTCATGCGCAGGAAGGCAAGCCTGCCGCCTCGTGCTTGGCGTTTGGACACTGAGGATCGGCCCGGGCGCGTGCCGGCCCCGCCAAAGGGAAGCACGAGCATGACAGCGGCAAGCAGCGCAAGATAGGGCGCCCGGTAGCCGTCGGCCTCGGGGGAAGCCAGGGAAATGAGCCACCAGAGCGTCGCACCTCCAAGCATCCCGATCCAGAGCCAAGCCCGGTATCGGCGGCGGATCAGAAGCAGGATCGCGACGCTGACGATCAGGCTATACGCCAGCACGCCGACAATGCGACCGCCGTCGCCACCGACCAGCAGCGGGACGGCATAGCTGCCCACGAGTCCCAGCGCGGCAAGGACCGGGCCGTGGCGGAGCGCGAGCGCCACCGTTCCCATCGAGACTAAGGCCAGAAACGCGAATGCCGCGACCGGCGGGATGAGGTCGTACAGGTGCAGTGCCGCCAGCGCGGTCGCAGACAGCGTCACAGTCCCAGAGGCGGCTAGCGCAGAGAATGCCGGATGGCGATGGCCAGTCTTGCGGAACAGTACCTCGGCCAAGGCATGCATGCCGCTGCCGGCGAGCACGCCGGTGGCCACGCGGGCCCACGGCGTCAGCAGCCCCTGGTCAATCGAGTACTTCACGAGGAATACGCCGCCGAGCGCAACGCTGACACCTCCGAGCCAGACCATCCAGCCGGCCCTGCCGGCGGCTTTCTCCGTTCCCGCTCGGACGTCTCGTAGCTTGACGACGCGCTTAAGCCTAGAGCGCAGTCCCGCCCGCCGTGACCGGTGCGCGGGCGGGCCAGGTCTCCCCCGCTGCCCGGCTGCTCGCTGCTCCCTTGCCAATGTAGGAGCTTCGGCCGAAACGAACGCTGCCGGTGCGGACCGCGACGCGGCCACGTCCGCACGGAGCCTTTCGAGATCCCTCCCCAAAGACCTCAGCCGGACCAGCGCGATGATTGCCACCGCGAGCGCGACCCAGCCGATCATTTCGCACCCTGCGTGCGCAAGCTAGCCGCCTGCAGGCCTCTCGGCCGGGCGGGCGGGGCCGGCCGGGAAACCGGGGGCGCCAGATCCGATCCTCCCCCAAGGCCAAACACCGTCAGGCCGGCGGACAGGGTCCGCATTGATGGCGGCTGAGGATTCCTCCGGGCCTCTGAGATGGGCGAAGCAGGAACTGGAACGCTGGCCGCGGTATTCCAGGGCTGGAGGTTCATTGCTCGGTCACTGTCCGGCCGACAGGTAGCTGTAGCTCTCGTCGAGCCCCAGCGCCTCAATTGCCTCTGGGCTTGGCTTCGGGTTGAAGTCCCGTTCCTGGAAGTACTGCGCCCCCTCCCATCTCATCTCTCCGCCCGTCACCCTCGGATCGCCGGTCCCAGCGAGGTACTGCTCGAGGCGCGATGCCAAGTCCTGCCTAGCCGCGGCATAGGCGCCTTCCGCTGCAACGTTGTTCATCTGGTGAGGGTCCGAAGCCAGATCGTAGAGTTCCTCCGCCGGCCGCTTGGCGAAAGCGATCTCGAACAGCTCGCTGACCGGTGACTCGTCCGGCCGCTGCAGCAGGTGCATCTTTGTCGGGGAGGGGTAGTGCAGCATATGGGCGTCTACATCCCCGAAGAGTGGAGGGTCACCGGCGGGCCAGCGATCGGGGGCGTAGTTGCGGATGTATAGGTGTTCGCGCGTCCGGATGGCCCTGGCCGGATAGCCTAGGCCCCCCATGCGCACGAACGCATGCCGCTCCCGTGCCGTCACTACGAACGATCGCTCCCGGTCCAGAACGCCCTCCTCATCGGAATCCAGAATCGGGACGAGGCTCGTGGCGGTCATCTCTTCTGGCACAGGCAGGCCGGCCAGCTCAAGGATCGTGGGAGCGAAGTCGGCGAGGCTGACGAAGTCATCGACCACACGACCCCCCGGAAAGCGCCCTGGCGCCGAGATCACGAGCGGCACGCGCGTGCCGGCGTCATACAGGTTCGCCAAGCCCCGGGGCATCTGCCAGCCGTTGTCGCTGGCGACGACAACCACCGTGCCCTGCTCCGCTCCGTATTCGGAGAGCAGCGCCAGTAGCCCCCCGACATCACGATCGAAACGCTCCACCTCCGCGTAGTAGTCCGCAATGTCCCCGCGGACCTCCGGGACGTCCGGGAGGTAGGGCGGCACGTGGATGGAATCAAGGTCGATCCCTTCACCCTGCCCTCTGTCTCCCGCATACGGCCTGTGCGGGTCTCTGGAGCTGAACCAGTAGCAGAACGGCTGGCCGCGCTCGACCTGGTTGTAGAACTCTTCGAAACTCCGGTACCTGTCGCCGGCGGGATTGCGGCTCCAGCCTCCGGCTTCGTAGCTTCCGGGGCCCCAGCCCTTGCCTTCGAATCCCACGAGGTAGCCGGCCTCCTCGAGCAGATCGGTGTACACAGGGAATCGGTTCGGCAGTGTCCCCCACAGGTTGGCGCCCTCTTCCAAGCGCCAGATGTCCTGGCCCGTCAGGAGCGAGGCGCGGGCCGGCGTACAGGATGGCGCCGGGCAGAAGGCATGCGTGAACCGCACGCCGTCTTCCGCGACCCGGTCGATGTTCGGCGTGCGGACAGTGGCGTCGCCGTAGCACGACAAGTGATTCCAAGAATGGTTGTCGGACATCAGGATCAGGAAGTTTGGCCGCTCCGGGACCTCAGGAGCTGAGCAGCTGGCCAAGAACGCGGCCCACAAAACACAGCCGATAGAAGCGGACAGCGCCTGGCGGCGGGTTGGATGGGGCGGATTCTGGAGAGACTGCATGAGGGCCCGAACGGTATGGTACCCTGCCCGGCGGTCTTGGCATGCGCAGGACATTGGCCGAACGCGAGGCGGCTCAGCGCCTTGGCGGGGTCATTCCCCCAGCACTGAGTCGATCCAGTCCAGATAGGCCCGGCTGCCACTCTTGGCGTCAGCGGCGACCAGCTCGAATGTCTCGTACGGGTGCACCTCGCGGATGGAGGCCTCCAAGGCCTCGAAGCGATCCTTGCGGGTCTTGATCACGAGCAGCGACTCGGCATCCTCCGCGATCGCTCCCTTCCACTCATAGACCGAGAGCAGGGCGGGGACGTGTGGCTGACGTCATAGCGCTCGGTCAGGGTAATCTGCCCAATCGAACTTTCGATTCGCCAGATGAATTCCGAGCGATCGATTGGCATGAGGAACGTTCGAGCGAATCGATTAGCTTCTGTTTCCTCTACGAGCCCGATAGATGGTGCGCCACCTATTCCGCCAGAACGCAATGGCGGCAAGGCCTGAACCGGGGCCGTAGAACAAGGGGTAGGGAGGCTTGCTGTTATTCGCTGAGTACAGCCAAGTCACGGCGACAGTCAAGCCCAACCCGACCCAGCCGATGTAGCGCCTAGCAACAGGCCGCCGTACCTCCACTTTTCTGATGCGGTCTTGCTCGAGTGTCCGGGCTTCGCCGCTCGGAATCCTCAGGGTGATCGAGTAGGAGTCGGTCCATCGAAGCCGACCCTTGACGCACTTTCGTCCAGAGGTCAGATCTGCTGTGTACAAGCACACCCGCGTTTGAACCCCTGCTGGGAGCCTCTCGATTCGCGTCCAGCCATCGCCTCCCGCCATCGCTCGAACGGACAGGGTGGACAGCACCAGCAGGCCCGCAATGACGGGGCCCGCCGCCTGCAATGCGACTCCGTGATCTTCACGCCCGAGAGTCATTCCTGAACGACCATTCCTTTGAGCGGTCTTCGATTCGCAACTGCCGCCGCTCCGACTTTCGAATTATGGCTGAGACAATCGGCCAGCGCCCGGCAACGGGATGGGTGACACGGATTCTGGAGGGGGCGTGAGGGCCCGAACGGTATGACACCCCGCCCGCCGGTCCTGGCATGCGCAGGACAGTAGCCGCACGATAGGCGCCTCAGGGCCTTGGCGGGGTCATTCCCCCAGCACTGAGTCGATCCAGTCCAGATAGGCCCGGCTGCCCATCTTGACGTCAGCGGCGACCAGCTCGAAGGTCTCGTACGGGTGCACCTCGCGGATGGTGGCCTCCAGAGCTCTGAAGCGATCTTCGCGAGTCTTGATCACGAGCAGAGACTCCGCGTCCTCCTCGATCGCTCCCTTCCACTCATAGACCGAGAGCAGGCCGGGGATTACGTTGACGCAGGCGGCCACGCGCTTCCGCACCAAGACCCGGGCGATCTCCGGGGCGACGTCGGCCGGGCACGTGCAATAGGCAATCAAGTAGCGGTCGAAGGGCTTGTGCGGCATGGGCTGCAACTATCGTGGCAAGCCGTGAAGCGCCCCGCAATCGGGCTTGGGCCCCGCCGCGCGACTCAGCGCAGCGGCGGCGGATACGCCAAGGGGGTCAGCAGCTTCGCATCACGGACAGACGCGTAGTGCGCCAAGAGCCGCTCGGCGGCGCTGCCCCTGTCCCAGTTGCGCTCGACGGCGCGGCGCGCCGAGACAGCCATCTCGCGGGCCCGGTCCTGATCGGCCAACAGCTCAGCGACGCCCTCGGCAAAAGCGTCGGGGCGGTCCGCCACGCAGGCCATCCCCGAACCCTCAGAGCACAGGCCCTCTGCCGCAAGGCTGGTTGCCACGACCGGAATGCCGCTCGCAAACGCCTCAAGCAGCTTCACGCGCACTCCCGATCCCGTCAGAATGGGCGCCACGAAGACTGCGCAGCGCGCCAAGACCCCGCGGATGTCGGCGACGTGACCCAAGAACTCGACCCGCTCCCGCGACAGCGAGGGACCCAGCCACTCCGGAGCGTCGGCGCCTGCGACGAGCAGGCGGGCTGACGGCGCCACGGCCCTGACCCTCGGCAGGATCTGGGATCTGAGGTACTCCAAGGCCCGGAGGTTGGGAGGATGGCGGAAGTTGCCGACAAACAGCAGCGTCCCAGGTTCGCGCCCCTCGGTGCGAAACGGATAGCTCGCTGCGTCGATCGCCGTGCGGAGGTCGCTCCTAAGGACCGGGCCTGGAGAGAGGAGTGCCGCCAGCTTGCGCCGCTGCTCGTCACTGCACACCTGCACGGCGTCGAACCTTCGAAGCTTCGTCAGTTCGAAGCGCAGGGAACGCAGGTACTCGTACGACCTGCCGACGGCGGAGAGAAGCCCCTCAGACCAGAGGCTGCGCTGGACCGACTGGAAGTGCAGGTCGTGCTCGAAGAGGAGGCAAGACACTTGGCGGAAGCGCATGGCGTATGAGGCCAACTGGGCGTACTCAATCTGGACGACATCAATCCCGCGCTGCAGGATCGCGCGGTGGATCGTCCAGAGCAGGCCCGGGTCCCAGAATGCCTGGGCTGCGTGCGGCCACAGCAGCGGCGGGCCGCGCCACTTTCGCGGGTCGTGCAGCCGGAACTCCGCGCTGGCGCAGCCCCCCGCCAGCCCCCGGTGGCGCTCGAGGTCCTCGTGCCGTTCCAACAGGCACAGCAAGTGCAGCCGGCAGCGGGAAGCGAGGCCCTCGACGGCCTGCTTCATGAGCACCGCACCTCCGTGCACAGGCGGTTCGATCGGGTACGGCGAGACGAACAGGACGTTCAGATCGGCAGGGTCCTTCTGGCCAAGGCGGTGGAACCTGTCGCGGAAATAGCCGCCCAGCGGCCGTCGAAAGGCCTCCGTGTCAGAGATCTCGGCGGCGCGCCAGGCCGAGACGCGCCGCGCCAGGCAGGCAGGCAGACGCGCGAGCGCCGTCAGAAGGTCCCGCGGCGTGGGCCCCTGCGCACGGCGGATGCCGGCCAATGAGAGCCAGAGGTCGGCGTAGACCCAGGCAAGGTGGCCGCCCAGCCTGCCCCAGTCGGTCAGGTTCTTCCAGGCGAACAGGAGCCGGTTGCGTCTCACGACGCGCTCGATGAACGCTCGGGAAAAGTGCCGGCCGATGGTCCCCCTGTGCTGGTGCCGGAAGCGGCTGTCTGGCGCGTGAAAGTTGATCCAGCCGCGCTTCCACGCCTGATAGGACAAGTCGACGTCCTCGACATAGAAGGGCTCGTAAATCTCGTCGAAGCCCCCCAGCTCCATGAACTTGTCGCGGTCGAAGGCCGTTGACCCGCCGCCGGAATAGAACGTCGGGAACAGCCCGCTGACGTGTTCGTCGTGAATGTGCTCCAACTGGAGCAGTCCGCGCTGCCAGCGACCCATCGTGAGGCCGGTCTCCTCGGGGCGGCGGGCGGGATCCTGCAGATCGATGCGCCCGCTGACCGAGAACACCCGCGGGTCGCGGAAACCCTCCAGCAAGGGCTCCAAGAAGTCAGGGGCCACCCGCATGTCGTTGTTGAGCATCACGACGATGTCGTTGCGGGCCATCGAGCAGCCGATGTTGCAGGCTCGCCCGAAGCCGGCATTGGAGCCCAGCTCGACCACTCTGACGGTCGGGAATCGGTCCGCCAAAAGGTCGGTCGTGCCGTCGTTGGAACCGTTCTCCACGACCAGCACTTCGTGCCGCGGGTTGCCGGAAAGCGCCCGGAGCAGCGGAGGCAGGTTGCGCTCCAGCAGTTCCCGCCCCATCCAGGTGGGGATGATTACGCTCACCGCGCCCGTGCTGGGGGACGCCGGGGATGTCGGGGCACGCCGGCGGGCGAGCGCGGCGAACGCGTCCGCGAGCAGCAGCGCCGCCGCTGTCGCTGCCAGCAGCCAGGGAGCTACGGCTATGGTGAAGACGGCGGCCCCGACCCAGGCGAGGAAGGCCTTCCAGCGCCTCACAGGCGGACCGCCGCGCGGCTGCGGGTCACGGTCGACCAACCTCGACCTTGCACGGGAGGTGAAGGTAGCCGTAGACTTCACCTTCGCCGCGCTCCAAGGGCAGGGCCAGGGCATTCTCGATCCAGTCGCAGATCTCGTAGCCTGCCAAGCCCCCGTCGGAGATGGCCGGGGAGAAGGAGAACGTGCCCGCGTACAGGTCCGGCAGGTCAATCCGGAAGTCGACTGTCATCCGGGCCCCGGCCTCAAGCGGGGAGAGCGCGACGCCCTCGCGGGCAGTATTGGTGCCGGCGAAATCGATGCCCAAGTGGTTGCGGAGCATGAAGCCGACGTTGGGCGCCTCGATGCGTTCGTGCGCGAGGACGGTGATGCGCACCGTCCTCGGCCGCCCAGGCGCGAGAGCCCGGGCCGGCACTCCGTTCGGATCGAGCACGCTGATCCCGGTGACCTCGGCCCGCCTCGTGCCGAAGCGCTGGTCGACGTTGGGGATCCGGATGGGCGCAACCGCGGGCTCTCCGGCCTTCCCTGCGGCTTCTGTCGGTCCGGGGGCTTCCCCATCGCCGCGCTCGCGGGCGTTCATGCTCGCCAGATAGCGACGGGCCACACTGCTCGGAGACCCTTCGGCGGCTATGCGCCCCTCGTCCAGCCACAGCGCCCTCGTGCCCAGCGCCTGCACATCGGCCATCGAGTGCGAAACAAAGACGATGGTCACGCGCTCGGAGCGCAGCTCGTGGACCTTGCGCATGCAGCGCTGCCGGAAGTAGTGGTCGCCCACCGCGAGGGCCTCGTCTACGAGCAGCACCTCCGGATCCACGTGGACCGCGACCGCGAAGGCTAGCCGGACGACCATGCCGCTGGAGTACGACCTCACCGGACGATCGACGAAGTCCCCGATCTCCGCAAAGGCTTCTACCTGCGGCCAGACAGAGCGGAACTGGCGGCCCGATAGCCCGAACAGCGCCGCGCTGATGCGGGCATTCTCGCGCCCGGTGAACTCTGGGTGGAAGCCAGCGCCCAACTCTAGGAGCGCTGCCACGCGGCCCTGCACCTCAACCGAGCCCTGGGTCGGCGTGAGGATGCCGGCGGCCAGCTGCAGGGTCGTGCTCTTTCCGGACCCGTTCGCGCCGATCAGGCACAGCGTCTCGCCGCTGCCAGCCTCGAAGGAGACGTCGCGCAGAGCCCAGATCTCGGCCTTGCGGCGCGGACGACCAGGCCTGGCAAGCTCCCTTAGGCGGTGCAGCGGCCGAAAGTAGGCCGGATAGCTCTTGGAGACGCGGCTGAACGCTACCCGGGCCAAGGATGGAAATTCGGGCCGGCGAGAGCGGCCCGCTCCCGCCCTATTGTCCTACTTGGCCCGTCAGCGCGCTACAGCACGTCGACGAAACCACGCTTCGCTCTGCGGAAGAACCGCCAGCCGACCGCTGCGGCAAGAAGGCCCGAGAGCCACAGCAGGGCGAACTGGCCCGCGTCGGGGCCGGCGCCCCCCAGCAGCGCGGAGCGGTAGCCGAGGACCGCGCTGCGCAGCGGGTTCCAGTCCAGCAGCAGGCGGAAGGCGCCGCGGTACATTGACTCCGGGAGGAACACCGGGGTGGCCCAGAACCAAGCAATCAGCAGCACGGAGAGGACCTGCGATGTGTCCCGGAGATAGACCTGCAGCGCTGCCGCAAGCCAGCCAAGCCCCATGCCGAACAGCCCGAGCGGAACGAAGGACAGCGGAAGCAGCGCGAACTCCGGACGAGGCGCGTGGCCGAGCCCGGCAACTGCCACCACAAGGACTGCCAGCCACAGCAGATGCACGCAGGCCGTCGAAAGGAAGATCGCCGCTGGGACAACCTCGGACGGGAACACGCTTCTCTTGATGAGGGCTGAGAACTCGGTCACGGAGGTCGCTGCACGGGAGACGGTCTCCGAGAACAGCAGCCACGGCAACAGCCCGGCCATCAGAAAGAGCGGGTAAACGTCGGTGGCCTCGCCGGCTGGAAGGCGGGCGCCCAGCGCGTGCCGGAACACGAACGTGTATACGGCGAGCAGCACGAGCGGGTGCACTACGCCCCACAGCCAGCCGAGGATCGACCCGGAATAGCGCTGTCGAAAGTCGCGCAGCGCGAGCTGTGAGAGCAAGTGGAGGGCAGCACGGCCGGTGTGTACAGGCACCGGGGCGGCCCGCGCGCAGACTATGGGCGGGGAGCCAGCGTGACCTCGGCAGCCATCGGCTTCCCATTCCTCAAGAATCGTACCTGCACCCGCTCGCCCACCTCGGAGTCGCGCAGCGCGTATGTGAAGTCGTAGAGGTTCTTGACCTCAGCATCGTTCCAGTGCGTCAGCACGTCGCCCGCCCTAAGGCCCGCCTTCGCAGCGGGCGAGCCGGTGCGTACGTCCGCGAACCGAACGCCGTCCGGAACCTCGCCGAAGTCCGGGACGGATCCGAACCAAGGGCCGTACCCGCCACGCTCGCCGTCGCCGGACTGCCGGTCACCGCGGCCCTGGGGCATCTGCTCGACGAACTCAAGGCGAGGCTCGTGGTGCAGCACGGAATTCACCAAGTCGCGTGCCATCCCGAGCATGGCCACGGCCGCGTCGCCGTCGATCTTGTCCGCCGTGTCGCTCGGCTTGTGGTAGTCAGAGTGCAGTCCCGAGAAGAAGAACAGAACCGGTATCTTCTTGGCCGCGAACGAGGTGTGGTCGCTCGAGCTGTGGCTGTCCTTCGACAGGTCGATCGAGAAACCGTGGGCCTTCGCCGCCTCCGAGAGCATCTCACCGAAGGGTTCCGCCGTGCCGGTGCCTCCGACATAGAGACGGCGTTTCTCAATGCGGCCTACCATGTCGAAGTTGAACATCGCCACGGCCTGCTCGAGCGGCAGGGTGGGGTTGTCCGCCCAGTGGCTCGATCCCAGCAGCCCGATCTCCTCGCCGGCGAACGCGAGGAAGAGGATCCCGCGCCCGCGTCGCTCTTGCGTCGCATAGTGGCGGGCAAGCTCGAGGATCGCGGCAACGCCTGAGGCGTTGTCATCGGCTCCTAGGTGCGGCTCTTCCGCCCCCCGGGCGGCAAGGGACCCCTCGCCGCCAAGGCCGAGGTGGTCGTAGTGGGCCCCGAGCACGATGTACTCCGGCGACTCCCCGGGAAGGTATCCGGCGACGTTGCTGACAGTGGCGCGCACATGCTCCACATCGACGGACAACCGTACGCGAAGGGCCGTCGCGAGCGGGAAGGACTGCGGCCGCCGGGCCTCCTCGATGTCGCGGCGCAGGAGGCGCAGGGAGCGGCCGGACCCCCGGAGCCAGCCTTCTGCCACGGCAGCCGACACCTGGACCATCGGGATGCCGGCGTCGGTGGGGCCGGACACCGTGCCGAACCGAATCAGCCGGTCGCCACGTCGCCCGTTTGCCTGCGCGTCGACCAGCAACACGGCTTTCGCGCCCCGCTGGCGGGCCTGGATGGCCTTCGCGATCAAGTGCGAGTGGCGCGTCATGCGGCGACCGCGACGCCGCCCCTCCCCGCTGGGCCGCTGGCCGTCGCCGGCGGTGAAGAACTCCGGCTCGTAGCGCATCACCAGGACGATCTTGTCCCGCACGTCCAGGTGGAAGTAGTCGTCGTAGTCGAGCTCGGTGGCGGATGCCCCGTACCCGACGAAGACCAACTCCCCAGCGACCTCTCCGCTCGAGGAAAAGTTGATCGGGATGAAGTCCTTCCCGAGCTCGAGCTCCTCTGCGGTGCCCTTCCTCTCGAATCCCAGGGCGTTGGCCGGCCCGAGTTTGGCGGTTGTGGTGACCTCGAACGGCTGGAGGTATCCCCCGTCCTCTCCGGCCGGCCCGATGCCAGCCTCTTCCAACACGCCAGCGATGTAGCCGGCGGCGACGTCCAGTTCGGGCATTCCGGCGCCGCGGCCCCGCATCTCGGGCGACGCCAGATATTCCACGTGGCCCATGTAGCGCTCGACAGCCGCGGAATCCCCGACAAGCGGGACCGACAGCCCGACGAGCAGCAGGGCCAGGACAAGCGAGCGACCAGCAGGAAGGGCGTATTGGCCGGGACGGGGCACGTGGAGTCTCATGGGCAAGCCGACGGGTCCAGAGATGTGGCCGCAGCGCGGCGGACGACCGCCGGAGATCCTCCAATTGTACCGACCGGCCCTCTCTAGGGGTTGGCGTTGTACCATTTGGCGGGGCAGCATAACCGAAGTGGCCGGAGCTTCGCCATTGTCATTGATCGCGTTCAGAACAAGGGGGAACTTGTGATTGCAGCAGTAACGACGCCAGACGTGCTTGGGAACAAGTTCTTCGCAGTTGCGGCCCCACGCGAGGCACCCGCTCCCGAGCCCGTGCCGGGACCGGAGCGCGTGCCCGGCAGCGGCCCCGAGCGGCCGAAGCTACCGAACTGGGCAATCGGAGCGCTCGTGGCCGTGGGAGTGGGCGCCGGACTGTGGATCTACACATCGGGCCAGCAGTCTCCCTCGGCCTCCGGAGGAACTCCGGTCGCCGGGATCCCGACGGTGACCGTGGAGACGACCAGATTCGAGAACGTGCTGAGGATCGGCGGGACCGTCGGCGCCATGGACTACGCAGTCATCCGTGCGCCACGGATGGAAGGCGGCAGGGACCGCGGTCGCGGCTCGTCGATGACGATCCAGACAATGGCAGAAGGCGGGACGATCGTCGAACCCGGGACCGTGGTGGCAGAGTTCGAGTCCAGGGCGACGCAGGACTCCCTTGACACCTATGCCTCCACGCTCGCCCAGACGAAGGCCACCGTGGCGGCACGCAAGGCCGAAATGCAGATCGCGACGGAGACCTTGCGGCAGGACTTCCGCACGACAAAGGCCGAAGCGGACAAGGCGGCCCTGGATCTTCAGACAGCTGAAGTGCGTTCGCTGATCCAAGCTGAGATCTTCAGGCTGCTGGCGGAGGAGGGAGAAGCGTCCTCTATCCAACTCGAGCGCGAGGTCGAATTGCAGGAGGATGCTGACGCTGCCGAGTCGCGCAGCCTCGACATCACGGTCGAGCAGGACGTCAAGCGCATGGCACGCACGGAATCCGATCTGGAAAAGATGAAGGTCCGTACGCCGGTGGGCGGCTTGGTCGTGGTCGACACCATGTTCACGCGCGGCACGTTCCAGCAGGCATCGCCTGGCGACCAAGTCTACGCGGGTGCGCTGTTCATGCGCGTCGTGGACCTGTCCAGCATGGCGGTCTTCGCCCAGCTGAACCAAGCCGACACCCAGCTCGTGGAACTGGGCACACCGGTGTCAGTGCGATTGGACGCGTACCCGGATGTGGTCTTTGAGGGACGCATCCGAAGCATCGGGGCGATGGCGACCTCCAGCGGCAGCGGCGGCGGTCGCCGCGGGCCACCCGGATCGAGCGGCTCGCGCGGCGAGTGGATCAAGAAGGTGCCGGTCGAGGTCGAGATCCTGACCGAAGACGAGCGCATCAAGCCCGACCTGTCGGCCAGCGCGGACGTGTTGATCGAGTCTCGGCCGGATGCGCTTGTGGTCCCTCGCGCCGCAGTTGCGCAGATCGGCGAGCGGCCCGTGGTGTGGGTCCAGGGCGATGCGGGCTTCGAAGCTCGGGAGGTTCGGCTGGGAAGCATCGGCAACACCAAGGTCGTGGTTGAATCGGGCCTGGAGACCGGGGAGGTCATCGCGGCCCAGGCGCTGGCAGAGGAAGACACGCAGCTGGCGCGACTCTAGGCACCTCTGGGCCGCCCGTGCCGGCCGGCCAATTCCCGGTCGTGCATGCTAGCATCAGATTTGGCAGGCGTGCCGTCGGTCAGCCCCTGTGTCCCCATCGTCTAGCCAGGCCTAGGACACCGCCCTTTCACGGCGGCAACGCGGGTTCGAATCCCGCTGGGGACGCCACCCCTGCCCCCTTGCGCAGTAGCCGGTCGATGGGAGGCCGCGCACTCGCGGCCTGCCCTTGCCCCATAAGTCACGAGCGGGGCTCCTGCTGAGACGCGGC
>JAPPMC010000098.1 GCA_028819235.1 Bryobacterales bacterium
GCCGCGTCTCAGCAGGAGCCCCGCTCGTGACTTATGGGGCAAGGGCAGGCCGCGATGCTCGGACTACTCGCGATCCAGCGTCAGGGTGGCCGGCTGGAGGGAATGGCATCGGCAGCTGAGCGGTGTTCTCGCGTTGCCCGCCAGACCTTCCACGGAAAGCCGCGAGATCGGCTGCCATAGAATCAAGGTCCGGAACGAGTCGGATGACCACAGCCAGCGCGAGGCACCGTTTGCCGATCGGCATCCAGACATTCCGCAAGTTGCGCGAAGCCGGCGCCTATTACGTCGACAAGACGGGCTTCGCCTTGCAGATGGCCCGGGAAGGGACCCACTACTTCCTGTCACGCCCGCGGCGGTTTGGCAAGAGCCTCTTTCTCGACACCGTTAAGGAACTATTCGAAGGCAACAGGGAACTTTTTTTGGGGCTGGAGGCTGAGCGCAGGTGGGAGTGGGCTGTGCGCTATCCGGTAGTGCGGCTCGACTTTGCGGCAGGGAGCTTTGACGAACACGGAGGGCTGCAAGACAACGTTGTGGCACAGCTGGAGTCGCTGGAGCGGACCGTGATGGTCCCGCGGGCACAGCCGCGCGCTCCAGACCGCCTCGCCGAACTGTTGCGATCGCTCCACGAGCGTGCCGGGCAACCGGTCGTCGTGCTGGTCGACGAATACGACAAACCCATTCTCGACGCCCTAGCGGAGCCGGGTTTGGCCCGAGCCAACCGAAACTACCTGCGCAGTCTGTATTCCGTGATCAAATCTTGCGACGCCCACGTGCGATTCTGCTTCCTCACCGGTGTCACGAAGTTCTCTAAGGTGAGCCTCTTCTCCGGGCTGAACAATCTGGTCGACATCACGATGGAGCCGGAGTTCTCGTCAATCTGCGGATACTCGGAGAATGACCTCGACACCGTCTTCGCGCCTGAACTTAGAGGACTCGACCGGAAGCGGATCCGCGAGTGGTACAACGGCTACAGTTGGGGCGGCACGGAGAGGGTCTACAACCCTTTCGACGTGCTTCTGTTGTTCCGCAAGCGCCGCTTCGGTGCGTGGTGGTTCGAGACAGGCTCGCCCAGATTCCTGATCGACAGCTTGGTCAACCGGGGCGTACCGACAGCCTCCTTGCACGGCATCCGAGCCACTGACGATCTACTGTCCGCGTTTGACGTGGGCACCATGTCGACGGAAGCGCTGCTGTTTCAGACTGGTTACCTGACGCTTCTCGACTTAACAGAAGAGGATGGCGAGTGGATCTATCGCTTGGGCTACCCGAACCGCGAAGTGCGCCAATGTCTGAATCGTGCGCTGCTCAGAGCTCTAATGGCGGATGGGGCTCCGGACGTGAATGCCAAGAGTCTCATGCGGCGACAGCTTCGGACGGCCGACGTAGGCGGGATTGAGCAATCGCTCCGCGGTCTGTTCGCGGGTATTCCAGCCGACTGGCACAGGCGTAATAAGATCGCCAAGTACGAGGGGCACTACGCCAGTGTCGTGTATTCGTTCTTCACGGGTTTGGGCCTTGACGTACGGGTGGAGGACAGCAGCAGCGTCGGACGCTTGGACATGGCCGTCCGAGCTTATGGCCGGGTCTTCCTGCTTGAGTTCAAGGTCCACGAACAGGCGGGTGCCGGCTCGGCGCTGGCTCAGCTGAAGGACCGCGGCTACGCGGACAAGTACCGGCATCTGGGCGAGCCGGTGCACTTGCTGGGGGTGGAGTTCAGCTCGGAGACACGGACGTTGGCACGCTTCGATGCGGAGCTTGCCTGAGGCCACCGAGGCTGCCCGGCCAAGGACTGGCTCGAACTCCGTTAGACTCTCGACGGCTTGGTCCTCTGTCAACTGCCAGGTTGGGGGTAGGCGGAGTTGAGATCTCGGTGAAAGCTGGCACGTTGTCCACCGTCACGCATCCAGGTTGCGGGCATTGGCACACTCGGTATGCCTTTCCACCACTTCGGACTGCAACCCGTGAGCAAACAGCTTGCTCCTGCGGCATGATGAGTGCCAGCGGGGCTGAACCACGACGCCGCGAACGCCATCGTCACGCTGCACGCCAGGGCGGGCGGCACCGAGGCTCAGGACTGGGCCAGGATGTTGCGGCGCATGTACCTGCGTTGGGCGGAGCGGCGCGGCTTCAAGGGCGAGATCTCCGATTTCCGGCCGGGCGAGGAGGCCGGCATCGAGTCCGCATCCCTGATGATCAAGGGCGAAAACGCCTGAGGTCCGATGCACTCGGCAGTGGGGGTCCATCGGCTCGTGCGGATTTCGCCCTTCGATTCCAACTCCCGCCGGCACACGTCGTTCGCCTCCGTCTTCGTGTATTCCGAGATCGACGACGACATCGAGATCGACATCCGCCCGGACGACCTGAGGATCGACACCTACCGGGCGAGCGGGGCCGGGGCCCAGAATGTGAACATGACGGACTCCGCCGTCCGCATCACGCATCTGCCGACAGGAATCGTCGTGAAGTGCCAGAACGAGCGCTTGCAGCACGAGGAAAAGGCCACCGCGATGCGGATGCTGCGGGCTCGGCTGCACGACTTCGAAGTCCGGAAGAGGCGCTCCGGGACTGACAAGATCGAGGCTTCCAAGCTCGACATCGATTTCGGAAGCCAGATCCGCAACTACGTCCTCGCGCCCTATCGGCTGGTGAAGGACTTGCGCAGCTAATTGGAGTTCGGCGATGTAGACCGCGGCCTGGATGGCGAGCTGAACCGCTTCATGCACCTCTTCCTCGTCTTTGAACGGACGGGGAAGACCGTCGCCGAAGCGGCTTGACGGAATCGGGCGAGGCGACGCTCCCAACACCAGTGACCCCGAGGCACCCGACCGCGAGAGGCTTTCCGCCGGTTTGCGGCTTGCCTTCCCGCGAGCGTCCGTCTTCCAACGGAGCGATTCGGTTCGCACTGGCTTCGATCTGTTCCTTGCTTGCCCTGGCCATCGCGCCGCAAGCGCGTGTCGTGAACGTGGAGGTCGCGTTACGCGAGGCGGTGCTTGCTGAGGCCGGATCTTGGGCCGCGCGCGAGCCGGGCCAAGCTGGTCGGGGTCAGGCCACAATCTGCGGAATGAGTTCCCCGTGTACGTCGGTGAGGCGCATGTTGCGACCGTTAAAGAAATACGTGAGTCGCTTATGGTCAATTCCCAGCATGTGCAGAATCGTTGCGTGCACGTCGTGATAGCTGACTGGCTGTTCAACAGACTTGTATCCGAATTCGTCCGTGGCGCCGATGACTTGGCCGCCCCGGATGCCGGCCCCGGCCATCCAGATCGACATGGCGTTTGGGTTGTGATCACGGCCCAAGCCCTTCTGGGAGATCGGCATGCGACCGAACTCCGAATGCCACAACACGAGGGTCTCGTCGAGTAGTCCGCGTTGCTTCAGGTCCGTGATCAGTCCGGCGATCGGCTTGTCGATCTCGCGGGCGTGGCGGCTGTGGTTGTCGGCGAGGTCGTCGTGTGCGTCCCAGTCGTCGTAGTTCGAACGGCGCTTGGCGCCGTTGAACAGTTGCACGAAGCGGACGCCGCGCTCCACGAGACGGCGCGCCAGAAGGCATTGTTTGCCAAATCCCTCGGTAGCTGGATCGTCGACGCCGTAGAGGCGTTTGGTGGCATCGCTCTCCGACGAGAGCTCGACCGCTTCGGGAGCGCAGCCTTGCATGCGATAGGCAAGTTCGTAGGAGGCGATCCGGGCGGCCAGTTCGCTGCTCCCGGGATGTCTGCTGGCGTGCTCCTCGTTGAGCTTCGTAAGGTGACGGAGTCGGTTCCGCTGCTGCCGTGTGCCAATGCGGTCGGGAGGCTTCAGGTCGAGGATCGGATCTCCCGTGGTGCGGAAGACCGTTCCTTGGTAGGCGGCGGGCAAATAGCCGCTTCCCCAGTTCCGTGTCCCGGCGTTAGGCCCGCCACGGGGATCGAAGATCACCACGAATGCTGGCAGGCTCTGATTCTCGGTGCCGATTCCGTATGTCACCCACGCGCCAACGCTCGGGTGCCCCATTAGCAAGGAGCCGGTGTTCCATTCGTAATGTGCCAGGACGTGGTCGTTCGACTTGTTGACGCAGGACCGGATGAGCGCTAGCTCGTCGATGATCGAACCGACGTGCGGAAACAGTTCAGAAACCTCGATACCCGACTGGCCGCACTTCTCGAAGGAGAACGGACTCGCCATCAGCGGGCCCGGATAACCCTGGCGTACGATGACTTCGCCTTTTCCGGTAAGCGGCTGCCGGTGGTATTTCTTCAAGGCCGGTTTCGGATCAAACGTATCGATATGGCTGACGCCTCCTGTCATGAAGAGGGAAATGACCGATTTGGCGCGCGGCCTGAAGTGCGATGCCTTGGGTGCGACCGGCGAAGTGACGTTCGCAGCGACCCCGCAGGCACCGGGCTCAGCATCGGTCGGGGTCGCGGCCAGCAAGCCGTCAGCGTCGAGCATGTAGGCCAGAGCCAGTCCGCTGACCCCGCCGCCAGCCTGGAACAGGAGGTCGCGACGGGAAACGTACCTGTTGCGGGCGGGACGTCTTTTCGCTGGCTCGTCAGGCATGTCGGAGGTCCTAGTTGATATAGACGAACTCGTTCAAGTTCAGGACGACATGGCAAAGATCGGCGAGAGCTGAGCGCGCCGGGTCGTCGGATCCGTCGTCGCGATACAGGGCCATCTGCTGATTCAGGAACGAGACGTTCCACTCGAGTTCCGCCGCCATGGGATCGCGGCCTAGCGCTATGCGGTAGGCCGTGCGCACCAGGTCTTCTTGTTCGGGACCGGCGATTCTCTGCACCCTCCTTGCGAAGGACTCGGCGTGCCGTAGGACGAAATCGTTGTTCAGGAGTGTCAGCGCTTGGGTAGCCACCGTGGTCGTGTCGCGGCCCTCGCACGTGATGTTCAGATCAGGTTGATCGAATACTTCGAACATCGGATAGGGCATGCCGCGCTTGTAGTAAGAGTACAAGCCCCTTCGCCACAAGTTCGGGGCCTCTTCGCTGACAACCCAGATTCCCTTCGCCACAGCGTTCCTCACCGATACGTCCACCGCGGGAAAATACGGTTTGCCTCCCACCGCCAAGTTCAAGTTGCCGCTCGCGGCCAAGACGAGGTCGCGAATAATCTCACCCTCGAGCCGCTGCTGAGGGAAGCGCCACAAGTACGCATTCCGCGGATCGGCCTCCTCGTTGGCTTTCAACGCGAAACTCGAAGCCATCCGATACGACTCGGACGTCATGATCAGGCGGTGCATGCTCTTCATGCTCCAGCCACTGCGGACGAATTCCGTAGCCAGCCAGTCAAGCAGTTCCGCGTGAGTCGGCTGATGGCCCATGCGACCGAAGTTGCTCGGCGTACTTACGATACCTTCTCCGAAATGATGCTGCCAGATGCGGTTGACCATCACTCGGGCCGTCAAGGGATGCTCCGGGTCGACAAGCCATTCGGACAACGCGCGACGGCGGCCGGTTGTGAGCCTGCCGTCAACCGGGGGATTCTCGAACCGAACATATCCGGACAGAAGCACTTTCGGGTAGCCGGGAGAGACTTCGGAACCCTTCGTCCGATAATCTCCGGACGGCAAGAAGTGGGTCTTCGGCGGAACGTAGGGTCTTCCGACTTCTGGCAGGTAACTGCCCTCGAAGTCCACATCGTCAGGGCGGCCCTTGCCCGGCGCATCGCTGTCGCCGGGTCCGTCGGGCGCGAAGCGAAAATCACCGTCGCGGATGCCGACAGCCAGCGGGAGATCTTCGGGTTTCTGCTGTTCGAGGTTTCTGATCTCGGCCCGTAGCCTCTGGACCGTGGCCAGAACTTTCTCCGGCATGAGAGAGTCGAACCCGCGTCCGGGTCCGATCGAGCGCACTTGGGCAGCCAGAAGCTTCTGTCCATCCGTCCGGTCTTCCTCTGGAGTGTGAACAGCAACTTGAATGTCTCTAGGGAATCTCCTGAGCCGTTCCTCGAAAGCTCGCTCGCGGTACGGTGCCTCGATCTCGGCCAAGCGGCGTTTCAGGGGCATGATTACGGCTTCGATTTCCGCTACCCGGGCTTCGTGCCGGGCCACAACATCAGGAGGCGCCAATGGAAAGTCGTAGTCCACGTAAGGGAAGAAGACCGCCAACATGCGGTAGTAGTCCATCTGCGTGATCGGGTCGAACTTGTGATCGTGACAGCGGGCGCAGTTTACGGTCAGGCCCATGAATGCCCGGCTGGTCGTGCCGATCATGTCGTCCAGGTAGGTGTAGCGGTATTCGGGATTGTCCTTCTCACGGAAGGCGACGCGTGGGCCTACGCGGTGAAACCCTAAAGCGGTGACGCTGTCGAATGTCATGTCGTCTAACTCGTCACCGGCCAATTGCTCGAGCACGAAGCGGCTGTAAGGCTTGTCTTGGTTGAAAGCCTGAATCACGTAGTCCCGATAGCGCCAAGCATTGGGATTGTCGTAGTCCTGCTCGTAGCCCTTGCTGTCGGCGTAGCGGGCGATGTCCAGCCAGTGCCGCCCCCAGCGCTCGCCGTAGTGCGGCGATCCGAGCAACCGGTCGACAAGTTCATTGAATGCCCACTTGGAATCGTCGCTCAAGAACGCTTCCACTTCTTCAGGTGGGGGCAGTAGTCCGATCAGATCGAGATAGGCGCGCCGGATCAGGGTACGCCTGTCGGCAGGTGGCGCGGGTGTCAGGCCGTTCTTCTCACGTTGCTCCTGCAGGAAGGCATCGATCGGGTTGCGATCCCAACGCGAGTCAGAAACCTCAGGGACGGAGTGCCGGACGGGCCGTTGGAATGCCCACCAGCGCCCGTCCTCGTTCGCAGTCCCACGCCCGGAACGCTCAACCGAGTCGGCTGTCCGGGCTTGGTCAGGCCCCGGCTCCCAGTGGGCTCCCTCTTCGATCCATCGGCGAATCGCTGCCACTTCGTTCGGACGCAGCGATCTGCCCACCGGCATCGCCGGCTGCTCGGCTCCCGTCACGCGAAGGTATAGCGGGCTCGTCTCCGCATCGCCGGGCACGATCGCGGGTCCGCTCTGGCCGCCGTCCAACAGAGCCTCTCGGGACCGCAAGTCGAGACCCGCCATTTGTTGGGCCTCGCCGTGGCACTGTTCGCACTCCTGCCGGAAGAGAGCGGGGATTTCGAACGCGGGCTGGGCGAGCGACTGCTGTGGCGCCGCGAGCAGGGGAATTCCCGCCAAGGCTCCGGCGGTGACGACCCGGCGCAGAGACGAGTTCATGGCGACATTCATCCTCGATCAGAGCGCTCGATACCCTGTCTGCGAACTCCCGACGACTTCGCGGCCCAATCGACCATCGGCCCTGAGCAGTTGCACATCTAACATGGCAGTAGCGGAACCGATCACTGTTCATCTTCAAGGATAATCGACTGTCGAGATTCTGGGCAAGCGCGGATGCATGACATTCTGGCTTTAGCCGGCTTTCTGGGCGATTGAGGCCCAACTGATCCGAAAGAATCGTGCCAGGCTGGATGGCGCCACCAGCAGTCTGGTTCAGTCCGGGCGGAACGGCGTGCCTCGCCCGCCGCTTGATCGGGGATTGTCAGCCGGGGTGCTGTGCAAGCAGGGCCCGACTCTCTGAGGTCAGGCCGCAGCTGCGTGCCGCGACTCCGAGACCAATGCCCAGAAGCCTTCGTAGCGCCCGCCGAGGCTGCAGGCCCGCAGTGCCAGGATGCCGTCTGCCCGTAAGCATTCGGTAAGGGGGTGCAGAAATGGTCGGAGAACGGTTGACTTCGGGTCGACTCCCGGGCAAGGGCTCTCGAGTCTAGAGGCCGACAGGGCCGGAGAGGGCCGGGGACTCGGCCAAGCTGCCGGAGACGCCTGCCTGCGGCGTCGGGGAATCTCCGCTGGAGTTCGACACATGTTGAAAATCAGATAAGACGGACCGGGATTTCTCGGATTCTGTGATCGCCGAAGAGGGGTGGCAAGAGCGGGATTTCTCGGATTATTCGAGCGTAGATCCGGTAACGGTGTTACCAGAGAAACGCTACCGAGTGGGTGGCTGGGGGTGTAGAGGTGCGGCCGAACGGGGCTGGTCGGCTGTGGGGTCAGGACTTGAGGTCCGGCAAGCGTCGTTCGAAGCGTTCGAGGCTGACCTCGACATAGTCCCAGAAGCTGTCGGAGACGGACACCTCGCGCACCTCCTGCAGGACACGCCGGAAGTAGCGGAGGCTGCGGATGGGTTGCGATTGGGGGTTGTCGATCATGGCGGCGGACTTGCGCACGCAGCCGAGATGAATGGCGCGGCGGACGGTTTCGATCGGGATGCTGTCGCGGTGCCATTGGGCCGCGAGGCGCCGGTCGTCGGGGCCGAAGGCGGCTTGGACGCAGGCAGGCTTGAGGAAGGCCTGCCGCACGCTGTCGATGTAGGCGGCCGTGGCGCAGGGGACGGGTGCGGCGCTGGAGGCCTCGCGGCGGTAGGACCAGAAGTGGGTGCGCACCCGCAGGCGGCAGCGGCGGTGCTGGTTGGGCGCGTGGCGTATCGTGCACACGCCCTTGTCCGCCAGCTCGGTCAGGTGGCGGGCCAGCGCCGAGCGGCTCTTGCCCAAGCTGTGCGCCAGTTGCGCCTGGCGGAAGGCGAGTTCCCCGCTGGCCCGCGGCGCGTGCAGGCAGACATGGGCGAAGACCTTGAAGGCCCCGGGAACCTGTTCCACCTGGCCCGCCGGCGGAAGGAACCCTGGCAGCCCGGCCTGGGGCCGGAAGGGCAGAGCGCGGAGTTCGCCAGCCGCCAGCAGGAGCTGGCCGAGGCCGTCCGGAAGTTCTGCGACATGGTCTGCGAGGAGGCGGTCCCCCTGGCGGACCAAGCCGCGATCGACCGGATGCTGGGTGCCGACATGACGCTCACCAACGCCAAGGGCAAGGCACTGGCGGCGCAGGTGCGGCTGGAGGGCACGCTCACGACATTCGTTGACGACCCCAGCGTCCCGATGGACAACAACGCTTCCGAGAGGGCCGTGCGCGGCCCCGTGATCGCCCGCAAGCTGAGCTTCTGGTCAGGGGGCCCCACGGGGGCCGAGACCGCCGCGAGCCTGTTCAGCGTTCTCGAGACCGTGCGCATGAACGGCCTGAATCCCTACACCTGGATGCAGGATTACCTGGGTGCCTGCGCCCGGGGGCGCGGCGACCCGCGCGGGGCCCTGGATCCGTGGCTGCCGTGGCGAATGGGCCGCGCGCGGTGCGGCAGCTGCGGGCCGGCCGGCCAAGCCGGGAGCAAGCGCCCCGCGGCCGGGGCACGCCAGGGGCACGGCGGTGGCCGCGGAGGAGCGGCATCGCCCGACACTCCACTGGCTGGCTGACGACCCACGCTTCCGGACGGGCACAGGTACCGCCGGGAAGACACCGAGAGGACGGGACGCCTGCCAGCTCGTCGCGGATGCGGCGGCCCCAATCGGCGCCCACAGGTGCGCTCGGGTTCAGCGTTCTCAGCAGGTCTGACTTGCTGTTCCACCGTCCCAGCCACGGTTCCCTGCTCAGCTCAAAACCACCCCATACCGACATGCTTACGCGCGATCCCTAGCCGGAGGGCGGTCTCGCCGAATCCAATGCGGCAATGCGGAATTGGGAATCCCGACAACGCGTGAATACGATTGTGACGCTTCGTTGTCCCGCAGATAGCGACTTGTGTTACCAGATGATCTTCAAGGCCAATTGAGCGACGCGACCCGGATCAGCGCTTCGGATGCGACCGAAGCTCCCCGACTGAACACGCCTCTCAGGCTGCGCAAAGTTCACCTGATTGAACAGGTTGAAGAACTCGCCTCGGAGTTGGAGGCGCAAGGGCTCGCGGAGGTTGAAGTTCTTCATCACGGCAAAGTCCGTATTGACCGTCGCCGGCCCGCTGATGATGTTGATCCCCGCGTTTCCGTAGGTGCCGGGCGGCAGGTCGCGTGGCCTCACGAACGCGTCGGTATTGAAGAACTCGCGAATCATCGCGCTACGGTCGGCGTGATTGATCAACAAGTCATCGTGCGTAACGCCTTCCTTGAATTGGGCGTGCTGTAGATTTCGTTGGCCAGTGCCGTCGAGCGCCACATCCGTGCCTTGGGCAAAGTGAATCGGAGAACCACTGAGTATGCTTGTCAGTCCCGTGAGGGTCCAGCCTCCCAGCAAATGCCGGGCTGCTCCGGAAGCCGGGCCGCGAGGGCTCCAGATCCAGCTCATCCGCACGATATGACGTTGATCGAACAGGCTGCGACCCTTGTCCAGTAACAGGTTGAACGGATGCCCCACCCCAGGACTGATGCCTGGCAAGGGGTCCACCATGTTGGAAATGTTCTTGGAGAGCACATAGGATCCAAGGAACGAGAACCCGCGACTGAAGCGTTTGTTCAAATTCAGCTGGAAGGAGTGATACCCCGCCCGGTAGTCGTTGCCCATGACCCGGACCCGTGTGTCCATCAGGCCCAATGTCTCGAAGTACAACACGCGTTCGTTCACGTTGCGGCTCGAGGGCGCAGCGCCGGTTACGAGCGAGGGGCGGAACACCGCTGGATTCCAGTGCCGGTGCCCGTCCAGCTTCTGGGTTAGCTTGGCGACATAGCTGGCCTCCATCATCAGATCGGAACCGAGCTGGCGCTGTAGCGTCAAGTTGATTGACTGCGTGTAGGGGACGACCAATTGATCCTCGGTCAGTACCAGCCGCTGGGGAATGGGGAATTCGCAGGTGACGAAGGGGAATCCTGGAGCCATCGGCCCGCCCAACTCCGCCAAGGTCTTGGTCATCCTGGGACCGCTGCAGCCGAACTCCCCGGGCAAGACCCCCGGCGGCGGCAGGGGTTCATTCAAGGAGCCGAAGGGATCATCGAGGAGTCCGTTCTCCAAGTTGCTGTTTCCGCGGTAAGGTGCTTCCGCCGAGTGCACCGTAGTAGCGCTGATCCGGTCGAAGAAAATCCCATATCCTCCTCGCACGCTGAACCTGCCGCTGCCGAAGACGTCCCAAGCGAAACCCACACGCGGCCCGAGGTTGTTCATGTCATTGAAGGTGAGCTTTCCGTTTTGTGGCAATCCCGGGTCGCCAGGATGAAGGACGCCCGGTAGAGAGTTCGGCTTGACCGTCGAGCGCGCCGTGAATCCCCCGGCTAGGTCCGGATGGGTATGGCGGCCGTACTCTTGGTCCCAAGGAAGGTAGGGCTCCCAGCGCGCTCCGTAGGTGAGAGTGAACCGAGGATGGACCTTCCATTCGTCCTGGATGAAGAAATGGTACGACTCGGCGATCGGATCGCTGCCGGGCTGGCCAAAGGTGACGTTCAGGGCGTCGAAGGTGCCGAGAATGAAGTCCGCCGTTGCATCACCGCTTCGATTGCCGGTGAACGTGACGGAGCGACCTTGGGTAAAGGCAGTGTTGAGAGCCCAGTTTGTGCTCCAGAACTCGAAGCCCCACTTGAAGGTGTGGGAGCCCTTGATCCAACTCATCATGTCTCTGAAGTGCCAGTTCCGGTAGTTCTGGCCGTTGGGATTCGAGTGGTTGAGCTGGAATCGGCCTTGCGCGGTAATCGTCAGGCCCTCACCGCTTGTGCCCACAGGGACGGCAATCCCCAAGGAGTTGGGATCGATGAGAGTATTCGGTTGCTCGAACGACACCGCTCGAGCCCAAGAGAGAACCGCTTCATTCAGGAATGTCGGGCTGAAGGTATAGGTGCTGCTGATGCTGGGGGCGTTGACCGTCACTCCGGCGTCTGCCTCGTTATATGGCTTGATCGTGCCGCGGGCAAAGGTTCGATCGTAGTGATCGTGGAAGTAGTGAGCGAATATGGTGTGCTTCGAACTCTGCAGCAGGTCCACACGGGTCATGAAGCTGTAGCTGCCAGAAGGTTCGGGATTCTGTGCGACGAAGATGTTGTTGGGGGTCGTGGGAATGAACTGGCTCAAGACATTCTGCGCTCCGGGGCTCATGCAACTCGAGCTGATGATGTTGTTCTGCACGCAGGGCAAGCCTCTCGAGTCGGTGAGTGGCTCACCAGTAAGGCCATCCGTTGGGTTCCTCAACGCCACGCCAGACTGAGAGAAATCCCCTTGGCGTTCCAGTGGCGACGGCAACAAAGCTTGCGTGGATCCAACCTCGGGCCGGTTCCAGAGTTCTTGATAGTGACCGAACACGAACAGCTTGTCCTTCCTGATGGGCCCGCCGGCGGCAACCCCCGCTTGGTTCTGACGTGTCGTCGGACGCCTAGGCTGAAAGAAGCTGCGCGCATTCAGCTTGTCATTGCGGAGGAACTCCCAAGCCGTTCCGTGGAATTCATTGGTCCCGGATTTGGATGTGACGCTCACTTGGCTACCGGAGTTGTTGCCGTACTCCGAGGTGAAATTGTGGGTCTGAATCTGGATTTCCTGCACCGCGTCCGGGGGAGGGTAGTTCAGGCCCGTGGTTCGGCCAAAGTGAACGAAGTTCGCACCGTTGAACGTGTAGTTGTTGTTGACGGAGCGACCGCCGTTGACGCTCATGTTCGGACCCCCACGGGTCCGCTGCATTTCTTGGGGTGCAACCACCCGCGAGACACCCGGGAGCGTCCGGGCCAATGCCATCACGTTACGCCCGTTGAGGGGAAGGTCCGCCACCCGTCTCGAATCCACCAGTGCGCCTAAGGTCTGGTTGTCGGTGTTCACCAACGTCGCGGTGCTCTCCACCGTAACTTCCGTGGTCACAGACCCGACGACCAGGGAGAAGTCGAGCCGAAGGCTCTCGTTGAGGGTCAGTTCCACTCCCTGCTGCGTTTGGGTTTCGAATCCCTCCACCTCGGCGGTCATCGTGTATGTGCCGGGAGGCATCGCGAGCAGGGCATAATAGCCGGTCGCATCCGACGACGCGTTGCGCTGCAGTCGTTGCTGATCTGAAACGGCTGTGACTTGAACGTTCGGAATCACAGCGCCTGTGGCGTCTCGAACGAAGCCGCTGATGCGCCCCGCGACCTGTGCCTGAACGCCCGAGGCAAAGGTGAGCGCGAGCAAGGCGAGTCTGGCATGCAAGCACCTCCACCTCGGCCGTCGCTCGATTCGCGGCTTGGTTGCCCGACTGAGAGGAGTTGCATTCATGATCCACCCCCTTTGGTCGACGAACGGACCTATGCGATCGCCTACGAGCATAGTCAACGAATGATCATCCGTCAACAGGAAAGACTTAAGAATCCTGACGAATTCCCGCAATGAGGCTGGGAACGGCCTCATCGGGGTCAACTGGACCTCGCCCTAGTCACCGCATTCGGCGAAGCCCGAACTCTTGACGTGATCTCGGAGTGCATCGCTGGCCCGAATGATTCACGAGGGAGCGTGTCAAGTAAGCCGGGCTTCGGCTTAACCTGAGAGCTACCAGTCACTTCCACGCATTTCTCGGACCAAATCCGGCGGCACGGAATGTGTCGCCAAGACACTCCGGCAAACGGCACCCCGTCCGAACCTCCGCTCCCCCGATCCCAACGGCCGCTCCCCGCACACGAGCAGGGAAGGGTGCCTTTGCGGCCTCCCCGACTAGTGCAGTGTCAAACGACAATTTTCGGATAGACCGACTTGACCTTGCACCGAGCGTCGTTGACCGTCACCTGCCAGTCGACGCCGCGCTGGCGCGAGTTGATGTTCGTCGCCCATGCCGCAAGCTCCTCACGCAAGGTCTTGATGTCGCCAATCCGGCGCCCCTTGAGGCACTGCCGGATCATCGCGATCAGCTCGCATTCCGCGACATTCAGCCAGCTCCCATGCTTCGGCGTGAAGCAGAACTCAATGCGCTGCGCGAGTGCCGCGGCGCGCTCCGGCTCGAAGGCGTCGCACAGCGACCCGATCTTGTGCGTTCCGGGATTGTCCAGCACGAGCGTCACCCGCCGGTGTTGCGTGGCCGATTAATTGGGCGTAAGGGGGCGGTTCTTCTCAGCCTGCGTGGGCCTCGAATTGGCCCAGATGTCCATTTAATCCGCGGCGCAACACCTTCCCTTCCGATTCCCTGAGCGCTGCCCTGCGCCTCCTGGTCGTCGCCACCCTCCCCGCACTCTCGGCCGCCCTCGGCAACCCCTCCCGCAGGACCGTGGCACGCAAGCTCAAGCAAGTCGGCTACCTCTCCAGCTACATCCACAGCGGCAAGTTCTATGCGCTCCGCAAGTCTGCTCAGTTCGACTCGCTCGGGCTGTCGTCCCACCGCGATGTCCGCTTCTCCTTCCGTGTAACGCTCCGCGCCACCGCTCGCTTTGTCGTCGGCTCCTCGAACCTGGGCTACCGTCGCACCGAGCTCGATGCCGTGCTCGGCGTGCGCTCTGCCGATGCCGTGCGCCTGCCTTGGCGCCCGAGGATCCCGAAGCCGCCGCAGCCGCGCTCCTCTTCAGCGTTCTTGACGAGAAGCAAAGACGC
Source organism: Bryobacterales bacterium (assembly GCA_028819235.1). Lineage (GTDB taxonomy): Bacteria > Acidobacteriota > Terriglobia > Bryobacterales > UBA6623 > VXMF01. The sequence continues at coordinate 14,303 of JAPPMC010000098.1, forward strand.
CTCTTCGGCGGCTTTCTCTCCCTTTAGCACGGCTACGGCGGCGACCGGCTTGCTGCCGCACTCCTGGGACTGAACTGCAAGACCGTCCGCAAGGGCCGCCGCGAACTCTCTGACGGCAAGATCGAGACCACTCGCCTCCGCAGGGAGGGCGGGGGACGCAACTCGATGCAAAAAACCCCGCAGTGATCGAGAAGCTCCTCGATCTGGTCCGCATGGAAACGGAAGGCGACCCCATGGGCGGCCTGCTCTGGACGTACCGCTCGCTCTCCAAGCTGGCTGCCGCCATCTCGGACTCCGGAGTCAAGGTCAGCGCCAACACGGTCCGCAAGTGGCTCGGATCCTGCAATTACTCCCGCCATGTCAACCGCAAGACGATCGGCGGCACTGTTCCCCCCGGACGCGACGAGCAGTTCCGCCGCATCGCCGCCCTGCGGGACCAGTGCGAGGAGGAGGGCATCCCGATAGTTTCGGGGGTGTTGTTTCGGGCACAGTCTTGACGCAACTGGGCAATGAACTCGAACTGGGAGTTGCGTTCGGCGGGGAAAGTGGAGGGCAGGCACCCGCAGTTGACCCGTAGGCTGTAGCCCATCTTGCGCAGCAACCTCGCGACGGTGCGTGGGGAGACCGGCAGGTTGAGTTCATCCGCCGGCTGGTCCGCAAGGTTGCGGGTGGTGCGCCGGACCCAGCGCAGACCGGAGCATGGGTCGCCCGCCGTGTCGTGTTGGAGCAGTTCCGCGAGGTGAGCGGTCACTGCAGGCTTTTCTTTCGAGCGGTTTGCGTCCGCCACCGGGTTTGCGGACGCGGTCGGTCTCAAAGTCCCCGGACAGCAACTGCTTGCGGCCCCGGGCCACGGTGGCCGGAGACATCCCCAACTGCGCTGCGACCCGCAAGTCGCCGCCGTGTCCGTGGCGCAAGGACTCCAGGCCAGCGTACAGTCGGCGCTGGCGCTCGTCGAGCAGGCTCACCAGTGTCGCGGTGGCCAGCTGGATCTGTTCCCCGCCGCTGGCGGGCACCGGCGGCCCTGGGGCATCTCCCGCCAGCAGAACCCGCCGAGCTCGCAACTGCTGCCGATGCCGCTGCTGAGACGGGGAACAATACAGGTACCGGCGCTGGACCTTCTCCCGCTCCAATCGACCGCTGCGGACCAGCTTGCGCAACGCATTCTGAACATCCACCTGCACGAGTTGACCCAACTCGCGGGCGAAGAGTCCCGCAGACGATCGCTTGACCAAGGATTCGGCGGTGGCGAGCAGGGTGCCGGCGGTCGAGAAACGGATCTCCCCGTGCGACCACAAGCCATGCTCGTCGTAGCTGGCCAGTTCGTCGAGAGTGTAGTACTGGCCGCAATGGGAATAGCTCGAGCGGCAGCCAGCAACCACCAGCTTGCGGCAGACGGTACGTCGGCTGGCCGTGCCGAAGGCGAGCATGATCTCAGACAGCGTGGCGACAGTCTTCTGGCGCAGCAGTGCGATGACCGTCCCGGCGGAGAAGGATTCGACTCTCAAGGGCACCTCCCATATGGCATCAAGATGACACTATAGTCACAAATATGCCATATAAGCGGTTACGGGGTGGCAAGCCAGCGGGTATCACAACCGGAAACGGTCAGGCAGGGACCAAGATGGGCCCACGTGCGCGTCGGGAGAGACAGGCAACAGTGCCGTTGCCCCTCCGAGAAGGTCGCTTGATGGCAACTAGAGGGTCAAACTCGATAAGTTATTTCTCAGCTGCCCCTTAGAAGGACGACGTACCTCTGCAGGAGCCCCTCCCCACACCCAAGCGGCCCCCCTCGCTTCCGACCTGAAGGACCCGAATCTCCTGGTTCCCAGAGGACTAGTCGAGTTCCCGGTTTTCTTGTGCGCCTCGGGAGGAACTCGGATTCCACACTCGCCGGTCGTATCGGCGTTGCTCAAGCGGCGGTTCCGGTTCGAGACGGTGGAACGGCCCGCAGGTGTTTCGACAAGGCGTCGGCTTCCAATCGGATCCGCATCGGCCGGCACTTGGCGGTGACTTCGGCGCCGAAATCGGCGACGATTCCCGATGGGTGGATGGATCGGCTCGACCCGTTCGAAGGCGGGCGCGCCGGCTGCCTTGGATCCGGTCGAGACGATCTAGCGGTGACGGATTGGAGCGACGACTCTGGCCTCGAGTCCAGGGCTCTCGGACCGGAAGTTGAGACCGGAGGTCAGGGACGCGGTGCTTGGCTGCAGAACGAGAGCCGAGGCTGATTCCTGGATAGTTCGCCTCCGGCAATGATGAGCACGGCTATGACTGCGTGTCGACGAGCTCGATTCCCTCTTTCGTTTCGTGAGCTGCGATATGCACAACTGAGCGCAAGGCCTCAGCTTCGGTGTCACCCTCAAGCTGACGCAGCCGGTAATGGTCGACCTGCCGGTCCGCTCCGGCGCCTTCTCGGACTATGTCGGTGGCGCGGCGCAGCTCAGCTTGGCACCCGAGCGCAACAGCATCCTCTGCGAGTTCTTCGACGAGCCAAGCCACGTAGTCGTCAATGTCGACTCGCCCGCCATTCTCGGGATCGCCGAGGAAGGCCATCACGCCGTATCGCTGGGCGAGCCAGCGGTTCTCGGCGATGATCTCGATAGGCAGGTCCGGGGGCAGGGATCCGCTCTTGTCCCGACGGACCAAGTAGCGCACGAGCGACGCATACAGGGCGACGATGCACATCGCATCGTCGATGCGGGTGCAAATGTCGCAGATGCGCATCTCCACCGTTGGAAAGCGGCGTGATGGTCGGATGTCCCACCATAGCTCGCTGCTGTCATGGATGAACTGCATGCGACGGTAGTCGTTCACCAAGCTCTCGAATTCGTCCCAAGAGCCTAACGCCTTCGGCAGGCCTGTTCGCGGCAAGCCATCCACCAGACTGAGCCTGTATGACTTGAAGCCTGTCGAGCGACCCTCGCTGAAGGGAGACGAGCCGGAAAGGGCGTGAAGCAGGGGCAAATAGCGCCGAAGGGCCGTCATGATGCGCACGCGGGAATCTTTGTCGCCGAATCCCGCATGAATGTGCATCCCGCCGGCGAGGAACCGACGCAAGGATTCCTGATAGGTGACGACGAAGTCGCGGTATCGACTGCCGGGCGTGATCATCAGCGTCTCCCATTTGGCGAACGGGTGCGTTGACGTAGCCAATACTCCGGCGCCGTGCTCCTCAGCCGCCCGGACCACGATTCCGCGTGTCTCGCGGATGGCCGCTCGAACTTCGGCTACCGAGGTGCAGACGCGGGTGTTGGATTCGATCTGGGCCCGCATGAACTCGCGGACGAACTTGTGGCGGCCCCGGTGTGCGTTACAGGTCTCGAGAATCCCCTCGTCAGGATCGGGGAGCACGTCGCCGCTCGAGGGGTCAATCAGCATGAACTCTTCCTCGACGCCGAGGGTGATCCCAAGATCGTCGTTTGTTGGCCGGTCGGTCATTTCGTATTTCTCAAGGGTTTCCCGGCAACAACGGCGGAGCACAAGTCAAGCACGGCTCAGAACGCGGCGCGCCGGCTGCCTCAGCCGCCCAACAAACCGCTGGCCGGGCGGGACGGGAAGAGATCAACACGCAATCATAAGCCCATCGCCAAAATGGCATTCAAATGGCATTCATTGGTCGCGGGGGGGGGGGGGGGGGGGGGGGGCGCCGGGGGGGGGGGGGGGGGGGGGGGGGGG
>JAPPMC010000159.1 GCA_028819235.1 Bryobacterales bacterium
GATGCCACACGAGGGGTGCCGTTGTCAAGTCCCGCTTATGGGGCATGGGCAGCCCACGGCCGTTGCACTCATGGGTCTCCGGGCCGCTGGCTACAGTCACGACAGCCCACCCATCCAGCGTGCTGTTCAGTGGCTTCTGGACAAGCAGTTCGAATACGGGCTGTGGAATCGGTCCGCGCAGACGGGCTTCGTCACCAACGCCTATGTGATCCGCGCGTTGAGCCGGCTCTTTCCAGACAAGGCTTCCGAGATCGAGCGGAGCCAGTTCGAACCGGCGGACGGCGAGACTCCACTTGCGAAGCTCTCTCGCGTTCGAGCTCTGCAGACCACCGGACGTGCCGACCTCGCCGACCTCATGATCGACGCAACCCAGGACCGGATGCCGCAAGTGCGCTACTACGGATACCTGGGCATTGGGGGAGCCTTGGCCGCGAAGGGAGTTCCCGCTCTGGTCTCGGGCCTCTCCGACCCGGTCAAGGCGTGTCGCGAAGCGTCCTTCTGGTCGCTGCGCCAGCTGTTGCTCGACGATCAGGGGTGGCCAGCGCTGTTTGCTGCGTACCGCAGCGGAGATGACCGCACGAGGCAGTCCGTGCTGCAGGCGCTCGTGATGCGGGTCGATCTCGTGGGCCCGCAGTCTCAGGTCGACCGCAATGATCTAGCAACGCTGCTGGCAGACGCAATGTCCGACCCGTTCCCGGGAGTGCGGGCTTACGCGTTCAAGGCCGCATGGCATCTTTGGGTGTGGAATCCCCCGCTCCGCCAGCGCATCAACAGGGCTTGGGTCAGGGCCCTTCTCCGACCCGAGCCGAGCTTCCATGCCGAGAACGCGATGCGCTATTCCACAGCGTCGCTGCTGATCGCCAACGGCCAGATCGCCAACCAGACGGGGGTCGACAACCGAGAGCAGCAGTACCGCGAGCTCGAACATCTATACCGCATGCTGTCCTCTGTCCGCCAGAGAGGACCAGTGGGTGTCGACCTCCTTGAGCGACGTCTCGCGGCCGTTGCCGCCACGCACTTTGAGGAGCGCGGCAACGACGGAGGTCCTGGCCAGCTCGGGTACTCAACCCCCGGGGCCACGGAACTGATCGGCGAAATCCTTCTCGAGATCTATAGGGACGAGACCGACGACGGCCCAGCGCCGTGGCGCACAATCGCCCTTCAGGGAGCGGCAAACGTGAACTACTCCCCGCTTCAGCAGCACCTGCTGTCCCTTCTTCGCAGCAACGACCTCGATCAAGTCGCCGCTGCCGCAAAGGCCCTCTCCAATCCGAGCGCTCTGCGCCTGCCCGCCACGCGCGAGACGATCCGGCCCCTGCTGGACAAGCTCGACGCATTCCTTCGGGCCGGCCGTGAGGATGCCGCAGAGGCGCTGGTCCGCTTCTTGTCCCGCGTCCGCTGGCACTTCGATGCGGACGCCCCCGACTCGGAGGCTGAGTTTTTCCGTCTCTTGGTTCCCCCGGCCCGCCGAGCGCTCGCGGCTCCAGCCCCGGCAGCACGATTCTTGGCGGGTCGGCCCGCTCCCACTGCGCTGCCCGAGGAAACCATTGCGAGCAAGCGGGCCGAAATGCTCGGCAGGATTCTCGGCAACAACCCCGCCTTGCACCGGCGAGCGGCCTTCGACCACATCGGGGGAGACGCCCAGTTCTGGCTGCCATCGACTGAGTGGATGCTTCGTTTCGACGCGACGGGCCCTTCAATCGAAGACGCGGTCGAGGGGGCGACCGAGGCCGAGGACCTCGAGATCCTGCGTCTCACGGGCGGCCGGACGACCCGCCAGCTCGTGCCGGACGGCCTGACCAGCCGCAATACCATACTTTGGTGGCGGGAAGGGCTGCCCGGCAATGAGCTCGCCTTCGCGCTCAGCGCACCCGAGGCGGGACCCTACGAGATCATCGCGGCCTTCCTACACGACCGGGAGATGGGAACTGTCCAAGCATTCCTTAACGGAAACAAGGTCGGAGATCCCACGGACTATTACCAGCCCCAGCTCACCGCTCCGGGACCCATCTCCTTGGGCGTGCACGACTTCCAGGCCGGCCGGAACGATCTCACGTTCCGAATGGTGGGAAGCAATCCGGACGCGGAGCCGAACTATATATTCGGCCTTGACTACGTCAAGCTTGAGCCCGGGGAGCGTGCCGGCTCGCTGTTCACCAAGGACGAACTGGGGATCGACGTGATCGACCCCATCGTGGACGCCAAGGACAAGCTGATCCGGATGTTCACAGCATGGTTCTCTGAAGATTCTCCCGAGGAGGTCCGCAAACAGGCTATCGCCCTTGCCAACAAGACCGCGCTCCGGCGCCATCCGGAAGTCCTCAAGGCGCTCGCGGCGTGGGTAGAGAGGGAGCCCAGCCCGGTCTACCGGACACGTATCGAAAACATCCTCAACAGTGACGACAAGACGTACGGCAAGCGCCTTCGGGAACTCATTGACGAGGAGAGCAAGCAACAGCAGGCGGGTGACGTGCGCCCTCTTGCGGCCACGGACGAATGGATCTCCGACATTATTCACTTCCGGGACTATGTCTTCACCGAGATGGCGCGCATCAACCCCAAGGACAATCGCGCCTGCCTCTCATGCCACGGGGTGCCGGGCCGCGTGCCGACGCTGTACATCGAGGCTCCCGACGCCGCCGGGTACATCCCGCCCGATGCCCTGCTTGGCAATTATCGTCGGATGCAGCAGCGAGTCAACCTCCAAGACGTTGAGAAGAGCAAATTCCTGCGGAAGCCGCTGAATATCCAATCGGGCGAGGAGGATGGCCATCAGGGAGGCGTGCGCTACGACGCCTCGGACCCGGGATACGGAGTACTCAGGGACTGGGTGCTGAAACAGGCCGCCTTGCAGAAGAGCGGCTGACTCAGGCAGTCTCTACGGCGGCCGCCTCCTGCAGCCCACGCAGTTCGATCTCCCGCTGCCGGATGACGAACTTCTGGACCTTACCCGTGACGGTCATCGGGAATTCGGTCACGAAGCGGATGTACTCGGGCACCTTGAAGTGGGCGATCTGGCCGCGACAGTAGTCCCTGACGCTCTCCTCTGTCAGCGACGCGCCCTCTTGCACCTGAATCCACGCAAGCACGCGCTCGCCGAGACGGGCATCCGGCACGCCTACCACGTAGACGTCCGCAATCTGCGGATGCGAGTGCAGGAACTCCTCGATTTCCCGCGGGTAGATGTTCTCGCCGCCGCGGATGATCATCTCCCGGGCCCTTCCCGTGATGCGGAAGTTGCCGTCCGGCCGCATGGTCGCCAAATCCCCGGTGTGTAGCCAGCCGTCGCCGTCGACTGCCTTGGCGGTGTTCTCAGGATCGTTGTCGTAGCCCTTCATCACTAGGTAGCCACGGGTCAGCAGCTCGCCCTGGACGCCCGCTTCGACCGTCTTGCCGCTCTCCGGTTCGATGACCTTCACCTCCGTGCAGGGCATCGCCCGGCCCACCGTTGACGTCCGGACTTCGAGCGAGTCGTCGCTTGCGCTCTGGGTGACGGCAGGCGAAGCCTCGGTCTGGCCATAGGCAATCGTCATTTCCGGGCAATGCATGTCGCGGACTACCCGCCGCATCAGCTCCACTGGGCACGGGGAGCCCGCCATGATCCCGGTGCGCAGGCTCGTGGTGTCGAAGCGGTCGAACTCGGAATGGTCCAGCACGGCCACGAACATCGTCGGCACACCGTAGACCGTTGTGCAGTGCTCCTCCTCAATGGCCTCAAGTGTGGCCAACGGGTCGAACTGTGCCGACGGCAACACCAGCGTCGCTCCGTGGACAACGGCCTGTAGCGACCCGAGGACGCAACCGAAGCAGTGGTACAGGGGCACGGGCATGCAGAGGCAGTCGTCCGGAGTCCAGCCAAGGCCCCTCCCGGTCAGGTATGCGTTGTTGACAATGTTGTGATGCGTCAGTAGGACGCCCTTTGGCTTGCCAGTCGTGCCGGATGTGTACTGGATGTTCACTACGTCGTGGCAGTCCAGCGGCCCTGGTTCCGGCTCCACACCCGCCGCGATCATCTCGTCCCACTGCCTATCCCCGAGCAGCACCGATCCCAATAGGGCGTCGGGCCCCTCGGAGCGGGCTTCGGCGAGGACGTCGGAGTAGTTGACCCAGCGGTCCTCCTCGTGGAGGAATATGGCCTTCATGCTCGACCTCCGGAGGATGTAGGCAAGGTCGCGGGCACGGTACGCGGGGTTCACGTTCACCAGCACGGCACCGATCCGCGCGGTGGCGAACTGCAGATAGACCCACTCAACACAGCTGGACGCCCACATGCCGACGCGATCCCCTGGCCGGATTCCCAGACCCCAGAGGCCAGCTGCCGTGCGGTCCACCATCTTGTTCAGTTCCGTGTACGAGTGGCGCAGGCGCTGGTGGCGCGAAACGACCGCATCCTTGTCGGGATGGTTGGCAACGGAGGCCTTGAGCACATCACCCATCGTCCGCTCGATGAGCGGCACAGAGGGGCCGACGGCGTAGCTCCGGACGGGCATAATGGCCGATTGTACAATCTTTCCTCGCAAAATCGATGCTGCAGCGACCACTGCTCTCGGCACCCACCGGAGTCCCGAGCCAGGTGCGGATGGGGGATTCCAGACGTGTGCGGAGGACTCGTATTCCAGCAAACGGGAACTGCTTGGAAGTCGTGCCCGCCCGCTTGCCGCAAGGCACGCCCAAGCCCCATATGCCTCCCTCGGACGACCCGAAGCCCGGGCCTTGGGAGCGGGCCCTCTTTGCTATCTTTGTCTATCTGTGCACGTCGTCTCCGAAGACCACGCGATCAATCGGGATCGGCGAGAGCAGATTAAGTACGTCGGATTCACGGTTTTTGTCGGCGTACTGCTGCTGCTGAACCTGTTCGGCATCTTTGACTCGATTCTAGGGATCGACACAGCGATCTTTCTCGCCATTTTGGCGGGCTACAAGACCTTCTATCGGGCCATTGCCGAACTGCTGGACCGCAAGATTTCGGCAGATCTGGCCATAGTCATCGCCGCAATGGCGGCCTTGGCGATCGGCGAGTACCTTGCCGCAGCAGAAGCAATGTTCATCATGCTGCTGGGCGAAGGCCTGGAAGCTTGGGCCGCCGGACGTACGGAGCGCGCGATCCACCGCTTTGTGGACCAGCTGCCGCACTCGGCACGCGTGCTGCGGGACGGAGCGGAGGTGGAGGTCCATGTGGAAGACCTCCTGCCGGGAGACGTGATCGTCGTGCGGGCCGGCGAGCGGATCGCCGCTGACGGCGTTGTCCAGCTGGGCGAGTCGTCCGTGGATGAGAGTCCGATCACCGGTGAGTCAGTACCTCGCGACAAGGGTCTTGGGGACGAGGTGTTCTCCGGAACCCTCAATGGGCATGGCCTGCTGCACGTGCGGGTCACTCTTGCAGGCGAGGAGTCCACACTCTCAAGGCTCATCCAGCTCGTCGAGGAAGCGCGCGACCACCGAACGGCACCGGTCGTGAGGGTCGCGGACCGCTACGCACGCTATTTCCTGCCAGCCATCCTGCTGGCGGCGGGCGCCGTTTACCTGCTTTCTTCGGACGTCGATACGTCCGAACGCGTTCGCCGCGCCGTAGCAGTACTGATCGTGGGCTGTCCCTGTGCCCTAATCCTCGCGACGCCCGCTGCCATGGTGGCTGCCATCGGCGGCTTGGCGCGACGCGGCTTGCTCGCGCGCGGAGGCCAGGTAGTCCAGACCGCGGCCGAGATCGACACCGTAGTTTTCGACAAGACAGGCACGCTGACAACGGGCCAGTTCGAGATCATCGAGGTGCTGCCCTCCCAGGGCTTCACCGAGCAGGAAGTCCTGCGCCTCGGGGCAACCGCCGAGGCAAGCTCCGATCACCCCCTTGCCAAGGTCGTGTCGGCGGAGGCGGAGCAGCGCGGCCTTCATGTCGGAGATGTCCAAGACGCTCAGATCGTGCCGGGCCGTGGCGCCCAGTGCAAGCATCTCGGGCTGACTGTGCGGGCGGGCAACGAAGCCTTCCTGCGCGATCACGGCATCGCGGGAATGGAAGAGTTCCTAGCCTCGGCCGACCGCCAGGGGGCCACCGCCGTATTGGTGGCGAATGGCACGGATCTCGCAGGCGCGATCCTGCTGCGGGACACGCCCCGGAGCGGAGCGCACGATGCGATCCACGAGATCGAGGATCTCGGGATCCCGAACGTAATCTTGCTCACTGGGGACCGCCGCAAGGCCGCGGACGCAATGGCCCGGGTCATCGGCATTTCGCACGTCGAAGCCGAACTGCTCCCCGAACAGAAGCTGGACCGCATCAAGCAACTGCAGGTCCAAGGCCGCAAAGTGGCGATGATCGGCGACGGCGTCAACGATGCCCCGGCGCTGGCTGCGGCGGACGTAGGCGTCGCCGTGTCCGGATCGGGTGCGGATATCGCGGCCGAAGCGGCCGACGTGGTCGACCTCAACCGCGAGATCGCGAAGCTGCCAAGACTCTTCGGGGTCTCCCGCAACGCGGTGGCGACCGTCTGGCAGAACATCATTCTCTTCGCGGGCGTTGTCAACGTGGTCGCCGTTTACGTGGCCGGCAAGGGCTGGATGGGGCCGGCGCTCGCGGCCGGTGTGCACCAGATCTCCTCCCTATTCGTAATGCTCAACTCAGTGCGCTTGCTCCGCATCGAGCGACCTCCCGGCCACCGCACCCGTCTGGAGCGACTCAGAGAGCGTCTGGGGCTCGGCGTCGCTTGGGAGGCCGTCTCTGGGCTGCTGCGCCGCATCGATCCGGCGGGAGGATTTGCCTGGATGGTCCACCGCCGCCGCCAGCTCGTCAGACCGGCAGTCGGCGTTGCTTTCGCATTCTGGCTCGCCAGTTCGCTGTTCATGATCCGTACGGAGGAGGTGGGCGTCGTCGAACGGTTCGGCCGGAGGGTCCTGCCCAATCGAGAGCCCGGCCTGCACGTCAAGCTGCCATGGCCTGTGGACCGACTGACACGCGTACAGGCAAGGCAGGTGCGATCGATCGAGATTGGCTTCCGGACCTCTGACGAGATGGCCTTCAGCCAGCCGCCGTCCTACGAATGGAACATCCAGCACCGCGATGGGCGAATCCAGATCGAAGACGAGGAGACGCTCATGCTGACCGGCGACCAGAACATGATCGAGATGACCGCCGTCGTGCACTACGACATCGAGAGAGCGGACGACTACCTGTTCCAGCAGGTGGACGCGGAGTCCCTCATCCGGGCGGCTTCCGAAGCGTCGATCCGAAGCGTCGTCAACTCGGTCTCCTTGGACTCGCTACTGACGACAGGACGGAGGCAGGCTGAGGAGCAGGCGACCCTGAGGCTGCGGGAGCAGATGGAACAACACGCGACCGGTGCGCGCGTGTTGCAGGTTCGCTTCCAGGACATGCACCCCTCCGTCGAGGTAGTGGACGCCTTCAGGGAGGTTGCAGGAGCACTCGAGGAGAAGGTCCGCATGATCAATGAGGCTGAGGGCTATGCCAACGAGCAAGTGGCCCTAGCCCGAGGGCGGGCAGCTGCACTCGTGCAGGAGGCCAAGGGATACCGGACCAGCCGTGCCAGCCGCGCCGAGGGTGACGCGGCGCGGTTCTCGCAACTGGAGTCTGCCCATCGCGGCGCTCCTGAAGTCACCTCAACGAGGCTTTACTTGGAGACGATGGACGAGGTTCTGCCAGGCCGCAACAAGCTGATCATTGACTCGTCCGGCGGCCGGCGCACGCTCTGGACAATGGAGGACGGCGTGCTGGTGGCACCACCGAACTCACAGATGCAGCAGCCTCCGCCCCCGTTTCAGCCGACTCAGCTAGGGGAATAGCGATGCACGACCACAGTCACACACATCACCACCATGGTCACGGCGGCCACCGCCACGATCATGAGCACGACCACGGTCATGAGCACCACCACGGGCACTCGCACAGCCATGGCCACCGCCATTTCCGCGACCTGGACTGGCACGGGATGCTGGATCGCCATCGGCACAAGCTCGCGATCCTAGCCGGTCTGGTTCTGGCTTGGTCGGGGGTATTCACTGTGCGAGAGACGGACTTCGCGCTCGTCACGCAGTGGGGCAAGCCCGTCCGCACCGTGACCGAGGCCGGGCTGGCCTTCAAGGTCCCGATCCTGCATCAGGTCCGCTTCTTCGACCGGCGATTGCGCGTCTACAATCCCCCGCGGTCCGAGTTCCTGACCAAGGACAAGAAGAATCTCAGCATCGACACCTACGCCCTCTGGCAGATCGCGGACCCGCAGGCCTTCGTGCAGTCCGTAGGCAATGAGCGGGCCGCAGAGATGCGCTTGCACGATCTGGTCTGGGCCGGGCTTGCCGCCACGATAGCGGGGCTGGACCTGGAGGAGATCGTGTCCACATCGCAGAAGCGAGTCAAGACCGACGAAGTCTTGGACCGGCTGGCCGAGCGCAGCGGCACGGCCGCCCTTGGTCAGTACGGCATCCGGGTGGCGGATGTGCGGCTCAAGCGGCTCAACCTCCCAGAGCAGAACAAGCAGAGCGTATATGCCCGCATGCGAGCCGAGCGCGAGCGCATTGCCCGCCAGTACCGGGCCGAGGGAGAGGAAGAAGCCTTGCGCATCCGTGCCGAGGCTGATCGACAGCGGGAAGAAATCCTGGCGAAGGCCTATAGGGAGGCCGAGACTACCAAGGGAGAAGGCGACGCTGAGGCCGCACGGGTCTACGGCGCGGCATATTCCCGCAATCAGTCCCTGTACAAGCTCACACGAACTTTGGAGACGTACCGCAAGGCACTGGATGAGGACACAACCGTTATCCTCAGCGCGGACTCGGAGCTGCTGCGGCTGCTTACGAGGGGGCAGTAGGCCAATCCATGCACGAGCACGGGGAGCCCCCACCCCTAATGGCACCTTCAGATGCGCCCACGGTCGGCGAGGCATCCGACCGGACCCGGAGCGGGCTGACCAAGCGGCACTACGGTGGCTCGGCGCTGGCCGTTTGGGCCGTTCTCGGCCTATACTTTGTTCCGACTGAGCAGCAGGCAGTGCTGACCACGTTTGGAGCCATCGCCAACGATCAGGTAACCCCGGGAGTGGGCTGGCACTGGCCGTGGCCGATCGGCGAGGTTCACAAGCTGAAGGTCCGCGAGCTCAAGCGAGCCTTCATCGGCGGTGAGCTGGCCGACGAGGCCAATGCCCTCCCTGCGGATCCGCTGCTGTCGCAGTACCTCAGCGGCGACCAGAACATCCTGAACGTCCGCGCGGTCGTGCAATACAGCATCTCCGAACCGGCCAGCTACCTGTTCCGGGCCTCCGACCCGGACCTCGCCGTTGCCAATGCCGTCGAGGCCGCACTCGAGCGACAGGTCTCCACGCGGGCCGTGGACGACGTTCTGACCACGGAGAAGATCGCCATTCAGGAAGCCGTCCGAAGTACAGCCCAGGATCTGGTCGACCGCCACGGCTTGGGGGTTGCCATCTCGACGGTCAACATCCGCTCCGTGACGCCGCCGCCTGAGGCAGCCGATGCCTTCCGGGACGTTGCATCGGCACGGGCGGACTCGGCTCGCATCGTAAACGAGGCTGAGGGTTATTCCAATGATGTCCTGCCGCGAGCACGGGGTCAGGCCCAGCAGATGCTGCTGGCATCCCAGGGATACCGGGAGCGCCGCATCCTAGAGGCGAGGGGCGACGCGGCGCGATTCGACCGCCTTGCCGCGGAGTACCGCAGAAACCCGGATGTGACCCGGAGCAGGCTTCTGCTCGAGACCATGGAGGAGATCCTCCCGCGGCTGAACAAGACGATCGTGGACGAGGGCGGAAACCTGGACCTGAACCTAATCCGACGCCAGCGGTCTGGGCGCTCCACGCTGCAGTGAGCAAGGACGCCAAGGCCCAAGCGATTACCGTCGCGGTTATCGCGACGGGGCTGCTGACCATCGCCTGGTATCAGGGAGGATTCGAGCGATTCAGGCCGAGAGCTTCCTACGACGGAGGATTCTTGGGGATCGGCGCTCCCTCCAAGCCCGCCGAGCCCCGCGACGTCATCTACGACATGCTGGACGCCGCGCGGATCGGGAAGGTCGGCGACTACCTGGACTGCTATTCCGGGCAATTGGAGCGGACGCTGCGCCAGAGCATGGAAGAGATGGGGACGGAGCGTTTCTCCGGCTTCCTCCGAGAGCGCAATCGCGACATTAAGGGAATCGCCATGAACGCCCCGGACGAGTCGGGTTCCGAGGCAAGGGTCCGCGTGGAGTATGTCTATGCGGACCGCAATGAGGTGCAGCACTTCTATCTGCAGAGGCAAGGAAAGGACTGGAAGATCTCGCGAGTAAGCGAGATCCAGCGAGTCGAGACGCCCGTACCCTACGGCACGCCCGTATACTGACGGGCCCCCGGCTCAGCGTGTCCGGACTGGGTTGGGAGGCCGGGTAGGCCGCAGTGGAGGATTTTCCCGGATCCTGCGCATCACCTCATCGATTCCCCGCTCCAGCTGCGGATCCCGGCCAGCGAGCAGGGATGCCGGATCGTTCTCGACCACTATGTCGGGATCTACGCCATGACCCTCGATGATCCACGAGCCGTCGATGTCGTTGGTCGCGAACTCCGGCACGCGCACATCGCCCCCGTCCATCAGCGGCCCGTGCGAAGTGATGCCGATGACTCCGCCCCAGGATCGCTTGCCGATCAGGGGGCCAAGGCCGGCCTGCTTGAACCGCGCGGCGAAGATGTCTCCGTCCGAGGCCGAGTTCTCGCTGACAAGGCAGACCAAGTGCCCGAGGAAGACCTCGTTGGGGTAGGTCCGGAAGTCGTCCGAGTTGCGCGAAAACCTTGTGCCAAGGAGCTTACGGCTGAGGCGCTCGATCAGCATCTGGGAGACATTTCCCCCGCCATTGCCGCGCACGTCAACGATCAGTCCCTCCTTGCGCATCTGCGGGTAGTACCACTTGATGAACTCGCTGATTCCGGCGGAGCTCATGTCGGGGACGTGCAGGTAGCCAACGCGCCCGTCCGTGGCCTTTGCGACGGCCTCCCGGTTGGACTCTACCCAAGTCAGGTACCGCAGCTTGGACTCGTCTGTGATCGGCAGATAGCTCACTGTGCGGGACCCTTCACCGGATGCCGCGGCGCTCAGAGTGAGCTCGACTAGCCGTGAAGCCTTGTGCCGCAAGAGGCGGTAGGGGTTCGTGCCCGCTCGCAGATCCTCGCCGTCAATCGCAAGCACGTAGTCGCCGACCCGGGCGTCCACGCCGACCTCAGTTAGCGGGGAGCGATACTCGTCCTCCTCGTTGTGGCCCCGCAGAATGCGGACAATGCGGTAGCGGCCACTGTCTTCGTCAAGCTCGAAATCGGCGCCCGGCAGGGCCACATCGGGACGCGGAGGCGCCTCATAGTCCCCGCCTGATATGTATGCGTGGCCGACATTCAGTTCCGCGATCATCTCTCCGATCACATAGTTGAGGTCCGAACGGTGGCGGACGTCGACGAGCCACGGGCGGTACCGTTCCCGGAGCGCCTCCCAGTCGTAGCCGTGCATGTTCTCGACGTAGAAGAAGTCCCGGTACCGCCGCCAGACCTCGCTGAAGATCGTCTCCCATTCCTCCTTCGGCACCAGATCCAGCCGCATTTGCGAAGTCTTCAGCGTCTTTGGATCCTTGGAGTCCGCCTTGACCTCGTACAACTTGTAGTTGCCTTGCTGCCGCACAAGGATCCTCTTGCCGTCGTTCGAGATTGCGAAGCCGCGGGCTTTGGTGACTGTCTTGAGTTCCCTCTCGTCGAGGTCGAAGATGCGGATATCGGCGTCAATCTCGGAATCGCGGCCGTAGTAGAAGGGCTGGCCTCGACCAATCAGCAGCGATCCGTCAAGCGCCGTCAGCGAACCGTAGTTGTCCGGAGGGACGGGTACCCTCGCCACGCGGCTGGCGAGTCCCTCGAAGTCGATCCGGATGGGCTCCGCGCCGGATTCCCCGCCCTCTTCAGGCCCATCCCCGTCCGGGGCTGATCCCTCTCGGCTCTCGGAGTCATCGTCCTCGCCATCGTCCACCTCAGCCTCGTCACTTTCCGGGGGGAACGGGTGCGGAATGTCCCGGCGAAGGGCGAGTGCAAACACGCCCGTCTGGCGGTTTGTCGCAAAGTTCCACTCGGCCCTCGAAATCTGGGGCGAGAACTCCCGGTCACTCAAGAAGTACAGAAAGTCGCCGTTGGAGCCCCACGCGGGGTTGAACTCATCGAAGAGGTCCCCGCCCACTTGGTGAAGTCGGTCTTCCTCCGAGTCCCAGATGAAAATCGAGTTGATCCGAGACGCCACGCTGACCGTAAAGGCCAGATACCTTCCCCGTGGCGACCATTGGTAGTCGGTGATGCGACCCCGCGACTCGTCTGCGATCTCCACAGATTCTCCGGTCTCCACGTCCAGCAAGTAGGCCTTTCCCTTCTGGTCCGAATAGGCGATGCGCCCCGAGTCCGGAGACCACCGGAGCTGGTACAGTCGTCCGTCCGTGCGCTGCGTCAGCTGTCTGGCGTTCTGGCCGAACTGGTCCATCACATGGACTTGCTGCTCCCCCGACATGTCAGAGACAAAGGCGATTCGCGTACCGTCGGGAGACCAGCTGGGCAGCCGATCGTGGGCATCGGAAGATTTGGTCAGATTGCGCGTCGGGCCCTTCTCGGCCGGAACGGTGAAAATGTCGCCCCGCGCGCTGAAGACAGCCCGCTCAGCCTTCGGACTGAGAGCGTATGACTCGACATTTGACGCCGCCGAGACGCGCCGCGGTCGACTCGCTACTCCGTCACTGGGCACGGTGACGGGAATCGGGCGCACCTTACCAGACCTGACGTCGAGCACTTGGAGCTCCCCGTTGAGCTCGTAAACGATCCTCCGGCGCGAGTCTGTAGAGGGCCAGCGCACGTCCCAGACGGCTTCCTTCGTCAGCTGGTCGACGCGTCCCGACTTGACGCGGTACCGGAAGAGATTGAGCGTTCCATCCTGGTCTGAGGCGTAGTACACATCGCCCGCAATCCACATCGGGTCACGTTCCGAGCGAACGTGGCTGGTGATCTGCTTGACCTCGCCCGAGCCCAAGTCGAACAGGTACAGATCCTGCGCCCATCCGCCCTGATAGCGCTTCCACGCACGAAAGTCCCGGAACAGCGGAGAGTAGGCGACGAGCCGACCATCCCCTGAGATTGCTCCCGCCCCGGACACCGGTATCGGCAGAGCGGTTGGCAGGCCCCCTTCCAGTGGAACGGTGTATAGCCGGCCGTCCTTCTGGCCCCAGTAATCTCGCGTCGATCGAAACAGGACGGACTTACCGTCCGGCGCCCAGCCGTAGACGATGTTGTCGTAACCCCAGCGTGGTGCGAGCGGCCCGCGGGCGGGATAGACGGTCAGCTGTTTGGGCTCGCCACCGTCGGACGGAACGACGTAGACCTGCTCATCACCGTCGTACTGGCCGGTGAAAGCGATCCAACTGCCGTCCGGGGAGAACTTTGGGAACAGCTCCAGTCCGGGATGAGCTGTCAGGCGTACGGCCCGACCTCCGCGGTCAGGCGCTGTCCAGAGGTCGCCAGCATAGACGAATACTACCCGCTCCCCCTGAATGTCGGGATACCGCAATAGCCGCGTCCCGGCGGGCGAGACAACGGCGAGGAGGAGCATCAGTGCCCCCGTCCGAATGAGCATAGGGCGGATTGTAACAACCGGGCCGGACCGCTAGTCCGACAGCGGCGCGTCTGCGATACTGTACGCGGCGGTTCCCACTGTGGGCCGCGAAGAGACCCCTCATGAGCCGACACGCCCCTCTCCAATTCCTAGCGATCGCCGTCCTTATGGGGGCGGTGGCATGTACGGCGGGAGACGAAGGGCCCGCGATTGAAGCGGCCACTCCGGAAGGCCCACGCCATCTCAAGGTCTACTTCGAGAAGGAAATGTTCGGCGGTTGGCCCGCCAACCACGGCATATGGAGTTGGGGTGACGAGATCCTAGTCGGATTTGGAATGGGCCACTACAAGGAGGCGGGCCTCAGCCACCACATTGACCGCGAGAAGCCCGAGGTCGCCATGCTCGCCCGCAGCCTCGACGGAGGCGAGACATGGGTCCTCGAAGATCCCGGTGCGCAAGGCTACCTCCTGACGGAAGGTGGCTACCTGCACGGCGTAACTCGGCCGGGAGTAACCCTACCCGACCTCCGCGAACCGGAAGGAGGGGTCGACTTCACCCACCCGGACTTCGCTCTAACGGTTCGAACCAATAGCATCCATGCCGGCATCGGCCGCACTTTCTATTCGTACGACCGGGGCCGCACTTGGGACGGCCCGTTCCGCCTGCCGAACTTCGACGCGCCGGGGATCGCTCCCAGGACCGACTACATCGTCGACAGCAAGGACCAGTGCACGCTCTTCATAACAGCGGCGAAGTCGAATGGGAGAGAGGGCCGCCCGCTTTGCGTTCGCACAACCGACGGGGGCAAGACCTGGACACGTCTGGCATGGATCGGCCCGGAACCCGAGGAGGGCTTTTCGATCATGCCGGCGTCGGTGCGCCTCTCCGAGGCGGAGATCTTGGTAACCGTCCGAATGCGTGATGATTCAAGACGCTGGATCGGGGCCTACCTCTCATCTGATGACGGAGCCAGCTGGGAGTATCTGGGCGAGGCCGTGCCCGACGCCGGTGTGGGCAATCCTCCGGCGATGATCCAACTGGAAGACGGCCGGATCTGCTTGATCTACGGGTACAGGGCCGAACCCTTCAGCATCCGGGCCCGCCTGAGCAGCGACCAAGGACGCACGTGGAGCGACGACATCGTGCTGCGCGACGACGGAGCTAGCCGAGACATCGGGTATCCCAGGGCCGTGCAGCGCACGGACGGCAAGGTCGTGACCGTCTATTACTTCACCGACGAAGCGAGCGGTCCCGAACGATACATAGGAGCCACGATCTGGACGCCGCCGAGCCCATGACGGAACACGCAGCGGTGCGGCTGATTGATTTCGCGCGAACGTGGTGTGCAGGGTTGGCGGCGCTCCTGTCCTCAATGCCGCTGGAATGGAAACACACCCCGGCGCATTCCCAACCTCCGTTTGCAAAGTCAGCACACGATCCTTGTAAGTCCCAGGTTGGAGATTCAACGCCGACGGACGGGCTGCGTCAACGCCGACGCCGTCTCTGGCGGCTCGACCATGCGCTTCGTCCGGCGTGCCTTCATCTGGAGAGCACGCGTGACATGCGCGTAGGGACAGATCTCCCCGCCAAACCATCGCTGCCGACTGGGACTCCCCTCCGGTCTGGGGCAGCTCTCGGATAGGCGATGTATGCGCAAGCCGCGTTTCGGCCTTGAGTATCTGCCTCGGGCGGCTGCCAGAGTCGGCTCTTGGCCGCACGGCGGGGATCGTGCAGGAACATTGGAGGAAGACTCGGCTTGAGACGCCGGCTTGCGGCCCTCTCGGCGACTCTCGGGTCGACCATAGAGTCCCTTAAGGTAGGCCCAGCTCTTTCTGCGGGACTGACGGCGGGCCTTGGTCTGGTCGTTGCTGAGATTGCGTTCGCAACATACTTGTTCTCGGGTAGGCTGGCCGACTATTCCACGCAAGGCATCGGTCTGATCCTCTTCGGAAACTTCGCGGGCTGCCTAGTCGTCGCCCTCACTAGTGGCTTCCGAGGAGCCGTTGCAGGACTCTCACCGGTCCTGCTCATCGCGATGGTAGAAGTCGCATCGACCCTGCCCGCCGAGGGGAGGGCCCTGTTCGTGACCACTGCCCTCACCTTGATCGTCAGCGCGGTGACGGCCGGATTGGTGGCTGTCGCGATCGGAAGATTCCAGTTGGCAAACCTCCTGCGTTTCATCCCGTACTCGGTGGCGAGCGGGTGCGTGGCCGGGATCGGCGTGGCGGTATTCCTTGCGGCCATGTCTCTCATGGGAGCGGAACTGGACTGGCAAACGCTCCCAAAGCTCGCGGAGAGGCCACAGCTGGTGCGGTGGACACCTGGCGTGCTTTACGGTATCGGCCTCTACGTTGCGATGAAAAAGTGGTCCAGCCCGATCATCCCTCCGGCCAGCATCGTCCTCGCCATCGGTGCCGGCCACTCTGTCTTGGCCTACCTGAGAATCCCGGCTGACGAGGCGAGGTCGGCTGGACTGCTGTTGGCAAGCACAGCGGAGGGGGGACTATGGCCACCGTTGCTCCCAGCGGATCTAGTGGATGTGGACTGGGGCGCCGTGGCGGCGCAGACGCCCGACATGATAATGCTCGTTGTGGTCGCGCTGTTTTGCGTGATCATGAACATCGCCGGTTTGGAGGTCGCGGCCAGACAGGACTTGGACTGGGACCGCGAGTTTAAGTCCGCAGGTGCCGCGAGCGTTGTTGCCGGCCTAGGGGGCGGAATGGCGGTCAACCTGTTAGTGCCAACATCCTTGCGCAGCAAGATGTTCGGCGCAACTACGCGCCTGACCGGAGTGGTCGCTGCGCTCTCGGTCGCGGGTGTGCTATTCCTCGGCGACGCGCTGCTGGGGCTAATCCCGGTGTACCTGGTCGGTGGGATTGTGGTGTTCGCCGGTTGCGGGATGCTCGAGCAAGCACTGGTCCGGAACTGGAGAGTGTTGCCGAGGGCGGAGTACGGCATTATCCTGCTCATCGCCACAACGATTGCCGGATTCGGCCTAGTGAAGGGTGTAGCTGTTGGGATGGTCGCGACGCTGGTACTCTTCGCGCTGCGATTGAGCCGCATGGAACTGGTGAAGTCGCAGTTCACCGCCAGTGAACGCCGGAGCAGCAAGGTAAGACCCGCGCCCGACCGCGCGATACTCGTCGAGTACGGAGACCGGATTCGGTGCTACTGCCTTCGCGGCTACATCTTCTTCGGCGGAGTCGGACCGCTTGTCGATCGGTTCCGGAGATTCCTCGACGAAGGTCACCGGCCAGCGTGCCTGATTCTGGACTTTCGGGACGTATCCGGCGTTGACATCTCGGCCGTCAACGCCCTGTCCCGCTTTCTTGCCAGGGCGATTCTTTTTTGAGAGGCCAGAGCTGAGCATGGTGGGAGAGGGATGA
>JAPPMC010000034.1 GCA_028819235.1 Bryobacterales bacterium
GAGCCGATGGTGCGGCGGGTGTTTGCACGGGAACCGTTCAGCTTGGCGCCGAGAGTGCCTTCCTGACCACGTGTTGAATTTCAAGTAGTCCGGGCCTAGGCGTTGCGGATTGTCCTGTGTCTGGAAGCGGGGCAGGTTTTTCGCATTGAGGCGAACGTTTCGGAGTATTCCGGCGGATGAACGGCACGCAGGCGGACGTGGAGCCGTGTCGGCTTGGTCCACCGCCGAAATGGGTGACAAATCCCGACAATCCGGGAGTGGCAATTCTGGCCAGACAGGTCTCCGGAGTCTGAGGTCCGCGCATCGTTGCCCTCGCAGGGCAGCCTGCGGACGGCTGTCCGCGGTGGGTGCGGCCAGTGTTCGCTGTTTGTTCAAGCGCTGGCGGTTTCGTATGTTCGCCCCAATGCGGCCAACAGCGGGTGCCGCGGATCGGTTCAGTGCACGCATGCAAGCCATCCGTCGCTGGGGCGGGAGTGCGGCCTGCAAGTCTGGCAGCCGGGTGCAACTGACGTGTGGCGGATGTTCATCTGCCGGATTGCAGCAGCTCGTTCCGGTCCTTACCGCGCGGGGGCCGCAGTCGCCGCATGCCGGGGTGTCGCCCCTGAAGGGCCTCGGCCGCCAGCTGGCCGGGCTCGTCGGAGTCGTATCCGCACAGGACGGCGGACGCGCGAAACTCACAGAGCCAGGCCGGGATGCGTCTGGCGATGCCTGCCGTGGAGGCGATGAGCGTGGCGGCCGGCAGCTCTTGCGGGAGCAGGCTGGCTGAGAGGGCGTCGACGGCGCTCTCGGTGAGCAGGAGGCGGGCCGGCCGGACTTCGCGGGGCGGCGGCAGCCAGAACCCGCGGTGTTTCCTAACGGCAAGCCAGTGCCTGCCGGGCGCCCCCTTCGGACGCAAACCCCTAGCGGACGCAGGCCTGCCGACGTCATCTTTTCTCAGAATGCGCGAAAGGCATCGGATGCGGTTTCAGCCATGCCGGTGCGCCTAGGAATGCGCGTCCCGGTCCCGGAAGGCCGCCGATGGCGCGTCGCTAGACTGGGCCGTGATGGGCTTTCGTCTGGCATCCGACTACAGGCCCCGCGGCGACCAGGCGACGGCCATCGCCCAGCTCGTCGAGGGCTTGCGAGATGGCGAGGCCCACCAGGTCCTGCTGGGCATCACGGGGTCGGGCAAGACGTACACCGTGGCCAAGGTGGTCGAGGCGGCGCAGCGCCCGACCCTCGTGCTCGCGCACAACAAGACCCTGGCCGCGCAGCTCTACCACGAGTTCAAGGGTTTCTTCCCCGGGAACGCCGTCGAGTACTTCGTGAGCTACTACGACTACTACCAGCCCGAAGCCTACATGCCGGCCAGCGACACCTACATCGAGAAGGAGGCCACCATCAACGACGACCTCGACAAGCTGCGCCTCGCGGCGACGAAGTCCCTATTCGAGCGGCGCGACTGCCTGATCGTCGCCAGCGTGAGCTGCATTTACGGCCTCGGCTCCCCGGACGCCTACTACGGAATGCTGCTGATGCTCGAGCGGGGCGACATCCAGCCGCGCAAGGCGATCGCGCAACAGCTGGTCAAGATGCTCTACAAGCGGCGCGACGGAGCGCCGCTGGAGCGCGGGGTGTTCCGCATGATCGGCGACACGGTCGAGGTCTTCCCCACCTATGACGACCACGCCTACCGCATCGAGCTTTGGGGCGACGAGGTCGACACGCTCTCGCAGATCGACCCGCTTCTGGGTCAGGTCCTGCAGACCTACGAACGCGTACCGATCTATCCCGCCAGCCACTACGTGATGCCCGCCGAGAGGCAGCTGCGCGCGCTGCGCGCCATCGCCGAGGAACTCGAAGTGCGCACACGAGAACTTAGAGACCAGGGCAAGCTCCTGGAGGCACAGCGCCTCACCCAGCGCACACGGTTCGACATGGAGATGATGAGCGAGTTCGGCTACTGCCACGGCATAGAGAACTACTCTCGGCACTTCACCGGCCGCGAGGCGGGCCAGCCGCCGCCGACCTTGCTGGACTACCTTCCCAAGGATGCGCTGATGTTCATCGACGAGAGCCACCAGACCGTCCCCCAACTGCGGGCGATGTACCGTGGCGACCGCTCGCGCAAGCAGCGCTTGGTGGAGCACGGCTTCCGGCTGCCCAGCGCCCTCGACAACCGCCCCCTGACATTCGAAGAGTTCGAAGAGCGCACCTTGCAGCTCGTCTACGTGTCCGCAACGCCGGGGCCCTACGAGCTCGAAATGGCGAGCGGGGTGGTGGCGGAGCAGGTCATTCGCCCCACAGGGCTTCTGGATCCGAGAGTGGAAGTCCGGCCTGTGAGGGGCCAGATCGACGACCTGCTGGGCGAGATTCGGACACGTTCCGCCGCCGGCGAGCGGGTGCTGGTGACCACCCTTACGAAGCGCATGGCCGAAGACCTCGCAGAGTACTACGCCGAGATGGAGGTGCGCTGCCGATACCTGCACGCCGAAGTGGACACCCTGGACAGAGTCAAGACGCTGCGCGACCTGCGGGCGGGAGAGTTCGACGTCCTGGTCGGCATCAACCTTCTGCGCGAGGGCCTGGACCTTCCGGAGGTCTCGCTCGTGGCGATCCTAGACGCCGACAAGGAGGGGTTCCTTCGGTCCACGGTCTCCCTGATCCAGACGGTCGGGCGGGCCGCACGCAACGTCAACGGCTGCGCGATCCTCTACGCGGACCGCATCACCGACAGCATGCGCCGAGCGATCGACGAGACGGCCCGGCGCCGCGGCCTGCAGGAGGCCTACAACCGGGAGAACGGGATTACACCCGAGACGATCGTCAAGCCCATATCGATGGGCCTGGCCCGCATCGTCGACGCCGACTACACCGACCTCACCAAGCCAGGACCCGAGGACGTGCCAGAGGACCCCCGGGAGTTTCAGGCGTATGTCGCGAAGCTCGAGCGGCAGATGCGCAAGGCCGCCCAAAACTTTGAATTCGAGAAGGCGGCCCGGCTGCGGGACCGCGTGCGCGAACTGAAGGGGGAGGTGCCTGCGGTCGCGGCTCGGCGAAAGTAAGAGCGGAGGAGCCTCTTTCTATACTTGTGCTAGGCGCATGCCGGGCGAAGAGTCCAAGACGGTGCTGCTGGGCGTCACTGGGGGCATAGCAGCGTACAAGGCCGCCGATCTGGCTCGGGAGCTGCGCCGCGCGGGGCTCGGCGTGCAGGTCGTGATGACCTCGGCGGCGACCAAGTTCATCACGCCACTGACGCTGGCCGCCCTGACCGGCAAGCGCGTGATCACGTCGCTGTTCGAGGACCGGTCCGACGAAGAAACGCTGCAAAGCGCCATCGCGCACATCGACGTGGCGAGCGCCGCCGATGCCTTTCTGGTGGCCCCGGCCAGCGCGGACGTGATCGCCAAGCTCGCGCTGGGACTGGCCGACGACTTCCTCACGACAGCCCATCTGGCCTTTCGCGGACCGCTTTTGGTGGCACCCGCGATGAACACGAACATGTGGGAACATCCAGCCACGAGGGAGAACTTGGCAACGCTCCGTTCCAGGGGGGCGACGATCATTGAGCCAGGATTCGGGGAGTTGGCCTGCGGAACGGTGGGGGCCGGCCGGATGGCTGACCTCGATCCGATCGTGGCCGCTGTGCGTGACGCATTGCGTCCACCCGGCGATCTTAACGGCGAGCACGTCTTGGTCACTGCCGGCCCGACCCGCGAGGCGCTGGACCCGGTACGCTACATCTCCAACCGCTCGAGCGGCCGCATGGGATTCGCGCTGGCCGCCGAAGCGCAGAGCCGGGGAGCGAGCGTGACCATCGTCGCCGGCCCTGTCGCCCTTCCAACTCCCAAGGGCTGCAAGCGCATTGACGTGGAGACCGCCAACCGGATGTGCGATGCCGTGCTGGAACAGTTGGAGGCTGCGACGATCGTGGTGATGGCCGCGGCCGTGGCGGACTACCGACCCGTGCGAAAGGCCGGCCGAAAGCTCAAGAAGCGCGACGGTCCCCCTCGCATCTCACTGGTCGAGACGCCGGACATTCTTCGGGCGGTCGGGGAGCGCAAGGGAGACCGGATCGTCGTCGGATTCGCGGCCGAGACGAACGATCTGGAGGCAAACGCCCGCCGCAAGCTGCAGGCAAAGGGCTGTGACTTGGTGATGGCCAACCCTGTCGGCGGCGAGACTGGGTTCGACACCGAGACTAACCAAGGCCTCCTGCTGCGACCGGTCGGGGAGCCGGTGCGATTCGAGCCGGTCTCCAAGACGGAGATGGCAGCAAGGATCCTAGACGAGGCGATCGGACTGCGCCAGAGGCAGGCTGCCTAGAATTCCGGAGAGGATATGGCCAGAGATGCGCTTCGGCGGCGGCTTGAGTTCTACCGCGACCTCGGATTCGACGAGATCTACGTACGCGGAGGCGGCTCAGTGCCCGCCGGCCCAGAGGCCGCACAAGAGCCCGAGCCGGAGGATGCGGCGACCCAGCTGAGGGTCATCAGAGACGACATCGGCGACTGCACCCGCTGCCGACTGCACGAGGGACGCAAGAACATTGTCTTCGGCAGCGGCAACCCCAACGCGCGCCTAGTGTTTGTGGGGGAGGGTCCCGGCGCTGACGAGGACGAGCAGGGCGAGCCGTTCGTCGGCAGGGCTGGCCAGCTGCTGACCCGAATGATCGACGGTACGAGCGAGCGGATCGGCCTCGCGATCCGGCGTCCGGACGTGTACATCTGCAACGTGGTCAAGTGCCGCCCGCCCGGCAACCGCAATCCAAGGCGCGACGAAATGGAGATCTGCGGCCAGTTCCTAAAGCGTCAAGTGCTCGCGATCGCCCCCAAAGCCGTCTGCGTCCTTGGCGGGACTGCGGCGCAGGCACTGCTGCGCTCCAGCGTCGGAATCACAAGGCTGCGCGGGAAATGGCAGACGTGGGAAGGCATCCGAGTCATGCCGACCTTCCACCCGTCCTACCTGCTGCGCCCCGGCGGCCAGCACGCCAAGAGACCGGCCTTCGAAGACCTCAAGGCCGTGCTCACCTTTTGCTACTTGGACTGAGCGGCCCTGTGGGCTAGCGCTCCACGCGGCCTGACCCGCGACCGCGCATCAGCGACAGCACTTCTGCGGTCGAGAAGCGGTTGAAGTCCCCGGGGACGGACTGTTTGAGGCAGGAGGCCGCTACGCCGAACTCCAAAGCGTCGGCGCGCGAGTCCGGGAAGCGGCGCAGGCCAGCGATCAGCCCGCCCGAGAAGGCGTCCCCTCCGCCCACGCGGTCTACGATGTGCGTGATCTGGTACTTGCGGCTCAGCAAGAAGGTCTTGCGGTCGTGCAGGCACGCGGACCAGCCGTTGTGCGAAGCGGACACGGACTCCCTCAGGGTGATCGCCTGCATCCGCAGGTTCGGGAACTCCTCCAGCATCCGCACGGCGAGGCGCTCGTAGCGGGCGGTGTCGAGCTTCCCGGACTCGACGTCCACATGGTCGAGCGACACGCCTATTGACTTCTGGCAGTCCTCCTCGTTGGCGATCCCGACGTCGACGTGGCGTACGATCTCGCGCATGACCTCCGGCGCCGTCTTGCCGTACTTCCAGAGCTTGCTGCGGAAGTTGTAGTCGCACGAGACCGTGACGCCCATGCGTTGTGCGGCTTGCACGGCCTCCAGCGAAAGGTCGGCGCAACCCTGGGTCAAGGCAGGTGTGATGCCTGTGATGTGGAACCAGTCCGCGCCCTCGAAGATCGCTTCCCAGTCGAAGTCCCCAGGACGCGAGAGCGCGATGGAGCTGTCGGCGCGGTCATAGAGCACCTTGGAAGGGCGCTGGTTGGCGCCCGCTTCCAAGAAGTAGATGCCGACCCTGCCCGGCTTTCGGACGATGCCGTCGCAGTTCACCCCGAATCCGCGCAACTGCCGGATGCAGCCGTCGGCCAGGAAGTTATCTTCCGGGAAGGCTGTGACGAAGGCGCTCGGGATGCCGAAGTTGGCGACCGACACGGCGACATTGGCCTCGCCTCCACCGAACGTCGCAACGAAGCCGGGCGATTGGAGCGGCCGCTCGAGGTTAGGAGGCGCCAAGCGCAGCATGATCTCGCCGAATGTCACCACTGTGCCCATGGTTGCCGTCCCCGGCCGCCAGGTATAGACCGGCGGGACCAGTTGCCCAGAGTATCACCCCCAATACCTTGCGCTCGGCAGCGGTTCCGGCGCCCAATCGCGGGCCTGTCGGGCGGCATCTGGCAGCATCTGGCGACAGAGAATCTCAGCGCCCGTACGTGCGTCGTCAGCCCAACACGACTCGACCTTGAGGACGGGAGCTGGGGCACCTACCACGGTTGGCCTGCGCCATCCCAATAGGCAGCGATCGGCACGCCTGATCGCACTGCCTGAAGGCGCGGGAGCGTTTGGGATGCGGTTCGACACCGTCTCCGATCATTCGTATTCGGGCGAATGGCGAGGCAGTCTCCAGACGCTCGCTATCGGCCCGAACCGAGGATCAACCGCCGTGGCCTCGAAGGTGCCGTTCCGTGCACGTCCTGTCTGTGACCTGCCGGGCAGCCGATACGAAGGGCACGGCATCGGGCCCCGGCCGGTACACTGTTGGCCGGAATGCTTGGCGGGAGTCAACTGACGCGGCGCGACCTCGTGAGGGGGGCTGCTGCGCCGCTTGTGTTGCGGAGTTCTGTTCTCGGCCTTGGAGGGGCGACACCGCCCTCGGACCGCATCACAGTGGCGGGCGTCGGGATGGGCAACCGAAACCTCCGCAACATCCAAGAATTCCTCAATCAAGAGGACGTTCAGGTGGTGGCCGTCTGCGACCTGTTCTCAGATCGTCGCAAGCGGGCCAAGGAACTGGTCGACCGGCACTACGGAAACGCGGACTGCGCGGTCACGCGCTTTCACGAGGAGGTGCTCGAGCGCGACGATCTGGATGCCGTGGTGATCGGCACGGGAGACCGGTGGCATGCGGTCATGAGCTCCCTCGCGGTTCGAGCAGGCAAGGACGTGTATTGCGAGAAGCCATTCAGCCTGACGATCGCCGAGGGTCGACGGCTGGTGGATGTCGTGCGCCAGCACGAAGCGGTGTGGCAGTGCGGCACGCAACGGCGGTCGAACCCGGGATACGAGTTTGTCGTCAACGCGATCCACAGCGGGCGGATCGGGGACCTTCACACAGTTCGCCTGTCCTTCGGGGCTACCGGCGGATGGAAGCGGAACTCTCTTGCGACGCCAGAGGAGGAGCCGGATCCGGAGGTCTTCGACTATGACCGCTGGCTCGGGCAGGCGCCGTGGGCACCGTATTCGGCAGACAGGGTCCGCCACTGGCGCTTGAACTGGGACACCGGAGCCGGCGGCGTTGCCGACATGGGACCGCACTTCATCGAGACCGTGCAGTGGCTGCGCGGCGACCCCCTCGACGCCCCTGTCGAATACGAGGGCGAGGCCGAGTTCCGGGATGAGGGCGGCATTAACAACATCCCGTACTGGTACGAGATCCGTACCCGCTACCGGGACGGTCTGCGGCTCAACATGGACACGGGCCGCAAGGGCCTCATGTTCATCGGAGATCAGGGTTGGATATTCCTGTCCGACACAGGTGGGATCGAGGGTAAGCCGGACGCAGTGCTGGCAGGCCTCGACCCTCCCGACGCCAACTACGTGATACAAGAGCCGCACATACGCAACTTCCTCAGCTGCATGCGAAGCCGCCGGCAACCGGTCTCGAATCCCGAAGCTGCCCAGCGCTGTCACACCATCGCGCATTGCGCCAACCTGTGCCTTCGGCTCGGACGGCCGCTGCGATGGAATGCGCAGGAGGAGCGATTCGATGGGGACATCGAGGCCAACAACATGAGGTACCGCACCATGCGGGCGCCGTGGAGGGTGTGAGCATGGACAGAGAACGCATCCGGCAGGCGGTCGGCGCCATTGGAATCTATGACTTCGGGGAGTCCACCGCTCCACTGTTCGAGATAGACGCCCTCATCAACGCCTCTCACGGCGAACCTCAGGCACGGGCATGGCTCGAGGAGGAACTGGTGGCGGTCCTGACGACTGACGCGGGCCTCGCCGCTAAGCAGGAGATCTGCCGCCGGCTATGGCGAATCGGCACGGACGCCTCCCTGGAGCAGCTGGCGCAGCTTCTCGCCGACAGCGACCCCAAGGTCGTGGCGGCGGCTTGCTACGCGATTGGGGGAAGGCCCTCGCAGAGGGCGGACGCCGTGCTGCGGGCCGCCTTGGGGGCCGCACCAGCGGCCTGTCGGGCCTCGATCCAGCACCTGATCGAAGACAGAGGCTGAGGTCCTCGCCGAAGCTGCTGGACAGTCCAGCTCTGGACAAATCGCAATACCAGAAATACATGCGCTGACACGTGAGATGCGATGCAGAAATGGAAGCCAGTCAGGCTAAGTCAAGCACTCCACCGAACCAGAGAAGCGCAGCCTCGCCATCTCGGCGGGTGACCCCGTCGACAGTACGGCTGTGTCTGATCTGATTCCGCAGTTCCGCAAGCTGATCGAATCGCTTAGCAAGGATGTCCTTGTTTGGAAACCGCGAACGGAACGCTGCATAGAGTAGTCTGTTGGCAATTATATCCTGTAGGTCTCTCAAGTCTGCGAATTCAAGCATCTTTTTCAGAGCAGCGTAGACTTCGGGATCCAATATGGGGTTTCTATTGGCTGCCGATTTTATCCGTCGCTGAATCTTTTGGGCCACATGGCTGGGAAGTTTGGCTGCATCGCCTTCCAGTTCTGCAGCGACCAAATCGCGAAGTCTCAATTCAGTCGACTCGACGCTAGCATCCAGTTCGCGGAGATGCGGCAACAGGTCTAGGCGCTCCTTGATAAGGAGATCTTCAATCGCCGCCTGCAAGGTGCGCTGACGCTCGTTTAGAAAGTCGTCATAGTCCGAACGAGTGAACGGGTTGCGCAACAGAATCGAACAAGCCCGGCGGGATATGAAGTGCGATTCGAGCGTCGCAAGAACCACGTCTTCCCCGTGATCCTCCTGCAGTTCTGGCAAGTACTTATTCGGAAGACGGCTTCCAATGACTCGTCTGTTCGTTTCGGCCGTGAGCGGTGTGCGGTTTAGGATTGTATCAATTGAAGAATTAGGGCGGTATTCCTTTCCCCAGCTTTTTGGTACAATGTGATGATCATCCAAATCACTGTGACGAGGCACAAGGCCCGTCATCCAGTCTCGTGCACCATTCAGAACTAGCAGATTGAAAATGCCGTTATAAACGGAAGTACCTCGCTTTGTCTCTCGACGCAAGTCGAGACTATTAAAACGCGAACCGAATGTCGAGATTACGCTCGGGATCGCGTCGTCATCTCCGAACCAGCTCTTAAGATCTAGAAAGTCTCGAGCGCTCGTTGATTCAACCGAGCCTGAGTATCGATTGGTAAACACACTAGCCCAGTACCAATGACGCAACTTTCGGTGTGCATCAAGCTGTCGTCTTGGAGGTAGGCGCTTGGCATAAGAATGGGCCGCTGCCAGTACGGGAAGTATGGATACATAGGGCAGGTATCGCGATGATATCGCACCGAATTCTTGAGGATGCCTGAGTAACGATATCGTATCTTGAAGGGCATCAACTGCCTTATTCCAGTCCCTCTCGAATGTCTCGTTATCCGGAATCAGGATCTCTTTGGTCAGCGATCCATCCGGTTTGCGAATTTTTTTCTGTTGACTTGGAAGAAGGTAGTATAGGTATTTTGGTGAGCAATATGCCTGCCTTAAGATCGACATCACTTGAAGAACGTATACATTTAATCTTGAAGTGTCTACAAAATCTAATCTCGGCTTTGCCTCGCGCCATAGGCGCTTTAGTTGGATACCTCTTGGCGTCATAAGGGCGTTGATCAAATCGAAGACATCCAGTCGAATTCCCCGGCTGTTTATTTGCGTAAATATGTCACACACTTTATCGAGTTCAAGGTTCCTATCGAGTTCAATGTAGACAATCTGATACTGGTCCGTAATTGTCTTTAAATGTTCACCGAATAATCTTGCATTCTGAGCATTATGCTTAGCCTTTTCTGCAGTGATATGGTCACCATTCTCGTTCGCGCTTGATTCTACTAATTCCCAGTGACGCTGATAATTATGCACCCAGTGTGCAAGCGACCAGCCGCTCTTTCCCACAATAGCTAGTGGAAACATATGGGATTCAAACTGTTCGGTCTCGTTGTTGAGCAGATTCTCGCCTCGCCGCGTCCATTCGTAATGAAAGGCGACGTCATAGTTTTCGTCCATGAATTGATCCACTCGAATAAAAAATAGAAAACGATTCTTTCGGCTGGGGGCCGACACACGAGGAGCCACGAATGCGTAGTACATTGCGGTCAATCGCTGCTGACCATCGAGGACAATGTGTGTAGCGTCACTTCTGTTCCCTTGGAAACCGTAAAGTTTCTCGCACGCCAGTGCATCGATGCTCCTTTGATCACCCTTCCAAAGCAAAAGGCTTCCGATATAGTAGTCGAGGAAAATCGACCGCATGAGTTCTCGAATGTCCCAAGGCTTCCATTCGAACTCCCGCTGAAAATTAGGTATCACGTAACGACCAGCGCGTAAACGACCGATCAATGTGGTCAAACTGACATGACCTGGCGTTTGGACATCCTTCATCGATGTGCCTCTCCCAATGGGTCTCTACAAACTTTCACGTACACTTACTTGCCAGTGTTCCAGAATATTGTGGCAGGAATTCAACCGACCAAACTTGATGGCAGTGAGGAAATTGGGCACTTGGGGCTAATTCCGTGCCGTTTCTCATGTCAACCTTGCTGAGCGTGGGCGATATCGCACCTGTCCATTCTAACGGCCGATGATCGTGGCAATATCCACTGCCGCACGGCCCTCCGCGGAAGCGACCACCATATGAGCGATACCTGCCCTGGACAGAGACGGAACACCTCAACCGCAGACCGTGCAAACGCTACCACAGAGCGTACCAGCATTCTACACAGGCGAGAAGAACTCTCTGAAGCCGCAGGTTGTCGGATCCGCTACCGCAGTTATCGCGAGCCTTCAAGTGTCGGTGCCTGACAGCTCTCAATCCTCGGTCTCCCAGCCCTCAAGACCTGCAGGGAGGTTCTCGGGCACCTTCCCAGATATGGTCGATCGTCCGAGGTCAGCGCCTCCCATCTTTGCTGCCTGCACTCAGATAGTTTCACTTCAGCGTACACAATTGAGCATCGCCGGTTGGCGGTCGGTCGTGCGACCACGGCCCGCAAACCGAGGAACACCGCAAAGGCGGTGTGGGCCGGCTTCGGAAGCACTGTGCCCATAAGGGCGGACTTGGTCAGGGCAAAAGAGAGAATACCGCCGCGAGCGTCTGGACCGGCCACTGAATCCTTGCGGGTTCGTGCCTCTTAGCCCGAGCTGCGAGATGGAGCTCGCCAGCGTCTTCATCCTCCTCGGGGGTTGGATGTTGCGGAACGTGGCGGGGTAGAGCGTGTCGCTACTGTTGTGGCGACCAGGAGCGCGAGAGGGTAGTTGACCCGGTTCGTCGTCGTCCACAACCGTCGACCGAGAATCCTTCGGTGGCCTGCGCCGCCAGCGACCGCCGTCTACTAAGGCTCTTCGCGTGCTGCGTTTTGAACTGCTGTCGAAACGAATACCACAGTCCCCACCGCTTTCGCCGAGTCAGAGCTTATCAATCTCGGGCAGGGGTCGTCGCTACAATCGGCCCCATGCCAGTGCGACAGTTCCTGTCAGCAGGTCTGACAGCAGTCGGGCTATTTCCAGCGCTCGCAACCTCCTCGCCGAACATAGTCTTCGTGATGAGCGACGACCACGCCGTGCCCGCACTGAGCGCGTACAGCGATCACCTCATCTCCACGCCGAACCTTGACCGCCTTGCGACGGAAGGCATCCGATTCGACGCCGCATTCGTCACCAACTCCATCTGTACCCCGAGCCGGGCGGTCGTTCTGACGGGCAAGCACAGCCACAAGAATGGCGTGCTGACGCTGGTCGACACCTTCGACGGCTCCCAGCAGACCTTGGCAAAGCTACTGCAGGGCGCCGGCTATCACACCGGCATCGTCGGAAAATGGCACCTGCGGAGCGAGCCCACGGGATTTGACGACTACGCCGTGCTGCCCGGCCAAGGCCTGTACTACGACCCCATCCTCCGGCACAAGGGCAGTTGGCCCACCGCCACGCGCCACGAGGGATATGTGACCGACGTCATCACCGACCAAGCGATCAAGTTCCTCCGTGAGCGCCCGGCCGACCGGCCGTTCTTCCTGATGTACCACCACAAGGCCCCGCATGACGTGTTCGTGCCGAAGCGGGAGCACGAGGGTCTCTTCGATCGGCCGATCCCGGAACCGCCGACCCTGCACGAGGATGTGTCAGACCGAGTCGCGCTGCGCGAGACCCTCGAGAGAATTGGTGACCGCCACACTGCATACGGAGTGCCTGGGTGGGAGTGGTTCCTGCGGCGGGTGCGGTACGACCCGGACGACATCGATCGCTGGACTCGCGAACTGGCGGGCCTGGCGGATGCGCAGCTGCGCAAGGCACAGTACCAGATCTACATGCGCCGCTACCTGCAGTGCGTGCACTCGATCGACGAGAACATGGGACGCCTGCTCGCGTACCTCGACACGACCGGCCTCGCCCGCAACACGGTCGTGGTGTACACCTCCGATCAGGGCTTCTTTCTGGGCGAACTCGGACTCTACGACAAGCGCTTCATGTACGAGCCTGCATTCCGCATACCGCTTCTGGTCCGGTGGCCGGCGGAGATCCCGGCCGGAACTTCCAGCGACGAACTGGTCCAGAACCTGGACTTCGCCCCGACCCTGTTGGCCGCGGCCGGGCTGGCGGCCCCGGCGGACATGCAGGGGCGTAGCTTTCTGGATCTCGCCAAGGGGCTTGCTCGCAATTCCCGGCGCGAGGCTGTCTACTACCGCTACTGGATGAATCGCGCCCACTTCAACGTCCCAGCGCATCTGGGCGTGAGGACGGATCGGGACAAGCTGATCTACTTCTACGACAACAACGTCGGGCCCGACGGCGTGACAGCCGTGAGGGGAGCCCGCCCGAGCGTGCGGGAACCGTTCTGGGAGTACTTCGACCTTATGGAAGATCCCCTCGAGCGGCACAACCTATACACGGATCCGGCGCGCCAAGGCAGGATCGCAGAGATGAAGGATCTCCTTCATCGCATGCGCCGCATTTACGGCGATGACAGGGACGGGCTCCGGTTCATCGACTGAGGCCAATCCAAGGGTGGCATGGCCGTGGATCGGCGGCTGCGGTGCTAGCCTGTGGGCATGGCCAGCCAGCTCTCCGTCCGTACCCGAGCCGCCCTCGCGGCGCTCGTATTCGTGCTGCCCGCATTCGCCAGCGAGGGCATCGTGGGCAAGTGGGACGTGGTCTGGGACACCGAGGGCGGCGTGCGAACGCAGCAGTGGACCGTTTCCGGCGAGGGAGAGACCGTAACCCTTGAGTTCGCCGGCAATGAGTTTCAGGGCACGTTCAAGGACGGCCGCCTAGAGTTCGGCGGGGACTTCTATTCGGCAGAAGCGGGGTATTCCGCAGTGCTGAAGGTAGAGGGGAGCTTCATGGACGGGAAGCTCTCAGGGAAGGGCACCTGGGACCAATACGCGATGTCCTTCACGGCCACGCGCGCCGAATAGCGACGGCGGGAGCTGTTGCACGCGCCAACGGCTGCGCCGGCACTCGACAACTCAAGCAGCCCTTCGTAGATTGCGGACGTGCTCCGCCGCCAGCTTCGGTCAGGTGAGCAACCGCACGGAAAACCAGCCCAGCCCGGTCGTCAACAGCAGCACGGCGACGAGCCGCTCCGCACGGATGCCCAACATCCGGATCCGCACGAAGCCGAGGCACAGCAGCACCAGCGCTTCACAGGCGAGTGCCCCGGTGACAAAGAACTCGGCCCGCATCTGAGACGGCCCGAGCACGGCCGCCAGGAAGAGACCGTGGATGCACCCCATCCCAGCGCAGGCCAGCCAGCGGTTCTTGTCGTCGGGCAGAAAGAGGACCTCCGCCGCGAGATAGGCCACCGTCAGGGCGGCGGCCGACTCCAGAAACCGCGCCGGGGGGGCCCACCCGAAGGCGCTGCCTGCCACGGCCACGGCGGCTTGGCCAGCAAGAAAGGCCCCTGCGCACGCCGCGAGGTCGCGCCGCTCCCGTCCGGCGAGAGCCAGCGCAAGCAGGAACAGCAGCATCTCAGGACTGGCCAGCGCACGACGCGCCCCAGCACCCAGCCCGCCGACTGCCGTCTCGACGAACGTAGGCGGAGTGAACCGGACCGTGGCCTGCCGGTAGGTAATGTCGAAGACGGTCTGACGAGCCATCTCGCCTTCCCCGGAACTCAGCACGTGAACATGGTTCGGAACGGTGACGGCGTGGTACTCGCAGCGAACGTCCACCTCGCTGGGAACCTCTTCGAAGCGGAATGCGGCTTCGCAAAGGTAGAGGCCTTGCGCGGACTCCTCCCTGCACGCCAAGGCGGTTCTCCGGGCGTCCCGTCCCGCGCTGCGAAGGCCGAATGCACCGAGAATGTCGTCCGCGCCGGAGCCACGGGGCACTTCGGCAAGCGGCATGCGTAGCGTGTACGCGGCATCTGCGCCATCCAGGCTCAGTTGCCCGTAGCTCACGCTGAGAACGTGTGCTGCCGCTGGGGCAGCCACCAGTGCCGCGGCCAGTGCGGCACGGCCCGGCGCGGCCATCCGGAACCGCACGGCCGGAACCGGCCTCATGGTGCGTGGAAGCTGTACAGAGCCTGCAAGGAGCGCACGTACACGCGGCCGTCGACGATCGCAGGCGTCGCGAAGCAGGTGCCGTCAAGCTGGCTGGTGGCGACTACGCTCCACTGTCCGCCGGGCTCAATCGTGCTGATAGTGCAGCCTTCGCTTACGACGAAGATCTTGCCGTCTCCGGCGACCGGCGACGCCCAGTACTTGTCGATCGCTTCCCGCAGGCGGCCCACCTTCAGGGACGCTCCCTTCTGCGGGTCGACGCTGCTGAAGATCCCGCCGTCCTTGACCAAGTACACCAACCCCCGGTACAGCAGGGGAGACGGCGTGTTGGGCAGGGACTTCGTGTAGCGCCAGAGCACGCCCGATTCCGTGATGTCCCCGCGCAGCGAGCCGGGGCGGATCGCCACGAGATTGTTGATTGGCGCGCGGCGCGCGGCGTAGAACTGCCAGTCGCGCTCGTCGAGCTTGCCGTCGCCACCCAGGTCCGCTTCCGACCACGGGCGCGCCTGCCTCAGGCGCTCGTTGGGAGCCTCTGCGTGGGATAGCAAACCGTCGCCGTCCTTGTCATGCTCAGCCAGGACGCTAGCAAACGTCGGGGTCTGCTGCTGTTGGCCGGGATCGCCGCCGATCTCCCACCCGTTGATGTAGACTGTGTCTCCGTCGAACAGGGGCACGCACTTGAGCTGCCAAGCGAATCCCCTGACCCACCAAAGCTCCTCCCCGGTCTCAAGGTCGTAGGCCGATACGCGATACGCGCCGGGGACGACCACCTGTGGCCGACCCCCCTCAGGCCGGAAGACGCCAGCCGTGCCGTAGCCCCTCGCGGTGGCCGGTCGGTCCGTCTTCCACACGGTCTCGCCTGTACCGGGGTCAAGGGCGATCAGGTAGGACCCGACCTGCTGGTCGCAGACGATCAGCAGCTTCCCGTCGGCCAGAATGGGCGACGAGCCATGCCCGTTCTGGTTGATGAACGGGCCCATCGCATGCCTCCACCGCTCATTGCCCTCCGCGTCGTACGACAGGGCACCGAAGTCCCCGAAAAACACGTAGACGTTCTCTCCGTCGGTGACGGGCGACGGCGAGGCCGGCCCGTGAGTGGGCTGGAAGTGCTCCCGGCGAGGTCGCGGCGCCTCCCGAATCCACTCGATTTCGCCGCTGCCGCGATCGACGGCCATGACCAGCAGCCTCTCGCCCTCGTAGGCGGTCATGAAGATGCGGTCCCCCGCGATCACGGGTGACGAGTGGCCGTGGGGGACTGCGGTCTTCCAGTCCAGATTCTCGCCTTCGCCAAACTCCACCGGAAGGGGACTGTCGTCAGCGATGCCGGTGCCGGCCGGGCCTCGGAACTGCGGCCAGTCCGCGGCGGGCGCCGCGCAGGCAAGCAGCGCCGCAAGGAGGGTTCGGAGCCAGAACATGCCCACAATATACCGACCCAGCCGGTCAGGCAGCCCCGGCGGGAGCGTGACCCGAGGAACGATTAACGGGCCGAGGAGCTTCTGCCAGTCAAGGTTCGACTCGCTGCGCTCCCGCTCTTTGAGCCTGAGAGCCGTCTGCTACGTTGGACCTTGGCAGAGATTTTCGTCGGCCTGCTGGTTTGTCTGGGGGTCGTTCTCTTCCTGTACGTTCTAGGCAAGCTGGGCAATCCTGAAAGCCCTTGGGCCCTGATGACGGAACTCCCGAAGGGGTGTTTCGCGTGCGGCTGCGCCCTTCCCGCAGCGGTCGTGCTTGGGTCCTTCAGCCTGTGGCTGGTCGGTTCTGTGGTGCTGTCGTTGACTGGCTGCTAGCTGTCCGACGGCGAGGGGAATCGCACGGGGCTGCTGCCCCAGCGATTGCGCCGCGCTTCCTAACCTTCCTACGCCTTCGTGTTCTGGAGCCACTTCGCAGTGTGGCCGCTGCGGCACAGGCCAAGGAAACGTTCAGGAGCCGTCCGCGTGCAGCTCCGGCAGAAAGGACGGGCGCATAATGAGCGGAGCATCCCTCCCAACGACATGCGTAGCACGCCTGCTGCGGCGCGCGGAACTGGCGTGCCGTCGCATGCCGTCTAAGACTCCTCGACATGACCCGTTGCGAACATGGCCCGTTGCAGCGGAAGTGGTTCGACACGCGCCCGCGGTCTGCCCTTGCCCCATAAGTCACGAGCGGGGCTCCTGCTGAGACGCGGC
>JAPPMC010000131.1 GCA_028819235.1 Bryobacterales bacterium
CCCCAATAACGACCAGTCTCCTAGGCCACGAATACTCCTAGGACTGAATGCTTACCTCCGCTCGACGAAGTCAACCGCCCGCTGCGTGTAGCGTCGTGTAAGGAAGCGCTGGTCCACCGGCGACTCGATGGACCGATCGGCGTCGAACAGTTCGATACGGGGCCATTGCAGTCTCCGGAGCCAGACCATGTTGTTGCTGTACAGCACGCCGAAGAACTCGTCGAACCCGTGTCGCTGTGGCCGGTACTGGCTACGGCCTCCCAAGTGCCACTTGCCGATGCAGGCTGTCTCGTATCCTGCCTCGAGGAGGTGTTCCGCAAGCGTAAGCTCCGCGTCGGGCAGCCCTTGTACTTCTTTGGGCACGAAGACCCTGGTGATTCCGGTCCGCAGGGGGTGCCGGCCCGTGAGGAGGGCTGCGCGCGCCGGGGAGCAGGTGGGTGCAGGCGTGTAGAACTCCGTCAGCCGGACTCCTTGCGAGGCGATGCGGTCTATTGCGGGTGTCCGGATCCGCGTGTTTCCGTAGCAGCCCAGATCGCCGTAGCCAAGGTCATCAGCGACGATGATGACGAAGTTTGGCCTAGAGTCGGTAGCCTCCGCGCGCGCCGTGTCGGCTGCGCTGCTGACGGCCACTGTCGCTGCCGCGACAAGAACGTGGGCATTGACCACGGCGGCCCGGTTTGCGGATTACTGGCGCAGGTCCCGGAATCTCTGCGCCTTCGCCTCCCAATGGGGCAGCGTCCCCTCAGGGACCGGCTCAACCTCGATGCGGACGCCGAAGCTGTTGCGGACGTCGTGCGCGATTGCCTCGCAAGCCTCCGCGGGTGATTCCACCTCAACGCGCGCCTCGTCCATCTCGCCCGTCCTCTCGACCGTGATGCGGAATTCTGCAAGGTCGGCCACCCTGCGCACGGCCTCCTCAATGGCCGAGGGATGGAGGTTCACTCCGCGCACCAGCATCATCTGGTCGCTGCGGCCGAGAACTCCCCCCTCCAGCAGCAGCCCCTCAGGCAACCTCCGGGGCCGCACCAGATCACCCGTCCGGTAGCGGATCACTGGACAGCACGCCCGGCCGAGATTTGTGATCACCAATTCCGCGATCCCGCCTTGGCCAATCTCCTCTCCGTTGACAGGTAGGAATTCGGCGATGAACTCACGCTCGTTCACGAAAACCCCACGTCCCTGCGGACATGGGACGCCGTAGGCGCCAACCTCGCTTGCGCCCGCATGGTCAAACACCCTCGCGCCCCAAGCCTTCGCGATGCGTCGGCGGGTCGCCGGCACGCTGCCGCCAGGCTCGCCCGCTAGGATCACTCGCCGAACCGGGCCGCCAGTCAGGTCCATGCCCAGCGCTCTGGCCCTGGCCGCCATCCGCAGCGCGTATGTCGGCGTCGAGAACAGCGCCGTACACTGCAGGTCCCGAATCATGCTCAGCCTTCGCTCCGTGCTGGCCCCTCCTCCAGGTACGGCCAGCGTTCCGCGGCGGAGGACTGCCTCGAATGCCGACCAGAAGCCGATGAACGGAGCGAATGAGAAGGCGAAGAATGCACTGTCGCGTTTCGTCAGGCCCGCCGCGTCAAGCACGGCGTCCCAGCAGTCCAGCCACCACTCCCAGCTGGCCGCCGTGTCGAGCACGGCCAGCGGCCGGCCGGCTGTGCCCGACGTCTGGTGGAATCGGCAATACGCCTGGAGCGGTTCCGAAAGGTTCGAGCCGTAGGGCGGGTTCAAACTCAGGTCTCGCGAAAGGTCCCGATTCGACGAGAGCGGCAGTCGGGCGAACTGCTCCGGTCCGCTGGGAAGCGGCGTGCCCCCCAAGCGAAAGTTCCAGAAGCGATTGCGCGGCAGGATGGCGTCAAGCATCGCAGCCAGCCGCGGCAGTTCGTCCCACCGGCCCAGAGCCGTCAGGGGAGGAGCGAGTGTGGCTTGGGCTCCGGGCATCAGGACAGCAATCGGGCGGCCTGCGCCGCGCCGAAACACACCGCGAAGGCGATCCCGAGCGGCATCAAGGCGCCGAGGGCCGTCCACTTGGCGCTTCGGGTCTCGCGCCAGATCGTGATGATGGTCGTCGCACAGGGGTTGTGCAGCAGTGAGAACAGCATCAGATTCGCGGCAGTCAGCAGCGTCCAGCCGTGCTGGTCAACAAGGACCGCGCGGATCTGGTCATACGTCGAGACATCCATCATCATAGTGCCCCCCAAATAGCACATCAGCATGGTGGGCACGACGATCTCGTTGGCGGGGATCGCGATGACGTAGGCCAGCAGGATAACCCCGTCCAGCCCGATCGCCGCTCCTAGGGGTTCCAGGAGTGCAATGGAGTGGTCGGCCAGGCTGGCCTCGCCCGCCCGGATGTTCGCCAAGAGCCAGATCACGGCCCCAGCGGGCGCAGCGGTGAGCATTGCCCGCCCCAGCAAGAAGACGGTGCGGTCAATCAGCGACGTGTACAGGATGCGGAGAATGCTGGGCCGCCGGTAGGGGGGCATCTCCAGCGTGAACGCCGACGCCTCGCCGGCCAGCAAGCTGCGCGACAGCACATAGGAAACAGCGAGCGTGAAACCGACGCCGAGCACCACCACCAGCAGCACTGATCCGGCGGCTGCGATCGCGGCGAAGGCGGGAGGCACCGCCGCAGCCACGAAGATCACAGACAGCATGATTAGCGTCGGGAAGCGCCCGTTGCATGGCACGAAGTTGTTTGTCAGGATCGCCAGCAACCGCTCGCGCGGCGCATCGATGATGCGCGTGGATGTCACTCCGGCAGCGTTGCAGCCGAAGCCCATCGCCATGGTCAGCGCTTGCTTGCCGTGCGCGCCCGCCTTGCGGAATAGCCAGTCCAGGTTGAAAGCCACCCTTGGCAGGTAGCCCAGATCCTCAAGGATGGTAAATGCTGGGAAGAAGATCGCCATCGGCGGCAACATCACGCTGACAACCCAGGCCAGGCCCCGGAACACGCCGTGCCAGACCAGCCCGGTCAGCCACCATGGCATGCCCATCGCCACGAACCAACTGGCTCCGGCATCCTCGACGGCGAACAGTGCGTCGGCTAGGAGTTGAGATGGAACGTTGGCCCCGAGGATCGTGATCCAAAACACCAGTGCCAGCAACAGCATCATCAGCGGCAGACCCAGCCAGCGGGATGTGACGATTCGATCCACCTTTTGGTCGAAGTCCCAACTGCCCGATCCCACCTGGCGGACCGACCGCTCGGCGATACGGCCGGCCTGTAAGTAGAGGCCTGTCGCGATCTGGTCGCGCAGATCTGCCCCTATCCGCTCGCGGAGCTCGTCGCCGCGCTCGAGAACGGCTTCTGGTGTCGTCACCGGAGCCCTCATTGGGCACCCGCGATAGCGGTGATGCGGCTGGAGCGGAGCGGGGCAGGCTGGCGCTGGTGGCTCGCCAGGCCGGCGAGCTCGCCGCTAACGAGCGCTTCGCGGACGCGCTCGTCTCCGTCCAAGAGTCGCAGCGCCACCCACCTTTCACTCGGGAGTCCGGGAACGGCCTCGCGCAGCAGCGGGACCAAGCTCTCGATCGCCGACTGCACAGCGGGCGACGGGGCAACTCGACGGGGCGCCGTGGCTGTCTCGCCGCTGACCACGGACGCTACTGAGGACACCAGCTCGGCGAGGCCGATCTTCGACCGTGCGACGGTCGGCACGGCGGGTACGCCGAGGTCGCGGGCCAGGCTGCGCACGTCGACTTCCAGGCCCTTTCGTTCAGCCTCGTCCATCAGATTGACGCAGACCACCACCTTGTCGGTGATTTCCAGCACCTGCAACACGAGATTGAGATTGCGCTCTAATGCGGTGGCGTCCACTACGACGACCGTGCAATCAGGCTGGCCGAAAAGTAGGAAGTTGCGGCTGATCTCCTCGTCCTGGGATGAGGACAGCAGCGAGTACGTTCCGGGAAGATCGACCAGCTTGTAGCGCGCCCCGCCAAAGGAGAAGGCCCCTTCGGCCCGGGTGACAGTCTTGCCAGCCCAGTTTCCGACGTGTTGCCTCAGGCCAGTTAGGGCGTTGAAGATCGAAGACTTGCCCGTGTTGGGATTCCCGGCGAGGGCTACGACGTGGTCGCAGTCCTCGACCTTGACGCCCATCTTGGCCATCTGCAGATGGGCCGGACAGGCATTGCAGGCGCCTGCACTCATGCCGATCCTGCCGCTTTGTTGCGCCGGACGGATGACCGCACCCAGACGTGGTCGGTCTGGCGCCGCCGCAGGGCGACGGTTGTGCTCCGTACCCTGAAACCCCTCGGGTCCCCGAACGTGTTGTCCAGCACGACTGTGATAGGCGTTCCTGGAGTTAGCCCCAGATCCAGAAGCCGACGCCGAGCCAGGCCGGCACAGTCGGTCGATAGGCCCTCGATCTCGCCCGTCTCGCCCAGCTTCAAAGCCGATAGCTTCCGCAGTGTCCTGTCTACAGGAGAAATCAGAAGCCGCTTCGCGCTTGTCCGCGGCAGGTGCCAGGTGTGCCTTCCGGCCCGCACGACTACCGCGTGTGGACCGGACGAGGCCACAGCGATTCGCTGCCCCAGCGTCAAGGTCTCCGGCAACCCCTCTAGCAACTCGGGCCCTGGTCCCAACTTCTCGACGCGAGCCGAAACGCCGGGCGGGAGTTCCGCCACGCTTACCGGAGATTCCTGCAGTCCCTCGCGCACATCGGCTCTCGACCGCGCACCAACGCTCTCGCGCACGGCCGCGCCGGGCTGTCCGCCCCGCCGACGTCTGAGTCCCGCCGTCCGCTTCGGGACGAGCCTTCCGGCTAGCACAGCGGTCGGGACGGCGATTGCCAGTGCTGCCAATGCTAGCTCGGGCACGTGTCCTCCTCTCCGACCTCACGCACCCGGATTGCCGAGGCCAAGCGCATTCCAAATGCCCGGACCGTGGGATCCTTCCCGATCTGCAGCATGAGCGGGCCATCGAACGGGCTCCGCTCGAGCACCCGAAGCCGAACTCCCGGCCCAACCCCGATGCTGGCTAGGTACTGCAGCATTTCCGGGTCGTGGTCAGATACGCGCGATACCAGCGCTTCGTCACCGGGTTCGAGGTCTACGAGGCCCGTGTCGACCCTTCTGGGGAGCGTGCCGTCCTTGCGTGGGATCGGATGTCCGTGCGGGTCGAAATCCGGATCGCCAAGAACTGCGGCGATGCGGTCTTCGAACGTCTCGGAGATCGCGTGCTCGAGCTTTTCCGCCTCGCTGTGCACCTCGTCCCACCGGTATCCCAAGATCCGGTGCAGAAAGAGCTCGATGAGGCGATGGTGCCGGATGATCTCCAGTGCCCGTGTCCGGCCGTGGCTGGTCAGGAGGGCACCATGGTGTTTCTGGTAGTCGATCCAGGGCGGGTCGGCGTGGGAGAGCTTCTTGAGCATTCCCGTAACCGAAGCAGGGGCGATGGATAGCAGGTCAGCCAGCGCAGCGGTGGTGGCCCGAGTCCCGTCCCCGGCGAGCTGGTAGATCGCCTTCAGGCAATTGTCCTCTGCCTCGGTCGGCACTTTAGGCGCACCTAATTATATATTATACGGTTCCGAAACCACAAATGCCAAGTGCGATCGCGGTCAGTTGGCGAAGGGGTCGCGATCGTGGAACGGACGTCTGGCTCGTGTCCACAGGCGCCGCTGGGAAAGGGGCCTGCGGGCGGGGCGGCTACTCTCGGCGACGGACCGGCGGCGTTACGGGTCGGGTATCATGCTGCCATGCTCAGCAGAAGACAGCTTGTCAAGTCCGGACTGGCCGCCGCGGCTGGCTCACTGGCCCCGGGGCTGCCC
Organism: Bryobacterales bacterium; assembly: GCA_028819235.1. GTDB lineage: Bacteria > Acidobacteriota > Terriglobia > Bryobacterales > UBA6623 > VXMF01. Next base: position 5,763 of record JAPPMC010000131.1, read on the forward strand.
CAAGTGCTCCAAGCCCTTCCGGCCGCCGAGACGCAGTTGGGGAAGGTCAAGGTCACTGCGATCAAGACCGCTTCGGTCCACATCAAGTACCCAGCCCATTTGGTTAGGGTCGAGACGGATTCCGGGCTGTACGGGATTGGGGAGTCGTACAACCGCGACGGCATCCTGAGCCACGTGCGGTCCTTCGAGGACATTCTTCGGGGCGAAGACCCGCTGCAGGTGGACTACTTGGCGACGAAGATGGCCGAGGCCACGCTCGGCCACGGAAGCTGGACAGGATCTCTGCCAAGCGCCATCAGCGGAATCGAGACTGCGCTTTGGGATCTCGCAGGCAAGATCTTGGGCGTGCCGGTCTACGTGCTGCTCGGCGGCCGTTTCCGCGACCGCATCCTGATCTACCATGACACCGGCTCGCCGCAGACCACGGATCCAGCCGCCTGGGTGGCCGAAGCCGAAAAGTCGCTTGCCTATGGCTTCAAAGCCACCAAGTTCGATATGGACTGGGAGAGCCGAGGCCGCGCCATCAGGGGCGAGGCGTTCCAGTATCGGGGCGAGATCTGGAACAGGGGCATCTCCTCCCTGGAGATGAAGCAGTGGCGGGCCATCTTGGAGGCTGTGCGGGAACGATTGGGCGAGCACTACCCCCTAGGAATCGACCTTCACTTCAACTACAACTATGCGGATGCGCTCTCCTTCAGCCGGATGGTCGAGGACCTGAACCTGTGGTTCATCGAGGATCCCATTCCGCCGCAGAACGCCGATGCGATGGCCAGGTTCACCGCTGAGTGCAATGTCCCCACGTGCACGGGAGAGAACTTGTACACGCGGCAGACTTTCAGACCGTTCATTGAGAAGCAGGCGGCCGACATCCTGCAGCCAGACCCCCAGAAGGCGGGAGGCCTGCTCGAGACCAAGCGCATCGCGGACTGGGCGGACCAGTACTACATCACGTTTGCGTGCCACAACATGTGCACGCCAGTCGGCACGGTGGCCAACGCGCATGCCTGCGCCGCCATCCGATCCTTCGTTGCGCTCGAGTCCGACTCCGTCGAGCTGCCGCATTGGGATGACCTCATCGAGCGCGAAGGTCCGTTCTATGAGGACGGCTACTACGTGCTGTCGGACAAGCCTGGGTTGGGGATCGAGTTGAACGAGGACGTCTGCCGACGCCATCTTACCGGCGGCTCCTCGTATTTCAGGGACTAGTCCCGCGAAGTCTCGGGTCCAGCCGGCTCCGCACATCTGGATGCCTCGTTTGAGCCCTCGATCCGGCAATTCCTGGCCGCGATCCGGCATGTCTGTCACATGCCGACGCGCGACCGAAGCTCGCAGGCGAGCGAGCCATCAGCGGAGCGCGCCGTGAACGGGACTCCATGCATCAATGCCCGCAGCGGCGCAGCACCCCGAAGATGGACTGGTGGGGACTTGCCGCGGTCGGGACTCAGTCGCCGAGACACTCTTCGTCTAGGGCGGCGTCCCCTTCCGTGTCCGTCGTAGTCCATCTCGGGCGGCGCTTGTCTTCGAGCAGGTCCTGGATTCGGCTCACTACTTGGTCTCCCCAGCGATTCTCCGTGTTCGTCCGCAGGCACTCCGAAGCTCTTGACTTGAGGACTGGCTCTTCGTCCGCCGCGCCGGGGCGGGTGAGCTTGGCCTTGCGCCCCGCACGAGGGTGAATCGGTTCACATTGACTCCTGCCAAAGTGGTGACTCGGTCTGTCAGGCAGACCTGACCTTCGCACACTCCCGCGAGCGCAGAGAGCTTGGCGCTTCGGGAGTAGTCGAGACCGACTCGTCGATCTGTTGGGCGTTAGCCGCCAGAAACGGCTGCCCATCATGTTGCAGCGAAGGCCGCGCATTATATCTCAGGTACCCTTTAATATGGGTTACTAATAGGAGCAGATTTGCAGGAATGTACGATTTATGATATTGTCGTGGGTGGGAGAAATGATGAATTTGAGTGACAAGGAGCGAACCGAACCCAGCTCTACTCAGGTGTCTGCGGATGCCATTGCCATCTTTGATGCGCTGCGCGCGAAGGGAGTGAATATCGCGTTGGCGTATACTGCCACCGAGAGGATCCGGGGTCTGATCAACGAGAGATCCCTTGAGATTGCCCGCGTGCTGAGCAACGAGTTGAACGCAAGAATCGACTCTCTTGCGCACGAAGTGCGCACGGGCTTTGCGGCTGTTCAACAGCGTTTCGGGGCAACGGAGGCGCGTCTGGAGGGCCTTGAGGGCCGCATGAACGGTGTCGAGGCGCGCTTGGGAAACGTTGAGGTGGCAGTCGCCAGTCTTCAGGGACGGCACGACTCGATCGACAAGCGGCTTGACTCGATGGCATCGATGTTCCGGTGGGGACTTGTACTCGTCGGCCTCGCATTCAGCGTCGTTGGCGTCGTGCTCACTATTCTCGCGATGCTATTGGGTCAAGCGCTGCAAGAGAACCGTGTGTCCGTCCGCTCAGCGGACGAAGCACCAATCGGGGTTGAGAGACCGGTCCGAGGGGTCACCAGCGCGCAAGAGCCGATAGCCAGATCTCCGGAGACCGCAGGCGACAACCGTGACGTCCCCCTTGTGGACGAGCGCGACTAACTATGGCCTCACGGCTTGGTCCGCGATTGCGGGCGTGCTTGCCTCGCTGCTCGAAGACATCGACCTGCTCGACAGCCACCGTGCTTGGCGGCTCTCTGCGGAGCGGCGGGAATCGCCCTGATCGGACCGGGGCTAGAGCTCGACCCGCTGCACGGGCGCGGTCGAAGATTCCGAAGCATTCGGGCTGCACACATACCACGAGGATTGGCAGCGCGGCCTGGACCACGCCGTCCGCCAGGTCGGGATCTGGGACGGCGCAGGATGCGATTGAAGTCTAAGGCACATGTACTGCGGCGTTCCCCTTGAGATCGTAGAGGTGTGCCGTGCGCTACAGCGCTTGGAGGAACTGGTCCGCCAGCTGTTTCCGCTGGACCGGCAGCAACTGCGCCCGTGGGTGTTGTCGGGCAAGGGCCAACTGGAGGAGGGACGGCAAGCCGTGGTTGGCGAAGGTGCTCGTCGCTGGAGCGGTAGCCTGACGCGATTGGCTCGTGAACGGCCTTCCGGTCGTGCCGAGGGCCACGTCGCGATTACCTCAGAGACGAGCCTGCGGGGCAAAACATCGCTTGGAATGCTTACAAGGGGGCTGGCGTCGGCGGCGCTTGGATTGACGATTCTGTGCGTCCCGTCTGTCGCCCAGGAGCGGCCCAACTTTGTCGTCATATTCGCAGACGACTTGGGCTTCGGAGATCTCGGCTGCTATGGGAACCGCCACATTCGGACGCCGAATCTGGACCGAATGGCCGCGGAAGGCATCCGATTGACGAGCTTCTATGCCCAAAACGTCTGCGGCCCGTCGCGAGCGGCACTGCTGACGGGCTGCTATCCGATCCGCCTCGCCGAGCCGGGCAACACGAAAGGGCCGCATACCATCCTGCACCCTCAGGAAGAGACCATCGCCGAGGTTCTGAAGGCCAAGGACTACGTGAGCGCACTGATCGGAAAGTGGCATCTGGCGGGAAGCGGGGCGCGAGCGAGGGGGCCAGGAACGGGGCCGTACAAGAGGGAACTGCTTCCGAACAACCAAGGTTTCGACTACTTCTTCGGCACTCCATCGCACAACGGCACGACACGCGAGGTCGAACCGGGAGGCTGGAAGACGGAACTGATGCGCAATGAAGCAGTGCTCGAGAGCCCGACGGACCTGAATCTGATCACGAGGCGCTACACCGAGGAAGCCATTGAGTTCCTAGAGCGGAATCGCGACCGCCCGTTCTTCTTGTACCTGTCCCATACGATGCCCCACGTCCCCCTCGGGGCATCCCCCGGTTTCAAGGGACGGTCCCCCCGTGGCCTCTACGGGGACGTGATCGAGGAACTCGACTGGAGCGTGGGCAAAGTCTTGGATGCCTTGGAAAGGCTGGGTCTCGACGGGACTACGCTCGTCATATTCACGTCCGACAACGGGCCGTGGATCGAGGACCACCTAGGGGACTACGGAGGAAGCGCCTCCCCGCTCAGGGGCTACAAGATGACGACGTGGGAAGGCGGCCTGCGAGTGCCCGGAATCTTCCGCTGGCCCGGCCGGATTCCCGCAGGGCAGGTTAGCGATGATATGGCGTCGACCCTTGACTTGCTGCCGACCTTTGCTGCACTTGCCGGGGCACCGCTGCCCAGCGGAAGAAGGCTCGACGGGATTGATCTCTGGCCGTGGCTCGAGGGTCGGTCCAAACGTAGTCCTCGCGAGAGCTTTTTCTACTTCGGCTACACCCATTTGCAGGCGGTCCGCGATCGGCGCTGGAAGCTCGTCCTTGACCGACCGGCCGATCCGCCGTGGACCTCGTGGTACGGGCGCATGATCGACGCCGTCAAGGCGCCCGAGCTGTACGACCTTCGATTTGATTGGAGCGAGAGCCGGAATGTGGCCGTGCAGAACGCGACTATCGTGGAGGGCATGATGCGAATGGTCGAAGAGGTGCGTCTCGAGTTTGGGGACTATGACCGGACCGGCTCTGGAGCCCGCTTCTTCGACCCGGGACCGCACCGCCCGGACATGGAAGCATGGCGAAGGTAGGCTCACGGAAACTCCCTCCGATCTGGGCGCGCTTGGCATGACCGTCAGGGATTCAATCGGCCGATTGCCGGGAATCTGGGCTGCCTTCCTGCGACTCGGCTGCATTGCATTCGGCGGGCCCGCCGCGCATCTGGCGCTCCTGGAGGATGAGTTCGTTTCGCGTCGAGGATGGCTGTCGCGACAGCGGTTCCTCGACCTCATGGGTGCCACCAACCTGATTCCAGGTCCCAATTCGACCGAGATGACGATGCACATCGGGTACGAGCGGGGCGGGGCACTGGGACTCTTCTCCGGAGGGCTTGGCTTTGTCCTGCCGGCAGCGGCAATTACTGCTGTCCTCGCATCGATTTACGTGAAGATCGGTACGCTGCCCAGTGCTGAGGCGTTCCTCCAAGGAGTTCGGCCCGCCGTTTTGGTGGTCATCTTGGGGGCTGTGCTCAAACTCGGACGCAAGGCGGCTGCAAACGCGGGTCTCGCGGTGATCGCCACAGGGGTTGCTCTCGCAGTTCTGGCCGGAATCGGCGAGATCCCGGCCCTACTGGTGGGCGGCATCATCGGCGGTCTGGCGCTCCTGCTACCTCGCGCTCTGGGGGCGGGGATGGTCGTTTCGCTCTTCATGCCCGGATCCGCAATGGCTGCGGAGGGTCAGGATGCCAGTCTGGGGGCTCTGGCTCAGTTCTTTTTCAAGGTGGGGTGCGTCCTGTACGGTTCCGGCTACGTCCTAATTGCGTTCCTTGAAGGCGGGCTTGTCCAGGATTACGGCTGGGTCACCCAGCAGCAGCTCCTAGACGCGATCGCGGTGGGCCAGTTCACGCCTGGCCCTGTTCTGACCGCAGCAACGTTCCTTGGGTACGTGATTGGAGGTTGGTCGGGCGCTCTGGTCGCTACTGCCGGAATCTTCTTGCCCGGGTTCGGATTTGTCTGGATGCTCAATCCGCTGGTCCGCCGGCTCAGGACTTCCCGGGTCAGCGCTGCCTTTCTCGACGCCGTCAACGCGGCCGCAGTTGGACTCATCGCGGCGGTTGCCATAGACCTCGCTCGGGTCTCGCTCGTGTCGGTCCCGGCCTGGATATTTGCGTCCTGTGCAGCTGCGGCTCTGTTTCTGGCTCGTTTGCCGGCTGCGTGGATCATCGCCGGTGCAGGAACGGTCGGACTGCTCTCGGCGCTGGCCGGACTCACATAATCGAAACTAGCGACGCATCAGGCACAGCCCCGCTCTCGAATCGGAACGCCAGCACAGGCCTTACGCACGACCTCTTCCCTTTCCGACCGGACCGGGCACAAATCGAAGGTTGCTCCTCGGTTCCCGGCTTCTCCTCCAACCCTGCTCAGTGCTTCACGTGTAGCTTTCTGAGTATCCAGTAGAGTTCCTCAAACACTTCGATTCTGTGGCACTGCCACCTGCTGGCTCTGTACAGAAACTCCTTCACCCCTCGCCTGCACCGGGGCGGGGCAGAGGGTGACATGAGGGCCCGTCGCGTGGTGAGGATCAGGCCTGTCCATCACGCGGGAGGGTGTTGAAGGGGCTTGCCGACTTTGGCCTTGATGGCAGTCGGGAACTGGCGGAACACGACGTGCGAGAGCCCTGAGAGCGGGGCTCGGAACGTCGCCGAGAGGCATCTGGCCCCCGCACTCGATGGACCTGCCTTTCGCCGTAAAGCGGCGGCTCTCGCTCCTCGAGTCGTCTTGGCAGTTCCCGGGCCCGGTCGCAGCACCTTCGGGATTACCGAGAGACAGCGTGCTTGAAACGGCTCAGCAGGGCGAAGACTAGGAACGATTGGTAGGCGAGGCCACCCAGGAAGTAGGGCCAAATGGAGGGTGCGCCGGACTCGATCATCCAAAACACCTTGAGCGGCCAGTACAACGGGTCGATCCCGAATGCCAGTTGCCACGGCGACGAAACAAACCAGGCTACGATCGGTGGCCAGGTCAAGACGCCGGCCCCCTTGAGCAGGGCGAATCCCTGTACCTTGTTCGCCGCGAAGGCGCCGACAAACAGTGCGTAGAGCGGAGTCACGGGAGCCGCCTGGACAGCGGCGGCGAGCGCTTGGACGACGTTGACACTGACGAGATCGGCGATGGCTATGCTCGCCATCATCACGGGCACGCTGACGGCCATCGGAATGGCTGTGCGGTAGACAAGGTATCCCTCGACTGTCAGGGGCGTGACCTGCAACGCGGTGAGAGTGCGATCGTCCCGCTGATCCAGAAGCAGGAACCCCACCACCGATCCCAGCATTGTCGGGACCATGAGTAAGAGAAAGCTGGTAAGCAGCGGGTAGTAGGGAGCGAGGTCGAACGCGTAGCGTTCACCAAGCCAGTCCGAGACGGCAGGAGTGCCCCACCGGAAGAGTAGGGCGAAGACGGTCGGAACGGCGATCAGCCAACGCAGCAGGCTGTCTCTTACGACGCTCTTGAGGTCGACCGGACCGAGAGCCCGGACCACAGCGATTGCCGTTGGCATCAGTGACGTCCCTTCTGGGTCACGATGAAGCGATCGAAGGCTCGGCGGGAAGCCAGCAGGAGCAATCCGGTCCAGGCGGCGGAATAGAGTATGCCGTAGACCCATTGCCATGGGGGAATCGGCCTGAATGCGCCCGTCAGAAGCACCAGTGGCGCCGAAAAGGGATGGAGATATAGCAGCCACGTGTCCCAGAGGCCAAAGTAGCCGACAACGGGAAGCGAAATAGCGACCGTGAACAGGACGGAGGGAAAGAGGTATTCGTTGATCGATTCGTATCGGGCCACAAGAAGGAACCCCGTCAGCGTGTATAGGAATGCCGCTAGCACGATTCCGCTGAACAGGGGGCCTCCTCCGAAGCCCATGCCGTACGCCGACCAGACAATGATGATCTGCTCTACTAGCGAGAGGGCGGTTAGCGATACCGTCTTCGAGACCAGGTACTCCCAGCTCGCGAGCGGTGTCACCACTTGGGCCTCGAGGCTTCCTTCGGCCTTCTCGAGCAAAACTAGACCTGCCACGAAGTAGAAGTTGACCATTACTAGGTTGCCGAACACGAAGACCGGCAGTACGTAGTCCCAGTCGACTGTTGGGAGCCGGGTGAGCAGGACGAACCAGCAAGCCAGCACGAAGGCCACCGCGTAGTAGAAGCCGTTCCGCAACTGCAGCCGGAGATCCAGCTTGAGGGTCGCCGCCAGTCTATGCATCGGTTCAGTGCAGGCTGCGACCTGTGACGTGCACGAACACGTCCTCAAGCGTCGCTTCCTGCGAGTGAATCGTTTGGACTTCGGCCTCGCGCAGCAAGGCTAGGAAGCCGGCGTTGGCACCGATACCGTCAAGAGGGAACTCGGACCGCGCGGGTGTGCCGTCCAATGTGTGCTCCACTCTGACCTTCCGTGCGCCGTGCGCCAGTTTCAGCTTGTGCGGTGATCCGACGATGCTGATCTCTCCGTTGACTATGAATGCCACGCGATCGCACAGTTCGTCAGCCACGGTCATGTCGTGCGTCGTCAGGAAGACCGTTCGCCCGGTCTCCTTCATTTCCCGGATCAGGCTCTTGATGCGTCTGCCGCTGACAGGATCGAGCCCCATGGTTGGTTCGTCCAGGAAGACCAATCGGGGGTCATTGAGCAAGGCGCGCGCAACGCCGAGTCGCGTTTTCATTCCCTTGGAATACTCGGATACGTAGCGTCCTCCATCATCCGCCAGACCCACCATCTCGAGCAGCGCTTCCGGCCGTCGGGTCTCTCCCCGGTACAGGGCCCGGAAATAGCTCAGATTCTCCAAGCCGGTCAAGCGAAGGTAGTGGTTGGGCAGCTCGAACGAGACGCCGATCTGCTCGTAGTAAGCGGCTCCCCAGTCCGCAAGGTCGCGACCTAGCGCTGAGACCTTGCCCGTGTAGCCCCGCAGCAACCCGATGAGAAGTCTTTGGGTAGTGGACTTGCCCGCCCCGTTCGGCCCCAGGAAGCCAAAGACCTCGCCCTGCTCGACGCGGAAGCGCAGATCCCGTACAGCGGGACTCGTCCCGGACGGGTAGGTGAAGGTCAGTCCGTTGACTTCCACTACCGGCATGTCACGGGCCTCTTTGGGATGGCTCGGGACAATAAGCGCGGCCATGTCTGCCGCCGCATGGCATCGAGCCCGGCATAGACTATCACAGCGACCACCGAGCGAGGGTTAGGTGTGATGCTTGCAGCCAGGTCCTTGATTTCCGACTGATCATCCTCAAGTACCGCGTCCGAGCTGTTGCGGCATGCGAGGATCCAGAATCGACCCACGGCTCCAGATTGTCGATCCGCGCGACGGAAGCGTCGCTGACCTTGGTCTGTAGAGCGTCATTCCGAACCGCGTCAAGTACGCGTCGCGTGCCGGCTTCCGATGTCGCGGCGTTCGCCGCCGCGACAACCGGGTCGCGCCTACCTTCCGGATCGCCGACTGCGGTCTCGTATTCTGCGCCCCGTAGGCGTTGCCCTCACCGTTATCGTGATACGCGTGCATCAGGTGCTCCAAGAGGACGGGATTTCGGCCAGTTCCGCCAACGCGTCACCGGTTGCTGTTGATAGCCCCGTCTCAGAGGTCGCCAGCAGCCAGTGGGATCTGCCTCGATCCGCGGAGTCTGCTGGGGACAACCGGTACGTCGCCGTTGTAGACGATCGCAATGAGTCAAGGGTGGAGGGCACTGTCTCCGCTTGAGTGCAGGTTTGCTCACATCGACCGCCGGAAGCCCGGCGTTGGGCAGCCCTACAGGAATTGCCCTCAGGTCTGATTGGCGTGGGTCTGTGGTCTCCCGAGCCCTCCTTCGCACTGGCTGGTGCACGCCGCGCACGCCGCTGTGATTACACAGCCGGGAATCGCTGCAGGGCGGGATTCCCCCTGATCGAGCCATACGCCTCCTGAGTCCATGGCAAGCTTCGATCACGGTGACGATGCGACCTGTCTTCTCATGTGAGGTTCGCGGTCTTGGAGGCTAGGCAGCGGAACTCGTAGGGAACGAGTCCTCTCACGCCGCTCGGGACCGACTGACCACTCGAATTCGCGTCCCACTCTCCCCCGGAGATCGTCGCGCGGCCCCTCAGGGGCGAGTGTTCAGCGGAATACCCCTCCGCGGCCTGCGTGTCGGTCTTGCCTGTACCCGTAGTGGTCGTCGCCGTCGATGGACCGATCTTGGTGACAGAGGCGAGTCGGGAGCTCGGTCGCACCTTGAAGACTCGTCCAGTGCGGCGAATCGTCTGGGAACGCTTTACCCGAGCTGGCGATAGGGGCCGAGTTCGGGGGAGGTCGGTTCAGACGAGCACGTCGAGCAACGCCCGACCGAACGACCGGAACGCCTCCGTCCCGAAGAGAACGAAGGTGACCCGCTCCAAGTTGTGTGGACTCTCGCGAGATGCGGCAACGACCGCCGAGATGGCCACCCGTGCGGCGTCGTCCATCGGGTAGCCATAGACACCCGTGCTGATCGCTGGCAAAGTCAACGACCGTGCTCCAAGCTTGTCGGCGAGCTCAAGGCAGGACGCGTAGCACTGTCCCAACGTCGAAGCCTCGCCGCTGCGGCCATCTCGGTAAACCGGTCCGACCGCATGCAAGACCCACTTGGCAGGCAGGTTGCCAGCGCTCGTGTGAACCGCGCTTCCCTGTGGGCAGCGCCCGATCCTTGCCCGGACCTTGTCCAGTTCGGCCATGATCGACGGCCCGCCGGCTCGGTGTATCGCGCCGTCCACGCCTCCTCCGCCCCTCAGTTCAGCATTGGCGGCGTTTCCGATCGCGTCTGCCGGGACAGTTGTGATGTTGCCCGTCTGCACAGCGACCTCCAGCCCTCCTAGATCGACCATAAGTCTCGCGTCCAGCACGCGACCAAGTATAGGCGCGGGGAGCCCAGCGTCCTCTGTCCGTGGCTCGGAGGCGGGTTGAGAGGGGTCCGGGGGACCGGCGTGTCCGCCGGCAAGCGTTCGTCGGTCCGGCTTGCACTGTATTACGCTTGAGACATGCCCGAGAGGATGGTGCGCTGCGTAAAGCTTCACCGTGAACTGCCCGGTCTGGACGAAGTTCCGTTCGATTCAGACCTCGGACAAAGGATCTACGACAACGTGTCCAAGCTGGCGTGGGCACAGTGGGCCGAGCACCTGAAGATGGTCATCAATGAGTATCGGCTGAACCCGGCAACCCTGCAGGCCCAAGAAATGATCATCCAGCAGATGGATGCGTACTTCTTCGGAGAGGGTGCCGCTCCGCCCCCTGAGTACGTTGACCCAACCCAATGAGGCGCGCCGAGCTATTGCTGCTGTTCGCCCTCGGGGCGTGGAGCTGCGGAACGGTCTTCATGTGGCAGACCGCGATTCGCAATTTCACGATTGCCGAGCACGTCGCCACCGCGGAGAACGATGGCGTGGCGGAGGCCGCGGCCGGTCTGCAAGCAAGCTCCCTGCGTGAGATCGCCCGGTACCAAGCGTCCGAAGTCAACCGACTCTTCTTCACAGGATGGGGATGGGCGCAGCCTGCCCTTGCCCCATAAGTCACGAGCGGGGCTCCTGCTGAGACGCGGCTA